>JAXDQP010000020.1:0-19977 GCA_034667745.1 Thermoplasmata archaeon
GCGTCCATCTCGTCGATGAAGATGATGCTGGGCGCGTTCTTCTCGGCCTCCTCGAAGGTCTTGCGCAGGTTCTCCTCGGACTGGCCGTAGAACTTGCTCATGATCTCGGGGCCGTTGATGGTGTAGAACTGCGCGCCGGCCTCGTTCGCGACCGCCTTGGCGATCATCGTCTTGCCGGTGCCGGGCGGGCCGTGCAGCAGGACGCCCTTCGGGGGGTCGATGCCGAGGCGGTCGAACAGCTCGGGGTGCTTGAGCGGGAGCTCGATCATCTCCCGCACGTTCTGCAGCTGGTCCTTGAGGCCGCCGATGTCCTCGTAGGACACCGTGCTGGCGGCCTGGCCGGCCTGCGCCGCGGCCTCCTCGTTGACCTTGATCTGGGTCTCCTCGTTGATGAGGACGATGCCCTTGGGGTTGGTGCTGATGATGCTGAAGGGCAGCGCGTTGCCGAACAGCGCGATGTTGGGGACGACGACGATGTCGCCCTGGACGCAGGGGCGCTTGAGCAGGCCGCGCTTGGCGAGGGCGTCGATGCCGTCGCCGAACTGGATCTGCTGGTCCTGCGAGATGGCGGGCGCGAGGGTGACCTGCTTGGCGGGCTTGACCTCGGCCTTCTTGATGGTGACCTTGTCGCCGATGCTGACGCCGGCGTTCTTGCGGGTCAGGTTGTCGACGTGGATGATGCCCTTGCCCTCGTCGCCGGGGTGCGAGCGCCAGACGACGGCGGCCGTCGTCTTGTGGCCCTTGATCTCGATGATGTCGCCGGGGCTGAGGTTCAGCTCCACACGGGTCTGGCCGTCGAGGCGGGCGCGGCCGTAGGACACGTCCTGCTGGAGCGCTTCGACGACACGCAGTGTGGCTTCGGACTTGGGCATTTGAGGCTCCAGCGGGGCATTGGTCAGCACTTCTATAAGAAGACTGTCCTTCCGCCCCTATCCAGGTATCCGGCCCTTGGATGAAAGCGGTTCGCATGAGGGGCCGGAAACGGCGCCAACAGGCGCCTGACAAGTCTGGCCATGTCAACGCCGCGCCGGCACAGACATGAAATAAGGCGACCCGAAACCCCAGGCGTGGACGCACCCAGGACCCCTCTCCTGGCCTTCGGCAACCGCCGCACCTTCTACTGGAAGACCGGCCTGCTCGCCGCGACCACGCTCGCTCTCGCCCCCATCCTCCTCTGGCAGCACGCCATGGCCGCGCAGGTGTACCTCGTCGCCCTCGTCGTCGTCCACGTCGCGGGGCTCGCCGTCATCGCCGTCGGGGCAAAACGCCAGGACATCGCGCCCGGCCTGCGCGGCTTCCTCATCCGCCTCGCCGGCATCCTGGCCCTCGTCGCCCTCCTTGGCCTCGCCGCCAACGGCCTCACCGGCACGACGGGGATGGTCTTCTGGTCGAGCCTGTTCGCCATCTGGGCGCTGCACACGGCAGGGCTCGCGCTGCTCCACCTGCGGGGACGCCGCGAACTGCAAGCCTGCCCGTTCGTCTAGCTGGGCGCACGGCTGGCTTGGAACACGCGTTGGAACCCTGCGCGGCCTAGTTGGCCAGCGAGGCGGCGGCCTCGGGGGCGCGCCACGGCGCCGGGACCACCTGCACGGTGTCGCAGCGGCGGCACGCGGCCAGGTTGGCGCCCAGCGGGACCGTAGGACTCCGACACCGGCTGCACGAGAGAGACACCATGGCGACCAACCGAAGGAACAACGCCAGTTTAGCCAGATAGCCCTGCCGGACAGGTCCGGGAAATTTCCACTGGAGACCCCGAACATGTCAGGCTCCACCCGCCGCCGGCGGGGGGAGTCGGGCCAACGTTGACGGCCGACTGGGGCGGGATGGGGAATGAGACGGGCACGGTGCGATTCGAACGCACGATCTGCGGCTTAGAAGTCCGCTGCCATATCCGGGCTAGGCTACGTGCCCCCGCGAAGAAACGGGCTCAGGCTCTTCTGGGCATCGTTCCACTCTCCGAGCGGATTGAGTCAGCGCGCAAATGGGCTCGCACGGATTTGAACCGTGGACCTCCCGGTTATCAGCCGGGTGCTCTACCAGTCTAAGCTACGAGCCCGCTGGGCGGGCGACTGGGGGACCATAGATAAGCGGTTCGACCTCCCGGCCGCGGCGCCGCGCCCTCCTGGAGCCACCTCCAAACCCTTTTCACCAGGCCCCATGTCGCCCGCCAAGCGGGCCCTCGGGAACGCACGCATCCGGGCGAGTAGATCAGTTGGTAGATCGCTGCCTTCGCAAGGCAGAGGCCGGGGGTTCGAATCCCTCCTCGTCCATCGCAGCGGCCTGGGAGTCCCCCGGTTGGAGCCTTTCGTCCCTCCATTCCTGTTTCTGGCCGTCATATGTCTGGCATGACCAGACAGTTTCGGTTTGGCAAACAGCCAAGCAGCCGGGGCCCTCATTGTGAGGCGTGGGATGGGAACGCAAGCCCCCGCAGCTGCTGCAGCGCGTCGAGCGGACGCGGCGCGTGGTCAGCCTGTGCAGCCAGGCCATCGTGCGCTCCTATGACGAGGAGGCGCTGCTCTCCGAGATGTGCCGCATCCTCATCGACGTCGGGGACTACTGCATGGCCTGGGTCAGCGAGACCGAGCCGGGCACCTCCATCCTCACTTCCCTCGCCCACGCGGGGACGGAGCCGTCGGGCGTGCGCGGCGCCGAGCCGCCGTGGGCGAACGACGCCGGCAGCCACAGCCCGACCGTCCGCGCCATCCGCGAGCAGCGGCCGCAGGTGGTGCGCGGCATCCCCGCCCACCCCGCTCTGCGGCGGCGCTTCCCGGAGGCGGAGCAGCTTGGCTACGCCGCCGTCTGCGCCTTCCCCGTCCAGTTCGGCCCGCACGGCGCCGGCGCACTCACCGTCTACGCCCGCGAGCCCGACGCGTTCGCCCCCGAGGAGGTGGCGCTGCTGCGCGAGCTGGCCGGCGACCTCGCGGTCGGCGTGGCGGTCCTGCGCGCCAAGCACGCCAGCGACGTCCTGGAGGAGCAGCTGGAGGCCGCCGAGCAGCGCTTCCGCGCCCTCATCGAGCACGCGCCCGTGGCCGTCGCGCAGGCCAACCAGGACGGCAAGGTCCTCATCGCCAACGACGCCCTGGCCCAGCTCCTCGGGTACGCCTCCCCCGCCGACATCCTCGCCCGGCCGGTGGGCGACCTGGCGCGCCACGTGGACGCGGCCGACCGCAAGCGCATCGAGAGCGCCCTCCGCGCCGGCCCCCCCTACAAGCCCCTGGAGCTGCGCATCCGCCGCGACGACGGCAGCCACGTCTGGGTGGAGGTGCAGGCGCAGCCCGGCCTCGGCCTGGGCGAGCGCGTCGTGGAGGCCTTCGTGCGCGACCTGACCTCGGTGCGCGCGGCCCAGCTCGCCAGCGCCCGGCTCGCCGCCGTGGTGGACTCCTCCGAGGAGGCCATCATCAGCATCGACGCCGCCGGGGTCGTGCAGAGCTGGAGCCGCGGCGCCACCGTCCTCTACGGCTACACCGAGGAGGAGGCGCGGGGGCGCGCGCTGGTCGACTTCTGCGTGCCGGAGGACCGGCGCCAAGAGTGGGAGGGCATGGTGGCGAAGCTGGCGGCGGGGCAGCGCGTCCACCGCTTCGAGACGCACCGCCTGTGCAAGCGCCGCGACATCAAGGAGGTCTCGGTGGCGGCCAGCCCCATCTTCGACGCCGACGGCCAGATGGTGGGCGCCTCCCTCATCGAGCACGACGTCGGGGAGCGCCACCGCGACCAGAGCGCGCGCGCCGCGCAGGAGCGGCAGCAGCAGGAGGTGTTCCACCTGCAGGAGATTGCCCGCATGCGCTCCGAGTTCATGAGCCGCGCCTCGCACGAGCTGAACACGCCCCTCACCCCCGTGCTGCTGCAGCTCCAGACGCTCAAGGAGAGCCCCGGGCTGGACTCCCGGCAGACGCTCGGGCTGGCCTCCATCGAGCGCAACGTCATCCGGCTCGCGGTGCTGGTGAAGGACCTGCTGTCGGCCTCCAGCCTCAACATGGGCCAACTCAAGCTGGACCCGTCGCAGGTGGACCTGCGCGACCTGGTGGCCGACGCCGTGGGGTCGTTCCAGGCGCAGGCCGACCAGGCCGGCGTCACCCTGCGGACGAAGGCCACGGGCAGCGCGCCGGCCTTCGCGGACGGGGACCGCATGGTGCAGGTGCTGTTCAACCTCATCGGCAACGCCCTCAAGTTCACGCCGCCGGAGGGCAGCGTCACCGTCGAGGCCGTGGAGCGCGAGGACGCGTCCGTGGTGACGGTCGCCGACACCGGCGCTGGCTTCCCCCGGGAGAAGAGCGGGGACCTGTTCCGCCCCTTCGGCCGCCTGCACGAGGACATCCCCGGCGCGCCGGCCGGGACCGGCCTGGGACTGTTCATCTCCAAGGGCATCATCGAGGAGTCCGGCGGCGAGATTTGGGCGGAGAGCCCCGGGCCGGGCCAGGGCGCCACGTTCGGCTTCAGCCTGCCCAAGCACGCGGCGGTGCGCCCCGGCCCGGGCATCCGCGCCGCCAAGGGGTTCCACGGCGAGGCCCCCCAGCCCGGCCCCGCCGGGGTGGCCGGCAAGCCGGACGCCCTGGCGGCCCTGGGGCGCGCGCGCAAGTAGCGGCTCAGGGGCGGGCGAGGTTGTCCATCGACCGGAACGGGTGGGCGGGGGTCTCGTCGGCCAGCGCGGGCCAGCCCATGAGGCTGGAGTCGACGTAGTGGGTCAGGACGGCGCCCTCGGCGCGGCGCAGGAGCTCGGAGGCCGAGCCGAGGCTGACGCCGCTGTGGGTGGCCAGCGTGCGCAGGTCGATGCGGTGCGGAATCTCGTAGTAGCCGAGTGCGACGGCGGTGGCGAGCGTCTCGAACTGGCGCCGCGAGACGGGCGCGTCGCTCCGGCCGGCGTGCACGGGGCGGCAGCGCACCTCGCGGGCGGGCAGCGGCGGGCCGGGCGCCTCCTCCAGGCGCTTCACCAGCGCCCACACCTGGGCGCGCACGCCCTCGACGAACCACGAGGCGTGGCCCTCGGGGGAGAGGTCGAGGTGGTGCACCCGGGCGTGCGAGGCCACCATGGCCCACGCGGGCGGGATCTCCGCGAGCGTGGCGCGCAGCAGCTTGGGCGCGAGGCCGGGCGCCACCCGGATGCCCTCGACGCCGGGGTGGGGCCGCAGCCAGCGCGCCAGCATCTCCGGCTTGCCGGCGGCGGCGTGGGCCAGCAGCGTCCAGCTGTCTCCCAAGGCGCTGCCGGGCAGGAGCTTGATGTGGACGTCGCACGGCGGCGGCGAGAATCCCGTCTGCTCGCACGGCAGGTCAATCCGGTGCGCTGTCGCTGCCGCCCTTTCCAGGTAAGCTTGGTTCAAAGTTGCATCATCTCAGGCGCGGTGACTCGCAGTCGTGGCAACGAGAATCAAGGCAACTAAGGGAACACCCTCCCGTATAGATATACGGGTGCAACCCGGATAGGTGCCGAAAAGGGGCGCAACTGGGGGAGACCTTCGCCGCCTGGGGCCAGCAATTCCTCTGTTGGGGACGCTCCCCGGGCAGGGCCCGCGCCGCCGCGGCCTGCACTTTTGAGGCGCCAACGCATCCGCGTCCTGCCGAGATGGACTCGCGCCTCTTCGCTGGACCCGCCGGCCCGCTCGACGCGCGGCTGCATGGCCCCGCGGACGGCCGCCCCGCCCTGCTCCTGCCTCCGCACCCGCAGTTCGGCGGCACGATGGGCAGCCGCCTCGTGTACGACCTGGCCGTTGCGCTCGGGGAGGCCGGGTTCCGGGCGGTGCGCTTCGATTTCCGGGGCGTCGGCCGCAGCGCGGGCAGCTACGCGCGGGGCGAGGGCGAGACACAGGACGCGCTCGCCATGTTCGACGCGCTGGGCGCGCCCGTCGTCGTCGGCTACTCGTTCGGCGCGGCGGTCGGGTGCCGCCTCGCGGCGTTGCGCACGCCGGGGCGCCTCGTCCTCGTCGGGGTCCCGCTGCACGTCCGGGAGACCCCGCTCGACCCGCTCGCCGACGCGCCCAGGGTCCGCGCCGCAACGCACATCGTCGTCGGCGACGGGGACCCCTTCGTGACGCCAGCCGAGGCGCAGCGCCTGGCCGACGCGTTCCAGCCGCCCGCGAAGCTCACCGTCCTGCCCGGCGCGGGGCATTTCCTGGAGCCGAGCCACAACCCCCGCGCGGTGGCCGCGGTCCTTGCCGCGCTCGGCTCCGCCTGACCAACTGGACGGGCCGCGCATAGCTATTTGCCCCGGGCCGGAGTCGGCCTCCTGGGATGCCGGAGGACGCGCGCCGCGAGCTTGTCGCCCTCTTCGAGGCGCACGGGGCGCTCGCCGAGCCGGCCCTGCTGGCCGACCTGGCCGGGAGCGCCGACGGCGCCGTGCGCGTGCAGGCGGTCCTCGGCGGCCTGCAGGAGGTCCCGTTCTACCTCGACCGCGCGCTCTGGTCGGGCCTTGAGCAGCAGCACCGCGAGGCGGCCGCGCCCGCCCCGCCGCCCCCGCCGCCCAGCTCCGAGGCGCAGCACGCGCGCAAGGAGGCGATGCGGCGCGCGGCCGCGGCCATCTACGACGGCGGCGCGAAACCCCAGGGCGAGGACGCGGAGGCGGAAGACGAGGTGGAGGTGACGGTGGACGCCGCGCCGCCGCACGGCACCCGCGAGGACGCCCGCTCGTTCAAGGTGCTGCCGCGCGGCGAGTGGCGGCCCCTCGCGGCCGAGCACGCGGGGCGCCTGGAGGTGGTGGCCGACATGACGGGCAACTCCACCTGCGAGGGCACCACCGCCGACTTCGTGACCTACTTCCAGGACCGCTACGCGCAAATCTCGAAGATGCTGCGCCAGCACCGCCAGCTCCGCAACGCGGGGCCCATCGAGCGCATCAAGCCGGGCGCGCAGGAGGTGCAGGTCATCGGCATGATCGTGGAGGTCGCCACGACCAAGAACGGCCACAAGCGCATCGAGGTCGAGGACCAGAGCGGCGCCATCCCCGTCCTGGTGCGCGCCGACGACCGGCCGCTGATGGCGATGGCGGACACGCTGGTGCAGGACGAGGTGATTGGCGTGGTGGGGCAGGCCACCGGCAAGGGCGACATGCTGTTCGCGGAGTCGCTCGTCCGCCCCGACGTCCCGATGCCGACCGGGGAGCCCAAGCGCGGCGCCGAGGTGCCGCTGATGGCCGCGTTCCTGAGCGACATCCACGTCGGCAGCCACACCTTCCTCAACGAGAACTGGAAGCGCATGCTGGGTTGGCTCAACGGCGGCGGCGCCAGCCGGCGCGAGCGCGACGCCGCGGGCCGCATCAAGTACCTCGTCATCCCCGGCGACCTCGTGGACGGCGTCGGCATCTACCCGGGCCAGCAGGACGAGCTGAGCATCCCGGACATCTACGACCAGTACGGCGCGTTCGGCGACTGGATGGGCGCGGTGCCGGACCACGTCGAGGTGGTCATCCAGCCCGGCAACCACGACGCCAGCCGCCCCGCCGAGCCGCAGCCGGCGTTCAGCAAGGAGGTGCGCGAGCGGTTCGAGCACCACGCGGCGCGCTTCGTGGCGAACCCGGCCACGTTCCGCCTGCACGGCGTCACGACGCTGGGGTACCACGGCAACAGCCTCATCGACTTCGCGACCTCGGTCGTGAACCTGGAGTACGAGAAGCCGCTGCCGGTGATGAAGCAGATGCTCCAGAGCCGCCACCTCGCGCCGCTCTACGGCGAGCGCACGCCCGTGGCGCCGGAGCACAAGGACTACCTCGTCATCAGCGAGGTGCCGGACCTCTTCGTCACCGGCCACGTCCACGTCCCCGGCATCGAGAGCTACCGGGGCGTGCAGATGGTCAACTGCGGCACCTGGCAGAGCCAGACGGCGTACCAGAAGATGCTGAACTTCACGCCCGACCCGGCGCGGATGCCGCTGATTGACCTCCAGACCCTGCGCGGGACCTTGGTGGATTTCCAGAGTCCCGCGACGTCCGGGCAGATGGCGTAGCGCGCCAGGGCCGGGAGCAACCTTGGCGCCCCACCGTTCGAGAGGCATCGCAAAACCCTCTTGAGCAGTTTGCCCATATCCAGGGGCGTGGCGCTGCGCGTGCCGGACTTCCTCCTGCGCAAGCTCTACCGCAAGGGCTCCCTCCGCGAGACCGCCGACGGCCGCTTCGGCTTCGTCCTCCAGAACCCGCTCGGCACCGGCACCGTCGTGGGCGCGCCGATAGTGGTCGTGAACGGCATCGCGTACAAGCCCGAGCAGGTGAAGGGGCCGGTGGACTTCACGCAGGTGACGCCCGAGAAACCGTTTCTGTTCCGCAAGGGCGACCGCGTGGACCTGAGCTTCCCCGGCCGGCTGCTGCGCGGCGGCAACCGCATTCACATGACCGTGCCGACGCTGGAGTTCGGCGAGATCGAACTCTACGTCGAGGACCGCGAGGCCGAGTACTGCGACATCCCCGGGATGCCGCGGCCGGACGCGCCCAATACGTGACCTAGACGTGGAACTGGATGCCCTGCGCGAGGGGCAGGTCCTTGCCGTAGTTGACGGTGTTCGTCTGGCGGCGCATGTACTGCTTCCAGGAGTCGCTGCCGGACTCGCGGCCGCCACCCGTTTCCTTCTCGCCGCCGAACGCGCCGCCAATCTCCGCGCCCGAGGTGCCGAGGTTGACGTTGGCGATGCCGCAGTCGGAGCCGGTGGCGGACACGAACGCCTCCGCCTCGCGGACGTCGGTGGTGAAGATGGCGCTGGAGAGCCCCTGCCGCACGCCGTTGTGCAGCGCGAGGGCCTCGTCGAGGCTGGCGACCTCGAAGAGGTAGAGGATGGGCGCGAAGGTCTCCTCCTGCGCGAGCGGGAAGTCGCCCTTGGGGGCCTGCACGAGCGTCGGCTGGACGTAGCAGGGGCCGAGCGCGGGCAGCGTCGCGCCGCCGAACAGCACCTTGCCGCCCTGCCTCTTCGCCTCGGCGACGGCCTTGGTGAAGCCGGCGACGGCGGCCTCGTCGATGAGCGGGCCCATCTGGCTGCCGCCGTCGAGGGGGTCGCCGACCTTGACCTGCGCGTAGGCCTTCGTGAGGCGCTGCGTGAACTCCTTGGCGATGTCCTTGTGCAGGATGAGGCGGCGCGTGGTGGTGCAGCGCTGGCCCGCCGTGCCGACGGCGCCGAAGAGGACGGCCCGGAGGGCGAGGTGGAGGTCCGCGCTGGGCGTCACGATGATGGCGTTGTTGCCACCCAACTCGAGGATGCTGCGGCCCAGGCGGGCGCTGATGGCCTGCGCGACGACCTTGCCCATGCGGGTGGAGCCGGTGGCGGAGACCAGGGGGATGCGGCGGTCGTTCGTCATCAGGGTCCCGATGGTGGGGCCGTCGCCGACGACGAGGCCCGCGATGCCGGGGTGGCCCTGCTCGGCGGCCAACTCGGCCAGGACCTTCTGCACGGCGATTGCGGTGAGCGGCGTCTTCTCGCTGGGCTTCCACAGCACGACGTCGCCGCACACGAGGGCGATGGCCGCGTTCCAGGCGTAGACCGCGACCGGGAAGTTGAAGGCAGAGATGACGCCGACGACGCCGAGCGGGTGCCACTGCTCCATCATGCGGTGGCTCGGGCGCTCGGAGGGCAGCGTCTTGCCGCCGAGGGTGCGCGACAGGCCGACGGCGAAGTCGCAGATGTCAATCATCTCCTGCACTTCGCCCAGGCCCTCCTGCAGGCTCTTGCCCATCTCCAGGCTGACGAGGCGGCCGAGCGGCTCCTTCAGCGTCCGCAGGCGCTCGCCCCACTGGCGCACCAGCTCGCCGCGGCGGGGGGCGGGGACGGCGCGCCACGCCACGAACGCGGCCTCCAGCGCCTTGACGGTGCGCTCGTAGTCCTTGGCGTTGGCCTCCTTCACGGTCGCGAGGACGCTGCCGTCGATGGGGGTGCGGACGGTGCGCTGCGGGCCGGAGCCGGACCACGTGGTCCCGTCGTGCGCGCCCAGGAGGGTCGCCCCGAGGCCGACGGCACGCAGCAGGTCGGCGTGCGCGGGCGGCGCGGCCTTCTTCGCGGGTGCACGCTGGACGGTCTTCTGCGCGGTCTTAGCCATGGCCAGGGCAGAGGCCGCTTCCCCTTAACCCTTAACCGTAGGGCCGCCCGGCGTGCTCATCCCCTTGCGACCAGGGCCTTGTTGATGGCTTCGACGACGCCGCTGATGAACGCCCCATCCTTGCCGGAAAGCGCGCGGGCTTCGCCGGAGGACGAGCGGAGGACAACGTGGAACGTCGGCTTGAGGGCCATGAACCAAAAGTACCCGGCCACGCCGAGAACGAGGCCGCCGAAAATGGCCGCCAGGTTGAGGGGCGAGAAGCCGGCCAGCATCACCAAGCCGCCGATGACCATGGCGACGATGGCAGGCCACCTCTTGGGGTTCTCCTGGAGCGTCGCGACGGAGGTGACGCCGTTGATGGCATAGGTCTGGCCAGGCACCATGAACCGGGTCTTGGTCACGGTGACGTTGTTCTTCTGGAGGAAAACAGGTTCTTCCATAATGCACGTTGGCGTTCCCGCCAACGTCTCTGAGCTTGGAGTCGCACATCTAACTTATGGCCAAATGTGGAACATCCTTATGATTTGCGAATTATGACGCGCCCCACGGGTCGCCGTGCTCGACGTCGCGCTGCGCCTCCGCGCGCAGGAGGTCGCTGCGGGTGAGGATGCCGACCACCTTCTTGCGGTCGGCGGGATCCACCACGATGAGGCGGCCGATGTCCTGCTGGTAGATGCGGTCGCGGGCGCGGTAGAGCATCTCCTCGGGGAACGCGGTGATGCAGAGGCCGGACACGACGTCGTTGAGGGGCTGGGCGCCCTTGCCCGACTGCATGTGCTTGCTCAGGTCGCGGCGGGTGACGATGCCGATGAGGCGCTCCTCGGCGTCGGTGACGGGGTAGCCGGTGTGGCCGAGGTCCATCATGCGGTTGAACGCCTCGCCGACGGTGAGGGTGCTGCTGAGGGTGTCGACCTTGGTGCTCATCACGTCCTTGACCTGGAGGAAATCCAGGGGGCTCTGGACGCGGTCGTGCTCGTAGTGGATGCCCTTCTGCGCGAGCTTGATGGTGTAGAGCGACTCCTTGCTCAGGCCCACGCTCACGGCGTCCGCGATGACGGCGGCGAGCATGAGGGGCAGCACGATGGCGTAGTCGCGCGTCAGCTCGGTGAGGATGACGATGGCGGTGAGCGTGGCGCGGGTGCTGGCGGCGTAGAAGGCGCCCATGCCGACGAGGGCGTAGCTGGCGGGGCTGATGCCAGCGTCGGGCCACGCGGCCTGCGCGCCGAGGCCGACGAGGCCGCCCCACAGCGCGCCCTGGTAGAGGCTGACACTGAACATGCCGCCGCCGCCGCCGGAGGCGACCGTGACGGCGGTGGCGATGGGCTTGGCGACGGCGAGCACCGCGAGCAGCGGGATGAGGGTCCAGAAGAGGGGCGGCGTGGTGCGCAGGATAGAGGTCACCGTGGCGTAGCCGGTGCCGAAGACGTGGTAGTTGCCGAAGGTCTGCCACAGCGTCAGGCCGACCAGGCCCACGAGCAGGCCGCCGAGCGCGGGCTTCAGCGTCTCGGGCACCGCCATCGCGGTCCAGGCGTTGTAGCTCCAGGTGACGAGGCGGATGAAGGCCACCGCCGCGAGGCCGCACACGAGGCCCAGCATGGCGTAGGCCAGCAGCTCGGAGGGGGAGCCGAGGTGGAAGCCCGGCACGATGAAGGTGGCCTGGTCGGCGAGGAAGATGTGGCCGACGGTGACGCCGACCACGGTGGAGGCCACGAGCGGGATGAAGGCGTGCGTGCTGAACTCGGGGAGAATCAGCTCCAGCGCCATCAGGACGCCGCCGAGGGGGGCGCTGAAGCTCGCCGCGATGCCCGAGGAGAAGCCGCAGCCGAGGAGGATCTTGATGTCGCGGGCGCTGAAGCCGAGGCGGCGGCCCATGCTGGAGCCGAGGGCGGCGCCGATGTAGCCGATGGGGCCCTCGCGGCCGGTCGAGCCGCCGGTGCCGACGGTGATGGCGGAGATGAGGCCGTGGCCCCAGCTGCTGCGGCCGCGCAGGATGCCGCCCTTGGCCTGCACGGCGGCCATGACCTCAGTGACGCCGTACTGCCGCGTCTCCTTCCAGTAGGTGCGGGTGAGGCCGACCACGAGGCCGCCGGCGGCGGGGACGAGCAGGACGAGGAGGCCCCACGGGCTGTGGAAGAACTGGTTCTCCTCCTTGGGCGTGGCCGTCAGCGTGCCCATGAAGGCGGCGTTCTGCACGAGGTCGATGAGCCAGCGCAGGCCGACCGCCCCCAGGCCGGCGAGGGCGCCCACGACGAGGGCGGCGCCGTTGAGGGCCGTGAACCTCCCGCGCAGCACGCGGCGGCATGGCGGGCCCTCATCAAAAGGTCAGGCGTTGGCGTCCTGCGCGGGGGGCTCGACCAGGGGACGGAGGGACAGTTGGACGGGAGCGACCCCGTCGCCGCCGGCGCCTGGGAGGGCGGTCTGCGCCGGCTTCGCTTCCTGGTCGTCGAACACGAGGCCGCCGTCGGAGACGTACTTGGCGAACGTCGGGAACGGCACGAGGGGGCTGAGGCGGAGGGTGTCGTGGAAGCTGCGGCGGGGGCGCATCTCCGGCGGCACCAGCTCCGGCGGCAGGACCGCGAAGGGCGTGCTCCAGCCGCGCAGGCGGCGCAGTTGGGCCTGCATCGTCGCGACCTTCTCGCGGCGCTCCACGATGGCCTCGGTGAGGTGGAAGGCGTGGCTGGCGGCGTGGCACTCGGCGCACAGCGTCATCAGGTTGTCCCAGCGGTAGCTGAAGGTGACGGCGCGGTGGTGGCCAGCGGCGCGCACGAAGGCGACGGCGTCCGTGATGTGCGCCATCTCCAGCTCCTCTTTGGCGCCGCAGACGCGGCAGCGGTGGCGGTCGCGCTCCAGGATGAAGGGCCGCCACTTGGCCTGGAGGGGGGCGCGGTAGCGCTGGTAGGGCTCCGGCGTGCGCCGGAGCCGCGGCTTGCCCCCCATCGCTTCACCGAGGGGTCCGGAAACCGCTTCAGCCTTGCGGTGGGGCAGGCGAATCCACGGCGGTGGCGCCGGGAAGTGGCCGGACCCGGCCGCACAGGACGGGCACCCCCGGCGACCAGTGCGCGAGGTCCGGCTGCCGGCCCTGCGCCACCGGCGGCAGGCGGCCCCACGCGCGCACCTTCGCCTGCGCGGCCTGCAGCGGGAACGGCTCGTGCGCCACGTCCACGCGGGCCAGCCGGCCCCGCCACGTCGTCCAGGCGCAGTAGCGCTCCGTGAGGAAGCGGTCGAGCGCCGCGTCCGCGTCCCCCCGGGGCCGCCACGCGGCGGCGAAGCGCGGGCCCTCGGGAGGCCGGCAATCCACGCCGTCGTTGGCCAGGTCGACGCGGGCGCGGTGGTAGGGCAGCCCCTGCGCCCGGCCGAGCAGCGTGGCGGCGCGCGGCGCGTCGATGGCGAGGAACACGATGCCGGGCCGCCCCGCGTGGCGGGCGTAGGTGCGCAGGTTCAGCTCCGGCACCGCCGGCGAGACGGGCAGACCGAAGGCGCGGATGCGGCGCATGCGGAAGGCGAGCGCGCTCACCCAGGCCGAGCCGTCGAAGCTGTCAGGGGCGACCCCTGCCGGCAGCGCGGCCTCCACCTCCTGCGCCTCGACGCGCCAGTGCAGGAACGCGACGTCCGCCCAGCGCATCCGCACGCGCAGGCCCGCGACGGGCGCGGGGGCGGGCATGCCCTGGCGGGACGGCATCGCGCCGCGAACGCCGCGCTGGCTTAGAGGGCTCCCAAACGAGCGGCCGTCACGCCGGGCGCGCGTTCATGTCGCCCAGGATGCCCCAGACGTAGAGCCCCTCGGGGCCGACGCCGTGCGCCTTGAGGCTCTCCACGGTCATGGGCGCCTGCGCGGCGCGGACCTCGAGGATTGCGCGCAGGGCCCGCTCCAGGTCGGCGCGCACGAAGACCAGCGACTTGCCGTCGGGCGGCGTGACCGTGAGGCCCGCCGTGGTGACGCGCACCTGGAACGTCTTGGCGCCCTTGCGGGTGGTGACCTGGGGATGCGTGGCGCAGTGCGCGAGCAGCTTCTCGGCCAGCCCGGGCGCCTTGTCGCCGGGGCGGGCCGGCTTGGGCGGGGCGCGCGCGGGCGCGACGGGGCGGCTTGCCATCAGTCGGCCTCGACGAGGTCCGCGAGGGTCAGGACCGAGCGCTGCCGCGCGCCGAGGCGCAGGCGCAGGGCCGGCTCGCGCGGCATCCTCGGCTCGCGGGTCGCTTCGCTCGTCATTCGGCGCCGAAGAAGCCGCGCAGGACCGGATGCATCTCCATCACCTGCTCCTTGGCGATCTGCTCGTACATGCGCATGAAGATGCCCACGCAGAGCAGCAACCCGGTGCCCGACGCCTGGCCCACCGTCCCAATCATGTCGGCGAAGGCCGCGAGGGCGCCGACGGTGGCGCCGCCGATGATGGTCAGGGTGGGGATGTAGCGCTCCAGCACCTTCTCCAGGACGCGAGGGTCGCGGCGGAAGCCGGGAATCTGCATGCCCGACTTCTCGATCTGCTTCGCGACGTCGCGGGGGCCCATGTTCGTGGTCTCGACCCAGAACTTGGCGAACATGATGGAGCCGCCGATGAAGAGCGCCAGGAACAGCGCGATCTTGATGAGGATCTGCCACCAGACGTGGCCGTGCGCGTAGGCCGCGTAGCGCGGGTCGAACAGCGGCAGGAACCAGTCGTTGAGGCCCTTGAACGCGGTGAGGTACCAGGCGCCGCCCGCGATGGGCTGCGTGCTGCCGCCGCCGGTCTGGTAGGTGCCGACCCACCAGGAGTGCCCGATGAAGGGGATCTTGCTGAAGGTCGGGTGCTGCCAGAGCAGCAGGCTGAAGATGTTCACGTTCGCCAGCAGCGCCGCCATCAGGATGACGGGGATGTTGCTGGCGTAGATGAGGCGCAGCGGGTAGCGGCCGCGCGCGCCGCGCACCTTGCCGTGCGCCAGGGGCAGCTCGATGCGGCTGGCCTCGGCGAACACCACGAACATGAAGATCATGATGGTGCCCAGGAACGCGATGACGGGGTTGGGGAACGCCGAGCCGCCGATGAAGACGTTCTCGAAGCCGTTCGAGTGCACGAGGTCCGCCAGGTTGCCCTTCCAGAACACGTAGAACACCATCGGGATGGTGCCGACGGGCGGGTTGCTGATGGGGTTGTAGGCGCCCGGGTTGGCGTGCTGGAAGCTCAGGCTGCCCTGGAACAGGGACTGGCTGACGCCGGCGGCGATGAAGAGCGAGATGCCCGAGCCGATGCCCCACTTGGAGATCAGCTCGTCCATCAGGAAGACGACGATGGCGCCGAGGGCGAGCTGGCCGATGACGATGCTGCGGGCGCCGAACTTGCCGTCGCCCATGCCGTGCGCGCCGAACCAGGAGATGAGGCGGTCGTCGGGGTTGAGGAAGCCGTACACCTGGGGGATGGCCTCGATGAAGATGAACAGGAGGACCATGATCTTCTGGGCGCCCTGGTAGATCTGCTTGTCCTCGTCCTTGGTGAGGTCGAGCTTGATGATCTTGGCGCCCGTGAAGAGCTGCATCACGATGGAGCCGGTGACGATGGGGCCGATGCCCAGGTGCATCAGCGAGCCGGACTGGCCGGCCAGGATGGCGCGGAAGTTGGCGAACAGGTCGAGCTGCTGCGACGACACCCCGAAGAGCGGGATGTTGGAGAGCATGAAGTAGAGCAGCAGGCAGACCGTGGTCCACAGCAGCTTCGTCTTGAAGGAGACGTGACCCTCGGGCTTGACCACGGTGGGCCATCGCTTGATGATGGGCTCCAGTGCGTACAGGGAACTGCGCTTCTCGGTCTCGGCCATGCGGTCACCAGGATTGGGGCGCCCAAAGAGGGGGTCCTCTTAAGGGCTGGGAGTCGAACGTCATTCGGGGGAGGGGGAAAGGGAAAAGGAAAATCGCCTGCGCCGGCCTACTTGGCGGGCTTGTCCGACTTGGGCTTGTCGGCCTTGGCCGGCTTGTCGCCGGCGGGCTTGGGGGCGGGCTTGTCGCCGCCGGCCTTGCCGCCGTGCGCCGCCTTCGCCGCGTCGGGCTTGGGCGCCGCCTTCTTCTCGGCGGGCGGGCTCAGCACGGTGACGGAGCCACCGGCGGCCTTGACCTTCTCGACGGCGCCGGGCGAGGCCTGGTCCACCTTGACGGAGACCTTGTGGCCGATGGAGCCCGAGCCGAGCAGCTTGCCGATGCCGGCCGCCACCAGGTCGATCTCGCCCTGGCCCGGGAAGCGCACGGCGAGGTCGCCGACGTTCACGGTCTCGGGGCGGGGGTTGCCGTCGCGGGAGCGGTACTTGAAGCCGATGCGGCCCCAGGGGCGGGCCGCCGTGTGCTCGTGCTTGCCGCCCAGCAGCTGCAGCATGAGGTAGCGGTGCTTGTTGGCGCCGGCGCGGCCACGGCCGCCCCGGAGACCCGCGCCACGGCCGGCCTTCTTGCCGCGCCCGTGCGTGTGGTTGCCGCGGAACTTCTTGGCGCGTCCACCGGATGCCATCAGGCACCTCCCTTGGTGGCGGCGGCCTTCGCCTTGGCCTCGGTGCGGACCGTCTTCTCGCCGGCCTTGACGACCTTCTGCTGCGCGGCGCGCTTGGCGGGGTCCATCGCGACCGCGGCCTCGGGGGTGCCCTCGCCGAGCATGCGGCCCAGCAGGCGGTTGATGTCGGTGCCGCGGTAGCCGAGCGCGCCGCCGTTCTGGACGGAGCGCTTGATGCCCTCCAGGCCCTGGCGGGCCGGGTGCAGGCGGAACAGGGGCTTGATTTCTGGGATGTTCTTGTACTCGAACTTCCCCTCGACGATGGCGCTGGCCAGGGCGTCGATGCTCTTGAACGGGGTCGTCTTGGCCACGTGGGCCTCGGTCAGGGCGTTGTTGCCCGCGACGCGGCCGCGGCTGCGGATGACGGCCGCCAGGGTGGCGGCGTCGACCTCGCCCCAGGTGACGTAGTCCTTCGCCACCTGCAGCATGCCCACGGTGGTCTCGTTGCCCGGGAGGACGACGGCGTGGTTGACGCGGTTCAGGCGGAGGTACTTCAGGGTGTCCTTCGTCTTGGGGTTGAGGTTCTGCGTGCCGCGCAGGCGGATGACGGTGACGACCTTGCCGGCGACGGCCTTCGGGCCCTGCGTGGCGGCGCCCATGGTGGCGGCCTGGGCCTGCGGGGCGCTCATGCCTTGACCTCCTGGGCGGGGGCGTCAGCCGGGGGCTGCTCGACCGGGCGCAGGGCGGGGGCGCGCTGCGGGCCGGGGACGATCTGGATGCGCGCGCGCTGGGCGGGCGTCATCTGGACGTCGTCGACCGCCTTGAGGGCGTTGAACAGCGCCTTGGCGTAGTTCGTCGAGGTGCCGGTCTGGCCGCGGGTGTAGATCCAGGCGTCGTGGACGCCGGCGAGGCCGAGGACCGCGCGGGCGGTCTTGCCGCCGACCAGGCCGGTGCCCTGCGGCGCCGGCTTGATGGTGACCTCGGTGGAGGCGCACTTGCCGAACAGCTTGAACGGCACGGAGTTGGCGGGGGCGCCGACGCCGGACTGCCAGCTGCCGGAGCCGCGCTTGACCTCGATCATCGAGATCTTGGCGCGGTCGATGGCGCGCTTGATGGTCGGGCCGACCTCCTTGCCCTTCGCCATGCCGATGCCCACGAAGCCGTCGCGGTTGCCCGTGACGGCGGTGATGCTGAAGCGGACGCGGCGGCCGGAGTCGGTCATGCGCTGGACCATGTTGATGTTGATGACCTCGTCGGCCAGCTCGGGCAGCAGGGCGTCGACGATCTCGGGCTCGCGCAGGGGGAGCTTGGTCGCGAGCGCCTCGCTCATCGTCTTGCACTGGCCCGACTTGACCATCTTCCCGAGGCGGGTCTTGGGCTCCCAGGGGACGACCGGCTTGTCGTCGTCGCGGCGGCGGCGGTCGCCGCCGGAGCGGGGTCCGCCGCGGCCACCGGGGCCGCCGGAGCGGCCGCCAGGCCCACCGGGGCCACGCGGGCCACCGGGGCCGCCGGAGCGGCCGCCGGGTCCACCGGCGCCGCGGCCGCCGAAGCCGCCGGAGCGGCCGCCGGATCCACCCGAGCCGCCGGGGCCACGGGGGCCACCGGCGCCGCGGCCGCCGAAGCCGCCGGGGGTGCGGGGAGCGTCTCCGCTGCGCGGGGCGCGGGCGGGGTTCACGAATTGTTCAGCCATGGTGTTGCACTTCCTCGTCAGGTCGACTTAGCCGTGGCCTGCTTCTCCGAGGAGATGCGGTCCTTCACGGCGTTGAAGTTCGTTTCCAGGTCCAGGAACGCCCCGTTGAGGCGCTCTTCACTGGGGTAGATGTCCTCGTCGCCCGCGGCGACGTCGATGCCGGCGTCCTTGACGCCCTTGAGGGCGGCGAAGACGCGCGAGCCCTTCGAGGGCACGTGGCGGCCAATGTCCAGCACCGCCGACTCCACGCCGGCGGCGGCGGCGCGCTTGCCGGCCAGAAGGCCGGTCAGGTACGCCGCGGGAGTGTTCTTGGCCGAGCTCTCCCAGCCCAGCTTGGCGAGCTCCTGGGCGACGGCGGTGGCCGTCACCTGGTCGCCGTCCTGCGCCCAGCTCACAAACTGGACGATGACGTTGCCGTTGGTGCGGCGGACGACGACGCGGGTCTCGCCCGACTTCAGCAGCGCCAGGCGGCGGCGGTAGTCGGTCTTGCCCTCGCGGCGGCGGCGGAAGGGGACGCGGGTGCGGGGTCCAACAGCCATTAGACCTGCACCTCCTCAGAGAGGGCGCCTTCCGTCTTCATGTGCGAGCGCAGGTGGGCGCGCGAGCGGAACTGGCCGCCCTTGGCGCGCACGTAGTAGTCGCGGTACACGGAGGCGTCGATGGCCCCCTTCTCGCGCAGGCCGCGCAGCTCCTCGCGGAGGGCGCGGATGCGGCTCATCCAGGTCGCCTTGCGGGGGGTGCGCGCGCCGGCGGCGCCCTTGCGGGAGCCGGGGCCGGTGCGGCGGCCCTTCGCCTTCTGGGCGTCGAGCTTGCGGCCGCGGCCGCGCGACACGCCGGTCTTCTGGACCGAGGTGATGACGCCGCCGGAGACGAGCTTGCGGATGTCGGCGCGGGTGACGGCGCCGGCCACCTCCTCCGCGCGGTCGGGGTCGATGCGGACGCGGCTGCTGCCGATCTTCATCACCGACGAGGCGAGGCGGCGCTGGTTGCGCAGGTCGCTCATGCGGACACCTCCGAGCGGCGGTTGAGGACGCGCACACCGAGCTTGTCGGCGGCCGCCTCGATGAGCTTGGCCTTGCGGCCGCCCACCGTGCCGCCGACGCGGGCGGCCTGGGTGGCCTTGTTGACGGACTGCAGGTCGGCCTCGTTGTAGACGAGGACCTCCTCGAAGCCGCTGGGGTGCAGGCCGCGCACGGCCTCGGGGCCGCGGTAGCCGATGCTCACCAGGGGCGGGCGGTAGCCGAAGTGGCGCCGCACCTTGGAGTGGATGCCGCGCGGCAGGCGCCACGGGGCGTCCTTGCCGCCGAGCTTCTTGTAGCGCCACCACTCGTGGCGGCGGAACGCCGGGCGGGCCGCGTCCTTCTGGCGGCGGACGCCGAGCGCGACGCGCTGCGCCTCGGTGAGCTCGGGCTTGGCGTTGGCCCGGTAGGCCTCGCTCTGGGCCGCGACGGGGGCCTCGCCCGTGGGCGCGTCCTGGCCGGACGGCTTGGCCTCCGCCTTCTTGGCGGTCTTCTCGTGGGCGGCCTTGGCGCGGGCCTTTTCGCCGGCCTTGGCGGCGGCGGACGGCTTGGCGCTCTTGGCCTTCGTGTCAGGGCTCATGTCATTCCCCCTTCTTGGTGATGTAGACCCCGTCCTGGAAGACGCGGATGTCCTTGTTGCGGATCTTGGTGCAGCCCTCGATGTTGGCGGCGGTCTGGCTCACGGCGGCCAGGTCCACGCCCTCGATGGTGACGTCGGCGCCCTTGACGGTGATCTTGACGCCGGGGACGATGCGGGCCACGCGGGGCGCGCGCTCGCCGAGGAAGTTCTCGACGTGGAACTCGTCGCCATGGATGGTCATCTTG
>JAXDQP010000021.1:0-36297 GCA_034667745.1 Thermoplasmata archaeon
CCACCATGCGGCGTCACGCGCGGCTGGCGACATAAAAGTTCCCGGCTGGGCAGGGACGAACGCGGGGCCGCGCCGGGAGTCCGCAAAGGGCTAAGGCGTGCGGCGCGGACCTCCGCCCGTGCGCCTCTTCGTCGGCATCTCCATCCACGCGGCGCCAGGGCTGGCCAGCGCGGTGCGGGACCTGGAAGGGCTGGTGCCGGGCGCCCGCCTCGTCGCCCCCCGCAAGCGGCACCTGACCCTGCGGTTCCTGGGCGAGGTGCCGGACCCCGCGCCGGTGGAGGCCGCGCTGCGGGAGGGCCTCAAGGACGCGGCGCCGCTGGAAGGGGCGCTCCTTGGTGTGGGCGGCTTCCCAGATATGCGGCGCGCCCGGGTCGCGTGGGCGGGCGTCGTGGCGGAGGGTCTGGGCGACGTCGCGCAGAAAGTGCGAACAGCCACCACGGAGTTGGGCATTCCGGAGAGCCACCCGTTCGCGGCGCACCTGACGCTGGCGCGCCTGCCGGAGCCGCAGGACCTGAGCGCGTGGTGCGCGCGCCACGCCGCCCAACGGTGGGGGACGTTCGCCGCCGGCAGCGTCGTCCTCTACCGCTCCAAGCTGGGCCGGACCGACGGCTCGTCCTACGAGGAACTGGCCACCATCCCCCTTGGCCGCGCCGCCTGATGGTCCACCCGCCAGAGCAGGAAGTCCCCGGTGCCGCCGCAGCCTTAACACCCCGCCGCCGCTGCGCGCCGCGTGGCCCACCGCCCCGCCCTGCTCATCGTCCTCGACGGCTTCGCGTGGGGCGACGAGAGGCACGTCTGCAACGCGGTGCGGCTGGCCAAGACGCCCTGCCTCGACCGCCTGCGCGCCACCTGCCCCAACGTCGAGCTGCGCAACAACGGCCCCGCGGTCGGGCTGCCGCCGGGCCAGATGGGCAACAGCGAGGTCGGGCACCTCAACATCGGCGCCGGCCGCGTCGTGTACCAGGACTTCATGCGCATCAACAACGCCATCGCGGCGGGCACCTTCGGCCAGGAGCCCGGCATCCAGGCGGCGTTCGCGCACCTGCGGCGCAGCGGCGGCCGCCTGCACCTGATGGGCCTGCTCGGCCCCGGCGGCGTCCACGCGCACGAGGCCCACATGGGCGCCGCGCTCAAGGCCGCCGCGAAGGCTAGCCTCCGCGACGTCTGGGTCCACCCGGTCGGTGACGGCCGCGACACGCCGCCGCGCTCCGCCCTCGGCTACCTTGCCACGCTCGACAAGCAGATTGCGGCGGCGGGCGTCGGCAAGGTCGCGGACTTCGTGGGCCGCTACTACGCGATGGACCGCGACACGCGCTGGGAGCGCATCCAGGCCGCCTACGGCCTCTACGCCAGCGCCAAGGGCCACAAGGCCGCGTCGGCGCAGGCCGCCGTCGAGGCCGCGTACGCGCGCAACCAGGGCGACGAGTTCGTGGAGCCCACCAGCATCGACCCGAACGGCGTCGTGCGGCCCGGCGACGCGGTGCTGTGGCTGAACTTCCGGCCCGACCGCAGCCGCCAGGTGACGCGCGCCTTCATGGACCCCGCGTTCGCGGGCTTCCCGCGCCAGCAGGTCGCCAACCTCGCGTGGGCCTGCATGACGCGCTACGACGACGCCTTCAACGCGTTCCCCGGCCTCTCGGTCGCCTACCCGCCGCAGGCCGTGGAGGACTGCCTCGCGGAGCACCTGGCGAAGCTCGGCCTCACGCAGTTCCACACCGCGGAGACGGAGAAGTACGCGCACGTGACCTACTTCCTCAACGGCGGCCGCGAGGCGCCGTTCCCGGGCGAGGTCCGCAAGCTCGTGCCGAGCCAGAAGGTCGCGACCTACGACCTGCGGCCCGAGATGTCGGCGGGACAGGTCGCGGACGAGGTGCTGCTGGCGATGGGCAGCGGCGGCCACGACTTCGTGGTCGTCAACTTCGCCAACCCCGACATGGTGGGCCACACCGGCAAGCTGGAGGCCACCATCCAGGCGGTCGAGTTCACCGACAACTGCCTCAACCGCCTCACCAGCGTCGCGACGGAGCTTGGCTTCGTCACGCTCATCACGAGCGACCACGGCAACGCGGAGGAGATGTGCAAGGTCCTGGCCGACGGTGGCCGCGGCGAGCCGGTCACCAAGCACACCATGAACCCGAGCCCGCTGATTCTTGTCAACGGCCGCCCCGGCGAGAGGCTCGCGGACGGCGGCGCGCTGGAGAACGTCGCGCCCACCCTGCTCGACCTGATGGGATTGCCCGTCCCGGCGGCCATGACGGCCAAGAGCCTGGTCGTGCGTCGGTAGCGCCCCATCTTCCCGGCAAAGATTTCCAATCCTGCATCCCCTTCCGGCCACGTGGACGCCTATGTCGTGGCGACGCAGAGAGACCTTGAAGCCTTCGTCGCGGAGGCTGCCGCCCAGGGGTATCGCATCCAGGCCCGCGCCCCCGCATCCCTCCGCCTCGTGCGGCATCGCACCACGGAGGGCGCCCACATCGTCGTTTTCCTACTGACTGGGTGGTTGACCTGGGGGCTTGGCAACCTGCTCTATCGGCGCCTCGCGGGGCGGGACCTCATCCAAGTGCACGCGCGCCGCGGCCGACGCCTTGACTTCCAAGGAGTGCGCCCGCCGCCGGAGGTAGAGGCAAGGACCTTCTACTCTGTTCTCCGCATCTACTTTGGATATGCCTTGCTTGTTCTCTGGCTGCTTCTCACGCTCATGACGTTCATCGGCTTGCGCCAAGACATCGGCGCCGAGATCTCCAGTGCCAAGAATTTCCTGGACTGGCTGTTCAGCACCTCGCTCCTGGTGTGGGGGTGGACGGCGTGGCGCAACAGGCGCCCGACGCCAAAGCAGCCCACCCACCCGAAGGTCACCTCTCCGGGGCCAGCGGGGCCGTTCCGGCGCGTCGCGCGGATGGGCGTCCCCGTGGCGGCGGGCGGAAGCCTGAAGTTCCGGATTGTCTGGAAACGACCATGAACCGGAACGTCCCGGCCGGCGCTATCGAGGACGCGGGCTACACCAGCGTGGACCCTGCGCCGCCGCTCGATGGCAAGGCGGCGGACCACCGCGCCCGGGCCGCGGAGCTGCGCGCGCGGCTCACCGACGCCTCGCTGCCGATGTTCCAGCGCATGCGCTGCGTCTTCACCCTGCGCAACCTCGGCGGGCCCGAGGCCGTGGACGCGCTCGCCGCCTGCTTCGCGGACCCGAGCGCGCTGCTGCGGCACGAGGTGGCCTACGTGATGGGGCAGATGCAGGACCCGCACGCCATCCCCGCGCTGACGCGGACGCTGATGAAGGAGGATGAGCACGTCATGGTCCGCCACGAGTGCGCGGAGGCGCTGGGCGCCATCGGCCAGCCCGAGTCCATCCCGGTGCTGGAGCGCTACGCCCGCGACCCGCACCCCGAGGTGGCGGAGTCCTGCGTCGTGGCGCTCGACCTCATCGCGTGGGTCAACTCGAAGGAGCTCGAGTACGCGGACGCCTAGCGCAGGGAGCCGTCAGCTGCCGCTGGCCACCCAGTTGAACTGGCCGACGCCGCACACGATTCCGCGGCTGGAGTCGCGGTTCCCCAGGTGGCAGCGCGGCAGCAGCCGCACGCAGCCGGTGTCGCGCGTCCACGAGTAGGACTGCCCGACGATGGCGGGGTCGCGGCTGACGAACAGGACGGTGTGGTCGCGCAGCTCTTGGTTGAGGGTGGCCACGCCGCCGCAGTCGAGCGCGGGCGGCAGGGTGAAGCCGGTCGCACTGCCGCCGCTGCACACGACGACGCCGTCGCCGTTGGCGGCCCAGCCCGCGCAGACGCCGACCCCGGAGGCGTCCCCCGGCGGGCCCTCCCCGCTGCAGGTGGCAACGCCCTGGCAGCCGGCCGCGGTGGTGGGGCAGGTGGCCTCGCCCCGCACCTCGCCGCCGCTGGCGGAGGTGGCGGTGACCCGGAGCGCCTGGCCGGACTCGCACGCGAAGGCGCACGCGGGCGGCTCGGGCACGCTGGCGCTGGCGCAGTCGGCGACGGCGTGGGCGGAGGGGAGGGTGAAGGCCAGCAGGAGGCTGGCAAGCACGGCGGCGGAGATGCGGGTGCGGTGGGTGTCCATGGTCTTGCTCCAGGGGGACGCCGGGCAGCGGGCAGCGGCCGGAGGCAACGCCGCCAACCCCATGCTTGACGGTGAACCAAACGCTGTCCGGCGTCCTTGTAGCCGCTAATTAGCACGCCAGGTAGGCCCGCGCGAAGCTGCTGCGCGCCGTCCGCACCCACTCGTCCCGCAGGCCCTCGTAGAGCGGGTTGCGGACCTCCTGCGTGAAGGCCAGCGGGTCCACGGCCGCCGCGCGTCGCAGCCACGCGACGGCCTCCGCGTGCCGCCCCGCCAGCATCGCGCTGCTGCCGCCCATCGCCGCCGCCTCGAACCGCTCCGGCCCGTCGCCCAGGTCGGCGTAGAGCCGCTCCAGCGCGTGCAGCGCCGTCGGGTGGTCGCCCCGCCGCACAAGGAGGGCCGCGTCGAGCAGGCGCGCGTCGAGCGAGCGCGGGAACCAGCGCAGCGCGCGCTGCACGTGGCCCTGCGCCCGCCGCAGCCGCCCCGCGAACGCCGCGTCGCGCGCCAGCGCCCAGTGGCCCATCGCGCGCCGCTCCCGCCACGTCGCGGGCGGGGACAGCAGGCGCGACTGGCCGCCCCACGACGCGCCCCGCGCGAGCCGCCCGCGCCGCACCTCGCCGGCGGTGGCCAGGAGGCCGAGGCCGCCCAGCGCGACGGCCAGCGGCAGCATTGGCGCCAGCGGGAACGTGGCAGTGAGGGCGAGGTCGCGGCCGTCGACCGAGACGCTGCGCGCCTGCCCCGCCAGCCGCGCCGCGAGCGGCCGCCCGGCGCCCTGCCCGACCACCGCGAGGGCGGTGTCGCCCTCGACCGCGACCGCGTTGCCGTGGAGGCTGGTGGCGCGGCCCGCCGCCTCCAGCGTGCCGGTCGCGCCCTCCAGGCCTAAGGTCCCGCCCGAGAGCCTTGTGCCGGCGCCGGTGTAGAGCAGGGCGCCTTGGCCGGCGAGCGCGGGCAGCGTGAGGGTGCCGCCGGTCGCGAAGAGGTAGACCTCGTCCTGCCGGCGCAGGGCGGGGCCGGCTGGCGCGGTGCCGCTGTGGAGGTCGGAGCGGCCGCCGCGCGACTCCAGCGTCGCGTTCCAGGCCCAGAGCGAGAGCGTGAAGTTGCCCGTGACGGCCACGCGCGCGCCGTCGAGGCAGCCCCACGCCACGGCCCGCGACAGGTCGCGGGGCGCGTCGCCGCGCTGGAAGTTGACGAGCGGCTGCCGCACGATGGCGTCCTGCGCTGCGGGGTGGCCCTGCGCGCAGCCGGAGGTGGCGGCGATGCGCGGCGGGTCGCTCGGGTCGGTCGCCAGGAGCGTCCAGCGGTAGCCGCCCGCGAGCGCGGTGCCGCGCACGGTGGCGTCGCGGTGCAGGGCGGGCGGCGCGGTGCGCGGGTTGAGGCTGACGGGGTTGAGCGGGTTTGGCAGCGCGACCTCGGCGCTGTCGGTCTCGACGCGCAGGAGGTCCGCCCGCAGCGTGAACGCCGGGTCCGCCGTGGCGCCGGGCGCGGCGTCCTGCTGCCAGAGCGCGACGAGCGGGCCGTCCAGAACGGCGCCGGCGTGGGCAGCGACCCCAGTGGCCGTCATGGCGCCCTGGGTCGTGGCTGCCCCGGCGGCGGGCGCGCCCAGGAGGGCCGCGATGGCAAGCAGGTGGAGGAGGCGGTAGGTCGTGCGCATGTCGTCTCCTACGGGCGGATGGGCAGGCACTCGGGGTAGAACCGGATGGCCACGAACGGGTAGTAGGTGTACACGTTGGTGGCGAAGGGAGGGCAGTGGAGCCCGGGCGCGTCGGGCGCCAGGGGCTGCACGGCGACCACGATGACGATGGGCGCGCTCTCGACGCCCGCGTCGGTCGCGGTGACGGAGTAGACGACCGGGGCGCCCACGGGAACGGTGTAGCTCGTCGCCGCGATGGAGGCCAGCAGGGTGCCGTCGGCGTAGACGCTGTAGGTGATGCCGTCGCCTGCGCCAAGTGGCGGGTCCCAGGTGAGGATGGCGGTGCCCTCGGCGCGGGGCTCGGCGTGCAGGTTCATCGGCGGGGGGCCGGGGGGAGCCGCCGCGACGGCGGGGAGGCACAGGAGCGCAAGCAGCGCGGGCAGGGTCATGGCGGGCAGGAGTCTGGTCAAGGGTTCACCAAGCCCGGCACGCGGGCGGGGCCGGATAAATCGCCGTGGCCGAAGTGGCCGCAACTCCCCCCTCAACTCCCGGATTTCACGAATGGTTGGCGCCGGTTGGCAGGCCGCGCGGCGCGTTCCGGGGCCGAACCGTGGGCCAACTTGGGATGATGGGCGGACTGCCGTTTTGCTGCCCGCGTCAACGCCGCGCCCCAGGAGGGTGGCCTTGCCCCCCGCCCCCGGGCCTATATACGGCGGACCCCTCGGCGGACCGAGCATGGCGAAGAGCGCGTCTGCGGGCCTCCCGGACGGCACGCCCCGCGCGCTGCTGTCGGTCTCGGACAAGGCGGGCGTCGTGGAGTTCGCGCGCCGCCTCGTCGGCGTCGGCCTGCGCCTGGTCTCCACCGGCGGCACGGCGAAGGCGCTGCGCGCGGCGGGCCTCGAGGTCCAGGATGTGTCGGACCTCACCGGCTTCCCCGAGATGATGGAGGGCCGCGTCAAGACGCTGCACCCCAAGGTCGCGGGCGGCATCCTGGCCGACCGCAGCATCGCCTCGCACGTGGCCTCGCTGCGCGAGCACGGCATCACCCCCATCGACGTCGTGGCCGTGAACCTCTACCCCTTCGAGCAGGCGGCCGCCGAGGGCGCCGACCTGGAGGAGCTGGTGGAGCAGGTGGACATCGGCGGCCCCAGCCTCATCCGCGCCGCGGCCAAGAACCACGCCCACGTCCTCGTCGTCACCGACCCCAACCAGTACGGCCGCGTCGCGGACGCTCTGGAGGGCGGCGCGGTGCCGCTGGCGCTGCGGCAGGAGCTGGCGCTGCGGGCGTTCCAGCACACCGCGCGCTACGACGCCATCATCAGCCGCGCGCTCTCGAAGCGCTTCGGCCTCACCGACTACCCCGAGCACCTCGCGTTCGCGTTCGACCGCATCGAGACGCTGCGCTACGGCGAGAACAGCCACCAGCGCGCCGCCTTCTACAGCAAGGCCGGCCCGCGCAACGTGCGGGAGCCCAGCATCGTCGGCGGACACCAGCTGCACGGCAAGCAGCTCAGCTACAACAACATCCTCGACGCCGACATCGCGCTGGAGGCCGTCAAGGAGTTCCCCGAGACGCCCACCTGCGTCATCGTCAAGCACGCGACGCCCTGCGGCATCGCGCAGGCGCCCACGCTGCTCCAGGCCTACCAGGACGCGCTCGCCTGCGACCCCTACTCCCCGTTCGGCGGCATCGTCGCCGTCAACCGCGTCCTCGACCTCGCCACCGCGCAGGCCCTCGGCGACCTGTTCCTGGAGATTGTCGTGGCGCCCCGCTTCGCGCCCGACGCCCTGGAGCACCTCAAGAAAAAGAAGAACCTGCGGCTGCTGGAGGTGCCGGGCCTCGACCTGCCCTACACCCGCAGCGGCACGCAGATTCGCAGCGTGACGGGCGGCCTGCTGGTGCAGGACCGCGACCTCAAGGAGTACGACCCCAAGGCGTGGAAGACCGTCACCAAGAAGGTCCCGACGCCGGAGCAGATGGAGAGCCTCCTGTTCGCGGCGCGCTGCGTCAAGCACATCCGCTCCAACGCCGTCGTCTTTTGCCAGGGCACCAAGACGGTCGGCATCGGCGGCGGCCAGACCGCGCGCGTCGACAGCACCTTCATCGCGACCCACAAGGGCGGCCCCCGCATCCAGGGCAGCGTGATGGCCTCGGACGCGTTCTTCCCGTTCCGTGACGCCATCGATGTCGCGGCCCAACACGGCGTAGCGGCCATCGTGCAGCCGGGCGGCTCCATCCGGGACGACGAGGTCATCGCCGCCGCCGACGAGCACGGCATCGCGATGGCGTTCTCGGGCCAGCGCTCGTTCCGCCACTAGGCGCGGGCGTCCGACCGGTCGAGGCCCGGGCCCAGCACCGGCCCCATCGCGTTCGGCGGCTCGCGCGGCTTGTAGCGCGGCCGGGCGTGCCCCATCTTGTCCACCAGGCCGTCCTGCATCAGGCGCGCCAGCTGCGTCCGCACCACCTTGCGGCTCAGGCCCAGGTCGTCGCTGAGCTGGTACACGCCGATGCCGGGCTCGGCCAGCAGCGCCGCCAGCACCTGGCTCGCGTCCTCGTCGTGCAGCGCGCGCAGCCAGGCGCGGTGGGCCGGCGGCGTGGCCACCGGGTAGAGCTCGTGGCGCCAGCCGCGGTCCTCCACGTGCAGGACCTTCTTGCCCTGCAGGACCTTGACGTGGTGGTGCACCGTGTTCCAGTAGACGCCGAGGCGGCTGGAGAGCTCGTTCATCGAGATGCCGGGCCGCGCCGCCACCTCCGCCTGGATGCGGGCCCGCATCTTGGGGCCGTCGCGGATGAAGGCGAGCAGCAGCATCAGGCGTAGCCCTCCGGCCGGCTGCCGTGCGCGAGGTGGCGCGCCTCGTCCACGATGGGGCGCAGGGCGGGGTCGGCGCGGGCGTCGGTGGCGTAGGAGGGGTCGATGGAGATGCAGGCGGTGAGGTGCCGCACCGCGCCCGCGCGGTCGCCGGTGCGCGCCCGCAGGTGGGCCATGAGGAAGTCCCACGTGGGCAGGATGGCGTGCCAGCGCCGCTTGCGGGCGAGGGCCTGCTCCGCCTCGGGGTAGCGTTCCAACTTGAGCAGCGCCACGACCAGGATGACGCGCTCGTGGCGGCCCAGCAGCGGCAGCCACGCCACCCAGCGCGCCACCGCCACCGTGCGGGCGTAGCGGTCGGTGCCGGCCAGCCGCCGCGTCGCGCGCTTCACGCCCCAGGTGCCCAGCACGAGGCCGCCGCCGGCGAGCCCCACCAGCAGGATTCCGAGGGTGCCGGCGGACGCGCCGCCGCCAGGCTGCGTCACGCGGTTGCCGTCCACGTCGAGCGTGGCGGCGTGCCCGACCTGGACGTGCAGCACGGAGGCGTCGCGGCGGGCCTCCAGCGCGGCGGGCGCCCCGAGGCGGACCTGCCCGCCGGCCACCGCCTTCCCCGCCACCTGGAGGGCGGCCTGGTCGAGCAGCAGGAAACCGTCGTCGACCCGCAGCGCCGCGAAGTTGAGCAGCAGGCTGGGCCCGAGGCCGACGGCGGTGAGGTTGGCGCCGTAGAGGTCGAGGTACGCCTCCGTCTGCGCCATCTTCCCCGCCGCCACGTTCGGCAGCGGCGCGGGCGGCGGGTCACTGTGCTTGCCCGCGTGGATGGTGGTGGCGCCGTCCGCGTCCTGCACCGTCACGTCCGCCTCCCACAGCGCGAGCCGGACGTCGCCCTCCAGGCGGAACGCGCCGTCGAGGCGGGCGTCGAGGGAGAGCGTGGGGTCGAGCCGCAGCGGCGGCCGCGTCGTGCTGCCGCGCGGGGCGTGGTCGGTGGGGGGGCCGTCGCGGGGCGCCAGGTGGGTCGCGGCTCCGCGCACGGTGGTGCCGCTGGCGATGGGGAGGAGGATGACGCGGCAGAGGTCGCGCAGCTGGATGGAGACGGTCGCGCCGGCGTGGTCGGAGGCGCTGTGGCTCGGCGTCCCCACCGGGGAGACCCCAAGGGCGAACTCGTTCGTGTCGTTCTCCAGGTGCGCCTGGGCGGCCGTCCCAACGATGCGCCCCGGGCCGCACGCGGAGCCGTCGGCCGCGTAGCCGCGCAGGCTGGCCTCAAGGATGGCGCGCGGGCTGGCGATGCCGGCCGTGGTGCCCACCGCGGCCGGGCTGGCGGCGAGGCAGAGGGGCAGAAGGAGGAGGGCCAACGCGGACGCGCTTGCGATGAGGCGGGGGCGGCCGTTCGGCAATGTCGGTTGACCCCAGAGGGTCGCCCGTTAAGGGAGTTCCGGGCGAATCGTGGGCAGCGGGAACAGGCAATTCGGGTCCTCCGTGTGGCCGACCGGCTCGACGGTGACCACGACGGGCTGGCAGCGCGGCCAGTCGTCCAGGGGACCGTCCGCGGCGGCCGCCTGCCCGCCCACCAGCACGGCCACCGCGGCCGTCGTCAACAGAGCTAACGCTAGGTTCATCTTGCATCACATCCGGCTGCCGAGACAGCCGGCGCGGCATCCGGCGCGAGGTATTTTTCCGGATTTGCAAGAAGGTGGGCCGATGCTATCGGAACGCCCCCGACTCTGGCAAATTGGCTGCAGGTGGCGGGGCCGCCCGCCCCGCCCGTGCGTTTCCCCTTAAGAACCTGGAAAGGGTCGGCGCCCCCTGGTGCTCCGCGTCGCCGTCCTGGCCTCCGGCAAGGGCTCCAACCTCCAGGCGCTGCTGGACCGCATCCAGTCCGGCCACGTCCAGGCCCGGGTGGCGCTGGTGGCCAGCGACCGCCCCGACGCGGGCGCCCTCGCCGTGGCGCGCAACGCCAAGGTGCCGGCGGTCCTCGCGTTGCCGCCGGAGCCGGGGGAGAAGCGGGCGCAGCATGACGCGCGGTTGCTCGAGGCCCTCCAGGCCGAGCGCCCGGGCCTCGTCGTGCTGGCGGGCTACATGCGCATCGCCGGCCCCGCCCTCGTGCAGGCGTTCGCGGGCCGCATGGTCAACATCCACCCGGCCCTGCTGCCGGACTTCCGCGGCCTCAACGCGGTCCGCCAAGCCATAGCCGCGGGCGTGGCGCGCGCCGGCTGCACGACCCACCTCGTCACCGACGACCTCGACGGCGGCCCCACCATCCTGCAGGCGTCGCTGCGCGTGCGGCCCGACGAGGACGAGCGCGCGCTCCAGCAGCGCATCCTCCGGCTGGAGCACCTGATTCTCCCGCGCACCGTCGGCCTGTTCGCCGAGGGCCGCGTCAAGCTGGAGGGCGGCAAGGTGCGCGTCCTGCCGGGGCCAAGCTGGCTCGGGCGCGCGGACCTTCCGCTCGTCTCCGGCGCCGAGTACGGCGAGGGCTTCTGATGTGGACCTACGCCGAGAGCCTGGAGTGGCTCTACGGCCGGCAGGCGCTGGGCATCAAGCTCGGCCTCGGCAAGGTCGAGCGCCTGCTGGAGCGCCTCGGCCGGCCGCACGACACCTTCCGCGCCATCCACGTCGCCGGCACCAACGGCAAGGGCTCCGTGACCCGGATGCTGGCGGAGACGCTGCGCCGCGCTGGCTTCCGCGCCGGCTGCACCACGAGCCCGCACCTCGTCAGCTTCACCGAGCGCGTCGAGGTCGACGGGGTGTCCATCGCCCCCGCCGAGGTCGCGCGGCTGCTGCACCTCATCCGCCCCCATGTCGCGGCCCTCGACGCCGACGGCGAGCCGCCAACGTTCTTCGAGGTCGTGACCGCCCTTGCGTTCTGCGCGTTCCGCGACGCGAAGGTGGAGTGGGCCGTCGTGGAGACCGGCATGGGCGGCCGCCTCGACGCCACCAACGTCCTCGCGCCCGAGCTGGCCGTCATCACGAACGTCTCGCTCGACCACGAGCAGGTCCTCGGCCCCACCGTCGCAGACATCGCGGCGGAGAAGGCCGGCATCATGAAGCCGGGCGTGCCATGCGTGACGGCCTGCACCGGCGACGCGCTCGCGGTCGTCAAGGCGCGCAGCCACGAGGTCCGCGCCCCCATGTCCATCGTCGGCGGCGACTACACGGTGGTGCCCGACCCCGACCACCTCGTCCTGCTGCGGCCGACCGGCGAGTCGCGCTACGAGGTCGGCCTTGCGGGCACGCACCAGCGCGAGAACGCGGCCGTCGTGGTCGCGGCGGCCGAGGCGCTGCGGGCGCGCGGCGTGGCGGTTCCCGACCGCGCGCTGCGCGACGCCTTGCGCACGACGCGCAACCCCGGCCGCCTGGAGCGCTTGGGGTTCGGAGGCGCCGAGGTGCTGGTCGACGGCGCGCACAACCCCGCCGCCGCGCTCGCCCTCCGGCAGCACCTGTTCGACACCAGTTGGTCCGGCTTCGACCTCGTCGCCGGCTTCTGCGCCGACAAGCGCTGGCAGGAGGTGGTGGACGAGTGGCTCCTTCCCGCCGCGCGGCTCTGGGCCGTCCCGGTCCGCAACCCGCGCACCCTCGACCCGGAGGCGCTCCGCCGGCACGGCGCGCAGGCCGGGGTCCGCTCGTCCGTCGCTCCCGACGCGGGCACCGCAATCCGCCAGGCGGCGGCTGCGGGCGCGACCCGCATCGTCGTCGCTGGCTCGCTGTTCCTGGCCGGCGAGGCGCTGGCGTTCCTGCACGGCCGCCCGCTGGAGGAGATTCGTGGCACCCAGTAGCCTCGCGCAGCGCACCCTCGCCCTGCCGTGGCTCGACAGCCTGGAGGCGCACCGCCGCCTGCGCGCCGCCGGCCTTGCGCCGCTGCTGCTGGAGTCGGCGGGCCAGCACCCGGAGGCGCGCCGCTCGTTCATCGGGCTCTCGCCGCACGTCGAGGTGCGCGTCGCGGGCCAAAGCATCGAGGAGCGCTGGGCGGACGGCGCCATCGAGCTGTTCGACGGCGACCCCGTCGCGCACCTGCGCCGCCTGACGGACCGCTTCCGCTTCGCGGTGGACGAGCCCGCAGGGTTCACGGGCGGCTGGCTCGGCTACTTCGGGTTCGGGTTCGCCAACGCGCTGGAGCCGACGCTGCCGCCCCCGCCGCCTGCGGCGATTCCAGACGCCGTGCTGCGCCTCTGCCTCGACGCGCTGGTGTTCGAGGACAGCCGCCTCAAACTCTACTGCGCGGAGCTTGACGGCGCTCCTCCTGCCGAGGAGCGCATGGCCACAATCCAGGCTGCCCTCGCGGCCCCGTGCCCGCCCCCCCCGCCTTCGCCCGTCAGCGGCGCGTGGACGCCGAGCTTCACGCAGCCAGGGTTCGAGGAGGCGGTCCGCACCCTCAAGGACCTCATCCATGACGGCGACCTTTTCCAGGCCAACCTCGCCGTGCGCTGGCGGACCTCCGGCAGCCCCGACGGCACCGGCCTGCTGGCCGCGCTGCGGGCCGCCAACCCGTCGCCCTACATGGCGCTCCTCGAGTTCGGCGGCTTCGCCCTCGTGAGCGGCTCGCCCGAGCAGCTCTTCGCCGTGCAGGGCGGCCGCATCCGCAGCCGCCCCATTGCCGGCACCCGCAAGCGCGGCGCCACCCCCGCCGAGGACGCGGCGATGGAGGCCGAGCTGCGCGCCGACGTGAAGGAGCAGGCGGAGCACACGATGCTCGTGGACCTCGTGCGCAACGATGTGGCGCGCGTCGCGGCGCCGGGGACCGTCACCGTCCCCGAGCGGCTCGGCGTCGAGCGCTACCGCCACGTGATGCACCTCGTCAGCAGCGTCGAGGCGCAGGTGCGGCCCGGCACCGGCTTCATGGACTGGCTCGCCGCGCTGTTCCCGGGCGGCACCGTGACGGGCGCACCGAAGGTCCGCGCGACGCAGCGCATCCTGGAGGCGGAACCCGTGGCGCGCGGGGCCTACACCGGCTCGGCCGGCTACCTGAGCTGGAGCCACAACGCGCACTGGAGCATCCTGATTCGCGGGCTTCAGTTGCAGGACGGCAACGTCGACGTCCACGCGGGCGCCGGCATCGTCGCGGCCTCGGAGCCGGCACGCGAATGGCGCGAGTCGCAGCGCAAGGCCCAAGCGCTGCTCGAGGCGGCGAGCGGACCCGTCACGACCGGCAACCCGACGCGCCTCGGCGAGGCCGCCCACGCAGCAGCGTGGACGCCGCCGCGCCCCGCCCGCCAGCACCCGGGAGCGCGCGTGCTGCTCATCGACAACTACGACTCCTTCGCGCACAACCTCGCCGATTACTGCGGCGCGCTGGGGGCGCAGGTGCAGACGGTTCGCAACGACGCCGACTGGCGGGCCGCCGTGGACGCGTTCCGGCCGACCCACCTCATCCTCAGCCCCGGACCGGGCTGGCCGCAGCAGGCAGGCTGCACGCTCGACGCGGCGCGCGGGCTTGCGGGGCGCATCCCGGTTCTCGGCGTCTGCCTCGGCCACCAGGCTCTCGGGCACGCCGCGGGCGGGCGCGTCCACGTCCATCCCTCCGGCCCCGTCCATGGCACGCCCGACGAGGTGCGGCACGACGGCACCGGCCTCTTCGCGGGCTTGCCGAACCCGTTGCGCGCCACGCGCTACCACAGCCTCGCGGTGGACGGGATGCCCGCCTCGTGGCACGTTGACGCGCGCTTGGCCGACGGGACCGTGATGGCGATGCGGCACCGCACGCAGCCCACGTTCGGCGTGCAGTTCCACCCCGAAAGCATCGCGACGGAGCACGGACTTTCCCTGCTGGACGCCTTCCTTGCCCTCCCCGCGCCCGCCGCGGCCCACCCGGAACCCCTTTGAAGGGTGCGGGGGCTCAAAGCGCGCCCATGCCCGCAGGCATCGCCTACATCGACGGCCGGACCACGGACCTCGCCACCGCCACCGTCCCCCTCAACGACCGCGGCTTCCTGCTGGGCGACGGCGTGTTCGAGACGCTGCGGACCTCGAACGGCCGCGTCTTCCAGCTCGACCGCCACGCCGAGCGCCTGGAGTCGGGCCTGCGCGCTATCAACCTCGACGGCGACCTCGTGGGCGAATTCCGCCAGGCCGTCGACGCCCTTGTGCGCGCCGGCGCCAAGGAGTTTGGCGGCGAGCTGTACGTGCGCGTCATGGTCAGCACCGGCCCGATGGAGGATTTCCTGGAGACCGGGCGCGGCGTCTCCGTCACCGGCCTCGTGAAGAAGTTCAAGCCCTACCCGATGCAGTACTACTCGCAGGGCGTCGACCTCGTGACGAGCCGCGAGCGCAAGGACAGCCGCAGCGCCCTCGCCGCCGTCAAGACACTCTCCTTCCTTCCCTATGTCACCGCGCGTCGCGAGGCCCACAGCGCCACCGCGCACGACGCCCTCCTGCTCAACGAGCACGGCCGCGTCGCGGAGGCCACCACGAGCAACGTCTTCGCGCTGCGCGGCGGCACCGTGCACGCCCCCGGCGCGGCGGAGGGCGCCATCCCCGGTGTCACCCGCGCCGCCGTGCTGGAGCTGGTGCGCGACGCCGGCTTCCCCGTCGAGGAGCGCCTCGACCCCGCGGCGTTCCAGGACGCCGACGAGGTGTGGTTGACCAACACAACGGGCGGCATCGTCCCGGTGCGCCAGGTCGACGAGCAGCGCATCAACGGCGGCCGCGGCGAGCTGACCGCGCGCCTTGGACACGCCCTCGAGGCGGCCATCCGTGGCGACGCCTGAGCCTGCGCTCCGCCTCGCGCGGGGCCGCACCCTGCGCCTCGGCCGGCCGCTCGTCATGGGCATCCTCAACGCGACGCCCGACTCCTTCAGCGACGGCGGCGACCTGCCCACGCCCAAGGCGGTGCAGGCCCGCGTGCGCGCCCTGCTCGCGGCCGGCGCCGACGTCCTGGACGTTGGCGGCGAATCGACCCGCCCCGGCCACCGACCCGTCCCGGCGGAGGAGGAGGTTGCGCGCGTCCTGCCGGTCCTGCGCGAGTTGCGCAAGGTCGACGCGGAGGTCCCCGTCTCCATCGACACCCGCAAGGCGGCGGTGGCCAAGGCCGCCATCGCGGCAGGCGCCGACCTCGTCAACGACGTCGGCGGCATGGCCGACCCCGCGATGGCGACGGCCGTGCGGGAGGCGGGCTGCTCGATCGTCCTCATGCGCAGCGCGCCCATCGCGGGCGACCTTCTCGTTGGCTGCCGCGCGCAGCTTGCCGCGCTTGCCCAGCACGCGCTCGCCGAAGGCATCCCGAGCGACGCCATCGCCGTGGACCCGGGCCTGGGCTTCGGCGACCCCCCCGGCGGCGACGTGGCCGCCAACCTTGCCCTGCTGGGCGGCGCGCGCGACGTGGGCGCGGGTTTCCCGGTCCTGGTGGGCGCGAGCCGCAAACGGTTCCTCGGCAAGCTCACCGGCATCGAGGCGCCCCGCGAGCGCGGCGTTGCCTCCGCCGTCGCCGCGCTGCTGGCCGTGCAGGGGGGCGCCGCCATCGTGCGCGTGCACGACGTTGCCGAGACGGTGCAGGCCCTGCGCGTCGCCGGCTTGCTGCCGCCGCCTTCGCCCTAGTGGGCCGAGAGGGTGCCGAGCGCCGCGCTGGGGTCGCCGTTGAGCTGCGGGCTGGAGCGGTGGCCGTACTCGCCGCTGGGCGCCGCGCCCCGGGAGCCCGTCTGCACCGCGACGACCTTGACCTCGTAGTGGACCGCCTTGCCGAACAGGCCGGCGGGCACCGGGCTGTAGTCGAAGACAAGCTGGTCGCCGGCAAGGCCGCGCGTGCGGTAGCTGCCGGGCGGCAGGCCGAGTGGCGTCTGGCCGTTGGCCGAGGGGTCGATGCCGAACGCGGTGCCCGGCAGGGGCGCGAGGCTGCGCACCAGGTCGTTGCCCTCGATGTGGTGGACGACCTTGAGGCCGAGCGCGGGCACCGGGATCTCCTGGCCCTCGGCCACCTTGAGGCGGTAGGTCACGTTGCCGCCGTCGAAGGAGGCGACGGTGGCGTTGTAGAGCGCGCTGGCGCGGAACTCCTGGCCTACGGTGGGGACGCCGAGCTGCGCCTCGAAGGCGCGGCGGGCGACCTTGCTCTCGATGGGGGAGCGGCCGAGGTCGGTCGGGACCGTCTGCGTCTCCGTGTAGGACGCGGCGGCCTTGGCGTCCACAGCGAAGGTCTCGTTGGCGTGGCGGCCGATGAGGGCGCGGTCCACGTCGGGGCCGAGCCCGGAGGGCTGGCCGGCGACCGCGGTCGTCGAGCCGGGGGGCAGGAGCGGCTGGCCCGTGGCTGGGTCGGTCGCGGTGTAGGTGAGCGTGACGGCGTCGCCGGGGCGCACCGAGCCGGCGGGGTAGCCGAGGCAGCCGGCGAGCAGGACGAGGCAGGCGAAGACGGGGAGGAGCTTCATTTGGCACCCTTGAGCTTGCGGGAGAGGAACGATTCCAGCCGGTCGAACGCGGTCTCCAGGACCGGGACGTCGGGCAGGATGACGAGGCGGATGTGGCCGCTGCCGTACTCGGCGCCGAAGCCGGAGCCGTGCACGGTGAGGACCTTCTCGGTGCGCAGGAAGTCCAGCACGAACTCCTTGTCGCCGCCGGGCCACGCCTTGCGGCCCTTCGGGGTGGCGAGGGCGTCGATGCGCGGGAAGGCGTAGAAGGCGCCGTCGGGCTTGGCGGACGACACGCCCTCGATGCCGTTGAGGCGCTTGACCGCGAAGTCGCGGCGGCGCTTGAGGGCCGCGTTGGTCTGCGCGATGTGGTCCTGCGGGCCCTCCAGGGCGGCGACCGCCGCGCGCTGCGCGATGCTGCTGGCGCACAGGCGGACGCGGCTCTGCTTGGTGACGCCGGCGCGGACGTTCACGAGGCTGCCCGTGGGGTCGTTCCAGAGCATGTGGCCGAGGCGCCAGCCGGGGACGAGGTAGACCTTGCTGAAGCCGTTGAGCGTCACCATCGGCACGTCCGGGGCCACGGTCTTGCTCGCTACCTGCTTGCCGTCGAAGGTCATCTCGTCGTAGATCTCGTCGGAGACCATGAACAGCTGGTCCTGGTGCTCGCCCACGACGTCGGTGAACTGCTTGACGACCTTCCGCGAGTAGAGCGCGCCGGTCGGGTTGTTGGGGTTGATGAGGCACACGGCCTTCGACTTGCGCGTGATTTTCTTGCGCAGGTCGTCGACGTCGGGCTGCCAGTCCTCGCCCTCGACGGTGCGGTAGTGCACCGGCACGCCGCCGAAGAACTTGACCAGGGAGTCGTAGGGCGGGTAGCTCGGGCCCGGAATCAGGACCTCGTCGCCGGGGTTGACGCTGCTGCCGAGGAGCATCTGGATGCCCTCGCCGGAGCCGTTGGTGACCAAGACGTCGTTGGCGGTGTAGTCCACCTTGTTGCGCCGCCTCTCGCGCTTGACGATGGCCTCGATCAGCAGCGGGTCGCCCTCGCTCGCGGTGTAGCCGTTCACGTTGGCGAGCGCGGCCTGGTGCAGCGCCTCCACCATGTGCGCCGGCGGCCGGAACCCGTAGGCGTTCGGGTCGCCCACGTTGAGCTTCAGCACCTTGTGGCCCTGCGCCTCCAGCTCCCTCGCCGGCACGACCACGTCGCGGATGGCGTACTCGATCTGCAGCGCGCGCTCCGTCCCCGCGAGGGGGGCAGGCAGCGGCGCCGGCGACTTGGGGGCGGCCAGGGAGCCCTTGGGCACGCTGGCGGCGAGGCGTTCCGGGCTATGAAGGCTTAGGCAACTCACGGCGAGAGGGCCAGCAGGCCCCTGTCCGTGGACACCAGCAGCAGGCCGACCCGTTTTGCCCGCCTCAGGCCGCCTGCACGAGCCTTTCCACCCGCGCCGCCAGGGTGAGGGGGCCGTAGGCGGCGGCCACGAGCCCGTGGTCGATGCGCACGGCGACGACGCCGCCCTCGGGCTGCCCGGCGAGCGCCGCGCGGAGGGCGGGCGTGAGCGAGGCGAGCGCCTTGGGCAGGGCGACCGTCCCGTTCGGCGCGCTCCCCTCTCCAAGGTGCCACGCCGCCGGCTCGAAGTGGCGGAACTCGCGGTGGCGCGTGAACCGCGCGAACTCCTCCGGCGCGGCGTCGGAGGCAAGCAGGCGGCCGTCGGCGGTGAAGGCGTAGAAGGTGAGGACGGCCGCGTCCGCGCCATCGTGCCCGAAACGGGGGCCGGGCGGGGCGAGCGTGACGTTGGGGCCCGGACCCGCGATGGGGCGCTGCACGAGCTTGGAACCGTTGAGGGCGAGCATCATGCCGGGTGCGGCCGGGTCGACCTTGGCCTCCGGGAAGACGGCGACGAGGCGCGGGGTCCCCTTGGGCGCTCCGGAGGTGAGGTCCACGGCGCCGACGACGCCGGCGAAGGCCAGCGCCGCGAGGAGGGTGGGGACGACCCAGGGCTGCACGCGCCGCCCTTGCGGTGGCGGGTCAAGAAGCCTTCGAACGGGTGCCTAGAGGAGGGGTGGGGTGCCGATGCAGGCGCTCAGCCAGATGTTGCCCGCGCCGCCCAGCTTGACGAGGCAGTCGTAGGGGACGGAGCCGAGCGTGGGGCAGTAGGCGTCCACGCAGACGAGGCCGCCGGTGCCGACGACGCCGGGTCCGGTGCCGCTGCCGCCCAGGGTGACGCAGACGCCGTCGCCCCCGACGGTCACGCAGGTGGCGGAGGCGGAGGGCACGGCGGCGAGGGCGGCCAGGGCGACGAGGCTTGCGAGCAGGATGGTGCGAAGCGACATGGGCATCAGCGCCGCAGTTGCGGCGTGCCGCGACGCAGCGGGGGCGCCATAAGGGTTCAGGCCAAAGCGTGCCTGCGCTACGCCTTGTCGCCGGGGACGCCGTGCGTGGTGGAGAGCTCGTCGCTGCTCGCCTTCTCGCCGGCCTTGAGGTCGCGGATCTTGCGCACCGGGACGCCGCCGTAGACGGCGTTGGCGTCGAGGGTGCTGCCCTTCGGCACGAGGCTCATGGCGCCGACGTGGCAGTTGTCGCCCATCGTGACGCCGGGGAAGATGTTGGCGTACTGGCCGACGGTGCAGTTCTTGCCGATGCGGACCGGGGCGCGCACGAGCTTGCTGCGCTCGCCGACGTGGCCGAGGATGCTGGCGTTGGCGCCGATGACGGTGCGCTCGCCCACCTCGATGATGTCGAGGTCGTAGACGTGCTGCGTGTTGAACACGACGTCCTTGCCAATCTTGGCGCCCATCATGCGGAGATAGACAGGATAGACCGTGGTGGCGCGCGCGAAGCGGCCAAACACCGTGTTGAACATGAACTGCATCCCGTTGAGGTTGTACCAGGGCCAAATCTTGAACGAGTGGATGGGAACCTCGCCGATGTGGGGCTTGAAGCGGAAGACGAACTTCACCAGCGGCAGCACGAACATGAGCGCGATGCCGAACGTGAAGAAGCCCAGGATGCTGAAGTAGATGCCAACCAGCGGGTCGAGGACGCGGTGCAGGTAGTAGTGGCTGGGCAGCACGGCGAGGCTCCAGCCCCACGCGGCGAGCCAGAAGCCGGGCAGCGCCGCGACGGCCATCATCATGCCGAGCGTCACGTAGGAGTAGACCCAGATGAGGCTCGCGACGATCTTGATGGCCTTGCCCATGGCGCTGGCGCGATGCCGGCGGGGCCTATTTAGACGGAGGCTGCGGGAGCCGGCCAAACCTTCAAGCGGCGCGCCCCCGTCGAACGGGCGTGAAGATGCTCCTGGCCGTGGCCCTCCTGGTGGCCGCGCTGTTCGCCGGCTGCGCCGCGACCTCCCCCGCCGCCACGACGGCCCCGCCCGTCCCCCTGACGCTGCTGGAGCGCACGGCCGCCAACGTGCCCGCGCTGCGCTACGACGCGAAGGCCGGCGTGGACTGGTGGAGCGACTTCGCGCAGGCCTACACGCTGCGCAACTCGTTCGCCCCCAACAACGCCGCCGCCCGCGACCACATCGCCGCCGGCCTCGCCGCCGCGGGCCTGCACGTGCGCATCCTGCAGTACCCCGCCGGCGCGCAGGGCAGGTCGCTGCCCGCCACCGCCGGGCCGCTGTTCGTCAACGTCGTGGAGGCCACGAAGCCGGGCCGCGACAACCGCACCCTCGCGCTGGGCGCGCACTACGACAACACCTACGCCGCGACGGTGCAGGCCGCCTACGACAACGGCGCCGGCACCGCGACGCTCTACAACCTCTGCACCGCGCTCGCGAAGGTCCCGACGCAGCACACCCTCACCTGCCTCTTCTTCGACGGCGAGGAGCTGGGCACGGTCGGCTCGCTCGCCTACGTGGCGGACGCGTCGCACCCGGTGCCGGACTACTACCTCGGCTTCGACATGACGGGGCTCAACTGGCCCGGCATCGACACCGCGCAGCCCGGGAACGAGAAGTGGAAGCTCTACGCCTGGACGGGCGCCGAGTTCGCGGACGCGCTGTTCCCGCACCTCAACGGCACGCTGCACCAGGTCCTCGGCTACCCCCCGGCGGGCGCGGAGGCGTTCCCGTTCAACGACCGCAACTCGGACGAGGCGAGCTTCGCCGCCGCGCACGTCCCGACGGTGCGCTTCGCGGGCGGCCGCACGGCGGGCCTCTACCCGCAGTACCACATGCCCGGCGACACGGTCGACTTCGTCTACCAGTTCGCGGGCGGCCGCGACCGCTTCGAGCTTGGCATGGCCACCGCCGTCAAGGCGGCGTGGCAGGTCGCGCTTGAGCTGGACCAAGCCAGCCTGGACGACCTGCGGGCCGCGTACCGGTAGCTTCGCCAGCTCACGCGTCGGCGGGCAGGACCTGCGGGACCGGCGCGTGCGCGGGCTTGGCCTGGCGGCGGAACGAGAGCGGCTCGCGGAACGGCTTCGTCGCCACCAGCACGAGCGGCGGGTAGAGCAGGCTGAGCCAGGAGCCGACGGCGACGAGCGCCGACGGGGTCCGCAGGCTCGCGCTGTGCCCCGCGAGGAGCGGCAGGAGGGCGTCGAGGAAGACGGCCACCGCGGCCAGCCCGACGAGGCCGAACACGAGGAACGGCTGGTCCGCCTTGCTGCGCCACAGGTCCATCCCGGCCGCCCGCACGTGGCGGCGCCAGCGCACGGCCACCAGGACGATGGCACCGAGCCAGGAGGCGGAGAAGACCGCGAGGCCCGCGTTCTCCAGCGCCGGCAGCAGGCCCGCGAAGCTGATGAAGAGCGCCAGCGCGGCCACCAGGTAGAGCGGCCGCTCCAGGAAGAGCTCCTTCACGGTGCGCGAGCTGGTGGTGCGGAACGCGCCGCCCGCCATGAGCACCGCGAAGACGGCGACGCAGCCGACGGTGACGCCGATGGAGACCGGGTCGAGGCCGCCGCCCAGCAGCAGGAGGCCGCCGCCGGGCCAGTAGAGCGCCCACGCCCACAGGGAGAACTTCAGGGAGGTCCGGAACTGGTCAAGCGTGGGCGACATCGGCGGCACCAGGGGGCGGAGGCGGCGGGCCAACCATCCCCCTTGTGGTGAGATGTTTTCATTGTGAAAATGTCCGCCCCGCCTCGGTCTCCCGGCCGCGCCAACGCGAAACCTTGATGCGGCCCGCGCCGCTGGAGAGGCGATGAAGACCCGCTCCGCCCTCGTCGCGGCCATCGCCTGCGGCGCCGCCGCCGTCGCCCTCGTGGGCGCCGACCTCGCGCTCAACGTGGACGTGACCTTCGAGGTGCTGTCCGGCGGCGCCTGGGTCCCCGTGGCCAGCACGAAGGACGCCGGGGCCTCCTACGCCCGCTTGCCGGCGTGCGGGCAGGACTTCCGCCTGACCGCCCACAACGGCATGCCGTGGTCGAGCTCGCTGGACATCACGTTCCTGCGCGACGGCGTCAACCCGTGGCACCTAAGCTGGACCCTGTCGGCGGGCGAGACCCGCTCCACCGAGGTGTTCCACCTCAACGCCACCGCGCCCGCGCCCGCCGGCGGCGCCAAGCCCGCGGAGTCCATCCAGGTCCAGGTGGGCCAGGACTTCTCGGCGTACGGCACCCCCTGCCCGGAGGCCGTGCGATGAACGAGCGCGCGCTCCAGGGCGCCCTTACCTTCCTGGGCTTCGCCATCAGCATCATGGCGGTGTTCTACTTCGCCTCCACCTACGTCTTCCGCTACGACGTCTCCGAGTGGACCCGCCTCGCCGCGCTCATCCTGCTGGGCCTCTGCTTCGCGTTCCTCGGCGCCTACCTGCGCGACACCACCCTCGGCCACCCCTTCTTCGCCGGACCCCGCCTGGCGTGGCTGCGCCCGCCCGTCGTGATGTACCTGCTGGCCCTCTTCGCGGGCATCGCAGCCGAGGCGGTCTTCCTCGGCATGGACGGCGTGGACCGCGCAGTGAAAATCTTGGTGAGCCTGCTCGTCGGCATCGGCCTCATCGTCGCCGTCGCGCGCCGCGGCAAGCCGGCAGCGCCGCCTCCCGCCTGAACCGCCCAACCGAACCCGGATTGCACCGGGCATCCGCGCCATCCGCGAAATCCGCGGTTCGGGGCGTCACGCCATGCCGTGCATCTTCACGAGCTCGTCCACCGTCGTCGCCTGCTGCGGGGATTTGTCGTCGCGCCACTTGCCTGTGAAGCGGGGGAAGCGCGCGGCGAGGCCTGCGCCCTCCTTGATGCGGCCCCAGCCCGCGCGGTGGGTCGGGCTCAGCGTCAGTTCGGCGGCCTGAACCTCCATCACGATGGCGGGCTCGAACCACGCGTCGGGGATGAGTCCCGACTCCACCTTCGCCGGCTTCTCGCCGACGAGGTGCGGCGCGAAGCGGTCCTTCAGCGTCATGAGCGTCGCGTCGTCGAAGCCGGTGCCGAGCTTGCAGACCGACTGCCACGTTCCCGTCTCCGGGTCGTGGGCCGCCATCAGCAGCGCGCCGTACCAGCCCGCGCGGCGGCCGCGCCCGAAGAACGCCCCGATGCACACCAGGTCCATGGTGTCGACCAGAGCCTCGGTGTAGTCCGTCTTGAACTTGATCCAGGCGAAGCCGCGGCTGCCCGCCTTGTAGGGCGCCGTCGGGTCCTTGCACATGATGCCCTCCGCGCCGTCGGCGACAGCCTGGTCGAAGAAGTGCTCCATCCCCTCCGCCGTCGTGGCCTCCTGGAGGGTGCTCATCCGCACGGGGCCGTCGTCGGGGACGACCTTGGCCAGCCGCGCGCGCCGCGCCTCGTGGCTCTCCGCCATCGTCGACTCGCCCGCCATCGCGAGGCAGTCGAAGAGGAACAGCGTCACCGGCACCTCGGCGGCGACGCGCTCCAGGTCGGTCTTGCGGCCGCGGCGGCGGCTGATGTCCTGGAACGGGCGCAGGCGGCCCTCGGAGTCGAGCGCGACGGCCTCCCCCTCTACGATGCACTCCTTCCCCTTCAGCACGGCGCCGAGGCTCGCGACCACGTCGGGGAACTGCGCCGTCATCTCCTCCAGGCGGCGCGAGAAGAGGCGGACCGGGCCCTTGGCCGGCACGTGCGCCTGGATGCGCAGGCCGTCGTACTTGTACTCCATCGCGACGCGGCCGTGCATCTTCTCCAGGATCTCGGGCAGCGTCTTGAGGCGCTCCGCCGCCATCGGCCGCACTGGCGTGCCCAGTTGGATGCCGAGCTTCTCGACCGCCTCCATTCCGCCGCGCGCCAAGGCGTCGGCCACCACCGCGAGGTCGCTGCGCAGGTCGTAGGCGCGCTCCAGCCGGGCGCGGACGGACTCTTGCTCGGCGCGCTCGGCCTCCTCCTGCTCCACCACGCTCCGCACGCCGCGTCCGAGGTGCCAGGAGGCGAGCGCGTCGAGGAACGTCATGTCCGCCACGCCCAGGCGCAGGCGGCCTGCGACGGTGCGCGTGATGTAGCGCGCCTCCAGCGGCGACGCGTCAAGCAGGAGTTTGGCCAGCAGCCGCTGCTTGGCGTCCTGCGACCCCGTGCCGCCCGTCCGCGCGATGGCCTGCAACTGCTCGAAGACGGCGAGGACCGTGAGCGGCTCGGCGCCGAACAGGCTCGCCTGCTTGCGGCCGCCCGCCTTCCCAAGCACCGCCTCCGCCGCGAGGCCGAGGTCGCCCTTCTCGTGGTAGAGCTTGGTCAGCTCCGCGATGGCCTCCTCCGACTTCGTGGATGCGCCACCGGCGATGGCGAGCGCCTTCAGAATCTGCTTCTCCGCGAGGCCGACCTCGATGCCCTCCCAGTCGGGCGCGATGCTGCCCTGGAGCAGGCGGACGGTGGCGGCCATCTCGCCCTTCTTGACGTGCCCGAGCATCTCGACGAGGATGCGGGTCATGTCGAGGCGGCCGGGCGTGCCTTCGAGGCGCTCGAAGAAAGCAGCCAGTTCGGCGTACTTCATGCGGGGCTGCTCCAGGGTTTTGTCCGGGGGGTCGGCGGGGCGGCCGACCCCTCATGTCGCGCGTGTCGACGGAGCGAGCCGTCGCGCTCGAAGAAGGCGGCCAGCTCGGCGTACAGCACGCTTGGCGCAGCGCCGCGCTTTTTATCCGCCCTTCGGCTGGAGAGGGCGTGCATCCGGTCGGCAACATCCGCGGCTCGCTGTCGCGCCACCTGGAGGGCCGCACCGTCGTCCTGGCGGTGGCGGGCTCCATCGCCGCCGTGAAGGCGGTCGAGCTGGCGCGCGACCTGGTCCGGCACGGCGCCGACGTCGTGCCCGTCATGTCGGAGGCCGCCACGCGCATCCTGCACCCCGACGCGCTGGAGTTCGCCACCGGCCACAAGCCCATCCTGCGCCTCACCGGCGCCGTCGAGCACATCTCCCTGCTCGGCAACGTCAAGGGCAAGGCGGACCTGCTGCTCGTCGCGCCCGCGACGGCGAACACCGTCAGCAAGATGGCGCTCGGCATCGACGACACGCCCATCACGACCTGCGCCACCGTCGCGTTTGGCACAAAGACGCCTATCGTGGTGGCGCCCGCGATGCACGAGGCGATGCTGGACCACCCCATCGTGGACGACCACCGCCGCGCCCTCGTCGAGCGCCTCGGCGTCACCTGGGTCGAGCCGCTGCGCGAGGAGGGCAAGGCCAAGCTCGCCGACGTGGAGGCTATCGTCGAGGCCGTCATCCATCGCCTCGCCACCGGTCCACTGGTGGGCAAGAAGGCGCTCATCGTGGCGGGCGCGACCGAGGAGCCCATCGACCCGGTGCGCATCCTCACCAACCGCTCCTCCGGCCGCAGCGGCCTGCTCATCGCCACCGAGCTGAAGCGCCTGGGCGCCGACGTGACGCTCTGGATGGGGCGCGGCCCCGCCGAGGTCCCCGAGCACCTGCTGGCGGGCACGCTGCGCTACCGCACCCACGCGGACCTGGCGCGGCTGGCCAAGGGCGACCTCTCCGGCTTCACGCAGGTGTGGATGCCCGCCGCCATCGGCGACTTCGCGGCCAAGCCCGCCAAGCAGAAGCTCAGCGGCGACAAGGCCGTGCGCCTCGACCTGGAGCCGCTGCCCAAAATCATCGCGTCCCTCCGAAAGGCCGCGCCCAAGGCGACGCTCGTGGCGTTCAAGGCCGAGTCCGACCCCAAGCTGCTGCTGCCCAAGGCGCGCGACCGCCTCAAGCGCCACAAGGCGCAATTCGTGGTCGCCAACCTCGCCGGCTCCTTCGCGGCGGAGGAGACCGAGGCGCACCTCGTCTCGCCCGGCAAGGCGCTCGTCTTCAAGGGCCCCAAGGCGACGGTGCTGCCGCAGGTGGTGGCCGCCGTCCTCGCCGCCTCCGCACGGAAGGCCGCCGCGTGAGGCACGCCTTCGCGCCCGCGCACGTGTCCGGCCTCTTCGCCGTCCACGACGAGGGGGGCGACCTGCTCGCGAAGGGCTCGCGCGGCGCAGGCTGGAGCCTCGCCAAGGGCGCGCGGGCCAGCGCCACCTCCGCCGCCGCGACGCAGGTGCGCGTGCAGGGCCAAGCCGTCGCCGCCCCCGTCACCCGCGACGCGCTGCGGCGGATGCTGCCCGGCCGCCACTTCGGCGTCGACGTCCGCCTCGACCTCCCCGTCGGGCAGGGCTTCGGCATGAGCGCCGCCGGGACGCTGGCCGCCTGCCTCGCCGCCGCCGCCCTCGCCGACATCGACCCCGAGGAGGCGCTGCGGGCGACGCACGCGGCCGAGGTCACCGCCGGCACGGGGCTGGGCGACGCGGTCGGCTCCTGGTTCGGCTCCGGCGAGCTGCGCATCCGCCCCGGCTGCCCGCCGCACGGCTGGGCGATGCGGGTCGAGCCGCCGGAGGGGACCGAGTTCCTTCTCTGCGTCGCGGGCCCCGGCATCCCGACGCCCGCCATCATCCGCGACGCGGCGTGGAAGCAGCGCACCCGCGAACTTGGCGACCCCGCCGTGGACCGCATCCTCGCGGCGGGGCGCGGCGAGGCGTGGGACCGCATCCTCGCGGAGTCGGCCGCCTTCACACGAAGCTTGGGACTGCTGCCCGAGTCGCTGCGGCTCGCTGGCGAGTCGCTGCCCAACGGCGTGGCTTGGGGACAGTGCATGCTCGGCACCTCACTGTGGGCGACCGGCCCGGCCGAGGCGCTCACGCAGGCCGAGGCGCTTCTTGCCAAGACAGGCCGCGTCCTGCGCGTGCCGGTGGACCCGAACGGCGCCCGCCTTGTGCGCTGACCACAAACTGCGGATTCCGGAGAGTCAACGGAACCGGATGGTCTCCGCGTTCTGGAGGCTCCTTGCCTCGATGTTGAACTTCGCCGTGATGCTCTGCGCGAGGTCCATGCACTTGCTCGCCTCGCCGTGGCCGGTGAGGACGAGCTTGGGCTGCGGCTCCATGTTCTGGATGAAGTTCATGAGTTGCCGCCGGTCGCAGTGGCCGGAGTAGCCGTCGATGGTCTCCAGCGCCATCTCGACGCGGATGCTGCGCGCGTTGCCGCCCTCCTGGATGGGCATCTCGCGGAAGCCGCGCTGGAGCTTGCGGCCCAGGCTGCCTTCGGCGTTGAAGCCGACGAAGCAGAGGGTGTTGCGCGCGTCGTCCGCCCAGTGCTTCATGTACTCCATCACCGGGCCGCCGGTGAGCATGCCGGAGGTCGCGAGGACGATGCAGGGGTCGGGGTCGGCGCAGATGCGCTGCCGCATCTCATGGCTGTCCACGCGCTTGAAGATGGGAGACAGGAGCGGGTTCTCGCCCTGCTGGAAAATCTTCTGCTTGAGCCCATCGTTGAGGTATTCCGGGTAGCAAGTGTGGAGCGCCGTCGCTTCCCAAATCATGCCGTCGAGGTAGACCGGCTGCTTGGGAATCTGCCCCGTGCGCATCAGCTCCTCGATGACGAGCATGACCTCCTGGCTGCGGCCGACGGCGAAGACGGGGAACACGGTCTTGCCCTTGCGCTCGGCGGTGGCGAGCAGCGCCTTCTTCGTGGCCTCGCTGGCCTCGACGCGGCTGGGCTGGTTGTTGTCCTTGCCGCCATAGGTGGACTCCACGATGACGGCGTCGAGGCGGGGGAACTTGTTGTTGGCCGGGTTGAACAGCCACGAGCGCTCGTACTTGATGTCGCCCGAGAACGCCACGTTGTAGAGCCCCTCGCCGACGTGGAAGTGCGCCACGCTGCTGCCCAGGATGTGCCCCGCGTCGTGGAAGGTGAGGCGCATGTCGGGGGCGATGTCCGTCGTCTCGCCCCAGTCGAGGGCGATGGTGTGCAGGAGCGCCTGCCGCACGTGCTCGGCGTCGTACGGCTTCTTGGCGCCCTGCATCTCGGCGACGCGGATGTAGTCCATCGCGAGCAGCGCCATGATGTCGCGCGTCGGCGTCGTGCAGTAGACCGGCCCCTCGTAGCCGTACTTGAAAAGAAGGGGAACCAGGCCGCAGTGGTCGAGGTGGCCGTGCGTCAGCACCACGGCGTCGAGGCTCGTGAAGGGCTGCACCTCGCCCAGCCAGAGCATCGGCGTGGCCGGGTCGTTCTCCTCGAACTTGACGCCGCAGTCGACGATGGCCTTGCTGTCCTGCGTCTGCAGCATCGAGCAGGAGCGCCCCACCTCGCGCCACGCGCCGAGGGCCGTCATGCGGACGAACTTGTCGCCCTCGGACACGCTGCGGTGCATACGGCGGCCGACGCGGCGGAGGAACTTGCGGCGCTCCTCGGCGTTGGTGCGCAGGAACTCCCGCACCTCCTTCACGGTGCGGCTGGGAATCGGCGGCGTGCGGACGACGCGGGGGTTCCAGCCGCCCTCGGCGCGGATGCGGTTCAGGGTCGCGCCCTGCGCGCCGATGGCGAGCCCGGGCCGCTGGACCTCCAGCGTCAGCTCGCCCGTCGCGGCCCACGACAGGTCGGTGATGCCGGCCTCGGCGGGCACGATGGCGCGCACCTTCCTCTCGGCCTCCTCCTGCGGCATCAGCGCCGACGGGTCGGGGCGGATGGCCACGCGCTTTTGGAGCCCGCGCGCAAGCTTGCGGATGAGGTCGCCGTCGGCCGCGAACGCCTGCGGCGTCTTGGTGTAGAGGACCAGCTCGTGCGCCTCGAAGTCCAGGTCCGACACGTCGACGCCGCGCGGCAGGATGCCATCCACTTGCGTGCGGAGGTGGCGCAGGAGGTCTTCGACGGAGGCCATGGGACTGCCCCAAAAACGAGCCAGCGAGGCTGGCCGTGCCCGAACCATTGGCTGGGGGGTTGATGACGCTTGCGCAGCGGATGGGCCATGGCGTCTGGCCGCGTAAAGGCAAACACAAGATCCTGCAAACAGGTGGCGCGGGCTTTGGTCCTGCCCACTTTAATTCCATTCAATAGGAGGGAAAAAATCTTTCAACCGAGTTGCACTCGATGTTCCTTCCGGAGGGATGCACATGACAATTGCTACACAGCTTGAGTTTGCGGGGAGCAAAGGTCCGGTGTCCAAGGCGGCAGTGGAACGGTTCCACGTTTCAGCCGAGGTTCTTGAGCGCCTGCAAATCTTGGAAGCTTATGACCTATCTTTCCTGACGAATCATTTCCATGAGGGAGAGTTGCGAGAGTTCTCCCCTGAGCAACTCTTCCCGCTCATTCGCCATTTCGGAAAGCACGGAATCAAGGTCGACCTTGCTGTGGCGCAGCGCCTGGAACGCGAGTTCAAACGGTTCGTTGCGTTGGCGCTCGTCCGACCAAGCCGCCGCAACGCACCTTCTGGCCCGGTCGACATGTACTGGCACTTCTTTGTCCTGCACACTCCGGAATACGTGGAGTTCTCAACCCGCATCTTTGGCGACTACGGCCCGCAGCCTCGGTTGACAAAGCACTACTTCCAAGATGTGGCTGACAAGCGCGCCGCAATGGTCGACCACATCCCAGCAACGGACGAGACTCGACCAATGATGTACGAGGTCTACCAGCAAACACGCGCCATGTATAAGGAATTGTTTGGAGAACCTGATTCTCTGTATTGGCCAGAGCCCACGGGCCCCAAGCAGGTAACTTGTGGAGACTCCTATTCCGGTTTCATCGCCCCAATTCTCTCGGTGCTGAACAAAACCTGAACCTTAGCGACGGAATCGTTTGTCGGAGAGAAACCCCGACATGACTACTCGGTCCAGGCCTGCGGCAGCTTGAGCGCCTTGTGGCGCTTGAGGACGTCCTCCTCGGTGAGCCGGCGGAAGCCGCCCGCGTCGATGACCGCGATGTCCATGCCATTGCCCGACGCGGAGTCGCGGCGCATCGCGGCATTCAGGCCGCGGATGGCGAGGTCGATGGCCTCCTTCACGTTGAGGTCCTGCGTGATGCGGTCCTCCAGCACGCCGTAGACGAACGAGCCGCCGGAGCCGGTGACGGTCCAGCGCTCCGGGATGGCGCCGCCCGCCGCGTCGACGCTGTAGATGGCGCCGCCCTGGTCGTCGAAGCCGCCCACGATGAGCTGCACCCAGTAGGGCTGGAACCGGCTCGCGTTGAGGATGTTGCCCAGCAGGCTCGCCGCGCCGCGCACCGGCAGGCGGGTGTCGCGCTTGAAGCGGTAGAGCTGCGCCTGCGCGTGCAGGTGGCGCGCAATCATCTGCGCGTCCCCGACCAGGCCGGCGGTGGTGAGCGCGAGGTGGCTGTCCACCTGGAACAGCTTCTGCGTGTTCTTGTGCCCGATGAGGTGCCCCATCGTGGCGCGCTTCTCGGTCGCCATCACCACGCCGTCGGGGCAGGCGATGGCCAGCGTCGTCGTGCCGGTCTTCGTCGTGGGGGGGCCGTCGCCGCGCTGGCCGGTGGCGAGCGGGGGCAGGGCGGCGGCGTTGGGGGGCGTGAGGCCGGGCAGGTCTTCCATGCTGGACTTCCGAGAAAGGGTCCCCGGGGGACGGCACCGCATGGGCCGGAGCGATTTGAAGGGTTCGCTGGGCCCACTTCGGTCATGCGCCTTCATGTCCGCTGGGCTCGGTGCGCCCCCATGGACACCCAGCCCGCCCTCGCCAGCACAGCGCTCCCGCAGCCGTTGGGAGGGCTCGCCCCCGCCCGCCTGCTCTGGGGGGCGCTTGCCCTCGCCTTCACCGGGATGGCGGTACTCCTTTGGTTCTGGCCAGGCAGCGTGGCCGACGGCGTCCTGACCGGCACCGCAATGCAGCGCCGCATGACCGCCGTCGTCCTCGCGGCCATGGCGGCCGCCGGATGGCTGGGGGTGCTGCGCCTGGACAGCACGCGCGAGGGGCTGCGCCTCTTCTGGGTCACCAACCTCCTCGTCGGCGGCCTCCTGAGCGGCATCCTCCTGGTGGCGTGGCCGGCGGAGACGAAATTCCTGCCTGGCCACCAGACCGACCTCGGCTTCGTGCTGGCCGGCCTGAGCCTGGGCGCGCTCATCGTGGTGTACCGCCGCAACGCCATCCTGCACGACCTCTTCGGCGACCACCGCCGCGCCCTCGGCTGCTTCCTGCTCGTCTTCGGCTTCTGCCTCGCGCTCGGCCAGATGTGGGAGCGCCACCTCGCGGGCCAGGACCTGCAGGGCATCGGCTTGCTGGGCGTCATCACGCTCCTGACGGTCCTCCTGGCCGGCAGCGCCCTCACCGGCACCTCGCCGCTCTCGGTGCGCCACGTCCGCACCGCCATCGCCGTCTCGACGCTCGCCGTCTTCTTCGGCATCGTCGGCTTCGGCGCCGACCGCACCATGCCCCCCGGCTCCGTCCTGGGCAAGGCGCTGGAGAACTTCTGGGCCGTGCTGATGGCCGTCGTCGGCTTCTACTTCGGCGGCGAGACCTGGGAGCGCGTCGCCCACGCCAGGCGCGGCACGGCGGCCCCCGACGAGGACGCCGCCCCGCCTGCCCCGCCCAAGACCCCATAAGCGGCCCTTCCGTCGCCGCCCGCGTGCAGCCCCCCGTCGTCATCCTGGTCGGCCCGCAGCATCCAGGCAACGTGGGCGCCTCGGCGCGCGGGGCCGCCAACTTCGGCTGCAGGGACTTCCGCGTCGTGGAGCCGAAGTGCGACATCCGCTGCAACGAGGCGCTGTCGCGGGCGCTGCACGCCAAACCGCTGCTGGAGAACGCGAAGACCTACGCCACGCTGAAGGAGGCGCTGGAGGGGGTCAGCCTCACCATCGGCACGACGGCGCGCACGGCCAAGGCGGTCAACCACTTCCTGCGCAAGCCCAGCGACATCCGCGACGCCCTTGAGCCGCTGCGCGCGTTCGACGGCACCGTGGCGTGGGTGTTCGGCCGCGAGGACGCCGGCCTCACGGGCGCCGAGGTGGACCTGCTCGACCAGCTCGTCACCATCCCGACGGCGGAGTACTGGAGCCTCAACCTCTCGCACGCCGTGACGCTCTGCCTCTACGAGCACTTCCGCCTCCAGTCGGAGCGCATCACGCCGCAGCGCATCCTGGAGCCCGACGCCCTGCAGGCGCTGCACAACGCCTGGGACGCCTTGGTGGAGGAGACGGAGACGCGGGAGTGGCGGCAGCGCACGGCGCGCGGCGTGTGGCGCAAGGTGCTGGGCCGCAGCAACCCCGACACCTTCGAGGTGCACAACATCATGGGCATCTTCGCCAACACCCTCAAGCGCTTCGGCCACCCCGGCTACCAGACCCCCGCGAGCCAGAGGCGCCTGGCGGAGCAGGGCAAGCTGGTGCCCCGGCGGGAGCCGCCGCACCCGGAGGAGGGGCCGGACGCCCTCTTCGACGGCGAGGGCGAGCCGGGCGCCTAGCCCCCCGTCGCCTGCCTGCGTGCTCAGTCAGGGCCAAGAGCGCGGCGCCGCATGCCGGCCCGTGGTCTCCTGGGTCCCGCAGATTGTCGTGCCGCCCCTGGTCGCGCTCGCGTTCCTGCGCTCACTGCCCCGCCGCTGGGTCATTGCCCTGGCGCCCACGACCTTCCTCGCCGACATCGACTACGTCTTCCCCAACGAGCACCGCGTCTACACCCACAACCTACTGCTGCCCGCGCTGCTGCTCGGCACCGTCGCGCTGCTGTGGCGCCGGCAGGCAGGCCGCGTCCCGGCGCCGAAGCCGTTCTGGCAGTTCGCGCGCCAGCCCGGGTGGCCCTTGGGCCTGCTGCTGACGGCCTACTACCTCGCGGCGCACGACGTGATGGACGTCTTCACCGGCGGCGTCCTGCTGTTCTGGCCGCTCTCGCGCGTCAACATCTACGCCTACTTCGAGATCTACCTCAACACGGCCAGCAACACCCTGGAGCCGCAGGCGGAGGCCGGCGCCACGCAGGGACCGTTCCCGCTCGACCCCAACTACCCTTGGCTGACGGCGGAGCACACCGCCATCCTGGGCTTCCTCGCCGCCGTGGCGCTCGCCTGGCTCGGCATCTGGCTGGGCCGCCGCCTCGCCCGCAGCGAGCCATCCAAAAACGACAAGTCCCCGCCCGACCTGGGAACGCCATGAAGTCCCCCGCCGCCGTCGCCCTCCTGCTGTGCGGCGCCTTGCTGTCCGGCTGCTCCACCCCCGCCTCCCCCGACTCCGACCACGACGGGCTGACCGACGCGGAGGAGACGCTGGGCTGGGACATCGCCATCCTGCGCGTGGACGGCACCTCCGAGGCCCGGCACGTGGCCAGCGACCCCGCCAAGTGGTCCACCGACGGCAGCGCCCTCGACGACCACTACAAGTTCGCGCTCGGCCTGGACCCGCGCGCCCCCGACACCGACGGCGACGGCCTCACCGACTGCCAAGAGGTGCGCGCCCGCGACCTTGCCGTGTGCGGCAACCCCGACGCCCCCGGCCCCTTCGACGGAGGCCACGGCACCCTCCCCAACCGCGCCGACACCGATGGCGACCGCCTCTCCGACGGCGCCGAGGTGCAGGGTTTCGCCATCCCCGGCCCCAACGGCACGCGCACCGTCACCTCCGACCCCGTGCGGTTCGACAGCGACGGCGACGGCCTGCCCGACGGCCAGGAGGCCCAAGCCGGCGCCGACCCGCGCGCGGCGGACAGCGACGGCGACGGCTGCAAGGACGGCCTCGACGCCGACCCGCTGCACGACCTGAAGCTGGTCCCCGGCCTGCGCAGCCTGCTGTGGAACGGGACGGCCCGCGCACACGTCCAGTTCGTCCTGAACGTCGGCGGCGCGTCCTGGGCCATCCCGGCCGACTCCGGCGTGGAGGTCGGCCCCGGCGAGAACCGCAGCCTGGCAGGCCTGGAGCCGGCCCCCGCGCGGCCCACCTGCTCCTTCTCCCCGGCGCACCCCTGGCTGCCCGTGCAGGTGCTGGCCTACCAGGTCGACGGCACCCCCCGCGCCCTCGACTTGGGCGTCGGCAGCGTCGCGGGGTACGTCAACGGCCGCACCGGCGCCTTCGCCCGCTCCCCGGATGGAGAGCCGGTTGGCGGCTTGGCCCTGCGGGGCGCCGACGGCACGCTTTGGCTGGCGCCGGAGCGCTTGGTCGCCTAGCGCGCCCCGCGCCGACGACTCTCCGAAAAAGGGAAGGAAAGACGCTGGACTACCCGATGACGCAGAGGCCATCCACCCAGAGGGAACACGAGTGTGTGATGCCGTTCAGCTCGTAGGTGCAATTCATGTCGATGATGCCATTGCACTCACCAGCGCGGAGTGGCACCTGGCTGCAGGCGGCGATGCCGCCATTGCACGTCTGGGCGCTGGCGGCCGGCACCGCCACCAGTGCCACCGTCATCAGGGCCAGCGCCGCGATCAGGGCCTTGGTCTGCTTGTTCAGTTGGTGTTCCATGTTATTCCCTGGGCCATGAAGCCCGCTCCTGGAAGATGAAAATGGGGAAACTATCTTTCCCATACGTCCGGCTTTGCACGAACCAAGCCGTTCATCGTCCAATCTGGCTCCCCTTCGACCTTCTCACGAAGGTGGACACCGTCCGCTCAAGGGACGTAACCAGAACCCTTAAGATTGAAACCCGGCCTGGCAAGGGTTGACCAGAACCCCTCTTTTGAGGGGCCCGGTCCCAAGTGGGACGTGGAAACCATGACGAATACCCTTGCCCGCATCCTGATGCTCACGGCCCTGGCCGGCCTGTGCCTGGCGGCGCTGCCGACCGCGACCGCCCAGCAGCCCACGGGCCAGTTCTCGGTCGGCGCCGTCTCCGCCTGCCAACCCGTCACCGTCAACTCCGGCATCTGCCCCGTCTCGGTGCCCTGGACCTACAGCTACGGTGCGCCCATCCAGGCCGTCGGCGCCGTCGGCCAGACCGCCACCCTCACCTGGGACCAGCCGACCTGCCCGGCCGGCATCGTCATCACCGGCGCCTTCAGCCAATTGGTCCCGCTCGGCACGGCCGCGCAGGGCACGACCGCCAGCGTCACCGGCAAGTCCGACTTCACCCTCACGGCCTCCCCCGACGCCGCGGGCGAGAAGCCCCTGAGCTGCGTCATGAAGGGCCGCGTGGCCGCCATCGCCGCCAACTCGGTCAAGCAGAGCAACGACGACCAGGCCTCGATTCCCTTCTCCGTGAAGTACTACGGCCTCCTGACCGCCACCATCCCGACCACCATCGCGGAGGCCGGCCCCCAGAAGGAGATCCGCTACGACGTCACGCTGACCAACCTGGGCAACGCCAACACCAACGTGAACTTCGCGCTGGCCGGCGACGCCCCGGTCGGCTGGAGCCCGGTGCCCCCCACGCCCCTCGTGCTGGGCCCCTCGCAGCAGTCGGGCGGCGCGGACTTCACCAAGACGGTGAGCTTCCTGGTCTCGACGCCGCACAAGAACGGCTGGAACAACGACCAGACCGCCTTCCAGCTCAAGATCACCCCCGGCTCGACCATCAACACCGACCAGAAGGGCAACGAGATCGCGGTGAACGTGCTGGCGCGCGTGCGCGGCATCTACGTCCCCGGCCCGGAGCCCTTCCTCCTGGTCGCCGCCCTCCTCGGCACCGCCCTGGTGGCCCGCACCGTCCGCAAGGCCGAGTGACCCCTGGGATGCCCATGGTCCGCCACGGGCCCGTCCTGAGCCTCCTCTCCCTCTCCTTCCTCCTCGTTTCTGCCCTCCATTTCGCACCTGCGGCCAACGCGCAGGCGGAGACGCTCTACGACTTCGCGCTCACCGTCGAGCCTGGCCTGCACATCGCGACGCTGCAGGACGGCGCCACGGCCCATGTGACGTTCACGGACCACTCCCGCGACTCACCGCAGGGCCTGGTGCCCGGCAGCCCGTCGGGCGGGGTGCTGGCGCACACGGTCACCTTGACCGTCACGCCCGGCTTCGAGAACCACGCGGGCTGGCAGGCGGGCTCGCTGGGCAGCATCGCCTCGGTGCCGGGGGAGTCCTACACCAAGGAGTTCAAGGTGCAGGTGTTCGCGCAGGCGACCAACCCCTACTACCTGGCCCACGTCAACGCCACCATCGACACCACAGGGGGCCGGTTCTACCGCACCGGGGACATCCTGTTCTTCACCCGCGGCATCCCCGGCTTCACCCTGCTGCCGGGGCCTTCCATCGACTCCCTGCAGGCCCTGCAGATCAAGCAGGCCAGCCTCCAGGTCTACAACGTCGCCTCCGTGAAGCGGTCGTTCGACTTCACCGTCAGCGACAACCCGTGCGGGCTGGACGTGGCCCCGCCGCCCACGACGGTGGTGTTCCCGCGCCAGTTCCAGTCCATCGAGTT
>JAXDQP010000022.1:0-26602 GCA_034667745.1 Thermoplasmata archaeon
CCGTCCATCCCGCCGCCCACGGTGCCGGTGCCGGGCGCGCCGCCGCTCGCCCAGACGCACACCATCCCGGTCGAGGCGTCGGCGACCCGCCTCACGGTCGTCCTGGCGTGGGACGCCGCGCTCGCGCCGATGCTGCCGCCGACCATCGTCCTGGCCGCGCACCTGACGGACCCCAACGGCGCCACCTACGACGCGACCGGCACCCCGGCGGGCAACGACCCGGCGCCGCTGCTGCTCAACGTGACGGCGCCGCCCGACGGCACGCTGCCGGTGGGCAACTGGACGCTGCGCGTCTCCGCCAGCGCGGGGGCGAACCTGCGCTACGTCGGCGCCGGCATCGTCCTCTACCCCGTCTATGACCTCGCGCTCTTGCAGGAGCGGTCGAAGGCGTTGCAGGGCCAAGTCGCGCGCTTCCGCGACCGGTTGCCCGGCCTGTCCGACTTCACGGCGCGCGAGACCGCCGACCTCGAGGCCGTCCTGGTGACGGACGGCGGGCGCGGCGACCTGTTCGACTTCCGCGACGCCCTCTTCATCCCCATCGGCAAGGCGCAGGAGCTGTTCGGCCGCATGGGGCAGGTCAACCTCATCAAGTTCAGCAACCCGGGCTCGGTGCGCGGCGGCGAGGCGGGCACGGACGCGGCGATGCCGGTGCTGAACGCGACGCTGGCGCGCATCAAGGGCGAGCTCCCCGCCATCGCGTCGGTGCAGAACCTGGAGGCCAAGCCGGTCAAGCGCGAGTTCCTCGAGGTCGCGGACGCCAAGGGCCAGACCCTCACGGGGCTGCTCGTGTTCGCGGGCAGCCTGAGCATCATCACGGGCCTGCTGCTCATCCTCAACATCTTCACCATGCTGGCCGAGGAGCGCCGCAGCGAGCTTGGGATGAGCCGCGCCGTCGGCATGACGCGGGGCGACCTCGTGCGCCTCTTCCTGTTCGAGGGCTCGCTCTACGCCGTCGTCGCCGCGCTGCTCGGCGCCCTGCTCGGCCTCGGCCTGGCCTTCGTCATGATTGGGGTGATGAACGCCATCATCTCGCACCTCGCCACCAACCTCAGCTTCCCGCCCATCGAGTACGCGCCCAGCCTCGGCGCCGTGCTGCTGGCGTTCTCGGCCGGCGCGCTGCTGACCTTCGGCACCATCCTGGCCGCGAGCCGCCGCGCCAGCCGCCTCAACGTCGTGCGCGCCATCCGCCGCATCGAGGAGCCCGAGGCGCGCGGCCACCTCCGCACCGCCCTCCTCGCGGCCGCCCCGTTCCTGGCGATTGGGCTGGCCGCGACGGTGATGGGCGTCCTGCCGCGCAAGCTGCTGTTCGCGCTCGCCGCCGACTACCGCTTCAGCCTCGTCGTGGCGGGGCCGCTGCTCATCACCCTCGGCCTCGGCATCGCGCTGCGGCCCCTGCTGCCGCGCCGCCGCCTCTTCCCCGGCCTCGCGGCGCTGCTGGCGCTCTACTACACGGCGACCTACTTCCTCATCACGCGCTACGACAACCGGCAGGAGGCCAACGTCCTCGGCCCCATCCGTGGCGTGCTGCTGACGCTCTGCGTCGTCGTCCTCGTGGTGCACTTCGAGCGCGGCACGCGCTTCCTCGCGGGGCTCCTCGCCCGCATCCCGCGCCTGCGGCCGCTCGCGGTCCCGGCCGTGAGCTACCCGCTGCACCGCAAGTTCCGCACCGGCATGACGCTCGCCATGTTCTCCGTGGTGCTGCTCTCCATCGGCTTCTTCAGCATCTTCGGCGCGCTCTTCCAGACCGATCCGACGCGGCAGACCGGCGGCTTCGACATCGAGGCGCGCACCACGCTCACGGTGCCGGACCTCGCCCCCTACGACGGCCGCACGCTGCCGGACGGCCTCATCGCGGCGCGGCTGGAGCTGCCGGAGTTCCGCACCGAGGACCGCGGCTTCATCACGGTGTCGGGGCAGCAGACGGGGACGTTCCGGGACTACCGCCACGTGGTCTATGGCTACGGCGCGGACTTCGCGCGGGCGCAGAACTTCCGGCTGCTGGAGCGCATCCCCGAGTACGCCTCCGACGGGGCGGCCTACGAGGGCGTCCTCACGCACCCGGACCAAATCATCGTGAGCTACCTCTACAGCACCAACGCGCAGGGGCAGGCGCTCGTCCACAAGGCCGGCGAGCGGCTCCAGATGCACCTGGGCAACGAGACGACGGAGTTCACCATCGCCGGCATCCAGGAGCAGTACCACTTCCCCGGCGTCTTCCTGCCCAAGGAGAAGGTCGCGAGCCTGTTCCCGGCCACGGGGCGCGTCTACCTGTTCAAGGTCGGCGACGGCGTGGACCCCGTCGAGGCGGCGCGGCTGCTGGAGCGCAACTACCGCCAGGTCGGCATGGACGCCAAGCCCAGCCTCGCGCAGGTGCTGGAGGAGCAGTCCAGCTTCCGCCAGGTGCTGGGCGCGATGAAGCTGTTCCTCGGCCTCGGCCTCCTCGTCGGCGTGCTGAGCCTCGGCATCATCACGAGCCGCAGCGTCCTGGAGCGGCGGCAGGAAATCGGCATGCTGCGCGCGCTTGGCTACACGGGGAGCCAGGTGCGGGGCATCTTCTTCATCGAGGTGACGTTCACCATCCTGCTCGGCGCCCTCGTCGGCATCGCGTGCGCCATCCTCGTCACGTATGGCCTCTGGTTCGCCATCATCCGGCAACTCCACTACCCCTACGTCGTGCCGTGGGGCGAGATTGGCGTCCTGGTGCTGGTGAGCTACGTCGTCGCCATGCTCGCCACCGCCGCCCCGATTGGCCGCAGCGCGAAGGTCGCGCCCGCAGAGGCCCTGCGCTACCTGGAGTAGCAAACCCATCATTTTTGTCGCCGGGTTCGACGCTAGCTCCCATAGGGTTATACGGCGGAGGAGCCGGTTCGGCTGGCATGCGAACCCCCGCCCTCCTGGTTGCGGCCCTCCTGATGAGCGGCTGCATCAGCGCCCTCGCGACCGACAAGGCCGGCGACCCCGCCACGGCGCAGGCCCCCTCCGGACCCGGCGCGGGCACCCCGGCGACGCACGGCACGCCGCAGCGCACGGACAGCCCGGTCACGGTCACCGTCGGCCCCAACGGCTTCGTGGCGGCCAAGGACGTCACGGTGGCCAACGACTTCGGCGGCTCCCCCGCGGCGCGCCTCAAGCTCAGCACCCAGAACGGCGCCGTCCGCGCGGCCGCCTGGCCCGGCGGCGGCTACCAGCTCGCGGCGCACCTGGAGGGCAGCGGCAAGACCGAGCAGGAGGCCCGCGCCGCGCTCGACACCCTCACCGTCGTGAACCTGGACAGCCTGGACACCGGCCTGCTCGACCTCGCGCTCGAGGTCCGCTTCGCCGACCTGCCCGCGCCGGTCCCCACCCCCGTCCCCATCCCCTCGGCCAGCGTCGGCACGCTCCAGCGCTCGGCCCGGCTCAGCGCGGTCCTGCCCGCCGCCCCCACCGAGGACCTGCGGCTGGAGACCACCAACGGCGCCATCGGCGCCGAGGGCCTGCACGGCTCCCGCCTCGCCGCGCGCACCAGCAACGGCGCCATCCACGCCGCCGGCGCTTGGGACGTCGCCGACCTGCGCACGACGAACGGCGCCATCCGCCTGGACGGCCTCTTCAACGACCTCGACGCCGACACCACGAACGGCGCCATCGGCGGCACCATCGCGAGCCAGCGCACCTGCAAGCAGACGCTGCAGACCACGAACGGCAGCGTCAAGCTGGGCGTCAGGGACGGCGGCCACGGCTACAAGGTGGAGGGCTCGACCACGAACGGCCGCGTCGCCATCGCGGTTGGCGGCGCGCAGGCCTCCGGCAAGGACAGGCAGCAGGCGCAGACGCCGGGCTTCGACGGCGCCGCCGTGCAGGTCACCCTGAAGGCAGAGTCGACGAACGGCAGCATCGACCTGCGCTCCGCGTAGGCGCAACGACCAAGACCGTCAGCCAAGGCCGCTCAGGCCGGGGTGGACCAAGCCGGCGGGCAGCGCGTGCAGGGCGACCAGAATGGGCTCTGCGTGTCGATGGGGTTGTCCGCCCCGGGCGGCCCGCCCCGCTTCGGGACGACGTTGGTCCCCGGCGCCTTGGTGCGGTAGCGCAGGTCCTCGACGGGGCGGCCGCCGACCATGTGCTCCGCCCAGATGCGCTCGGCGTCCGCGAGGCTCACGTGGCTGTACCAGACGCCCTCGGGGTAGACGACCACCATGGGGCCGTGGCCGCACTGGCCGAGGCAGCCGGACTTGTTGACCCGCAGCGACTCCTTCAGGCCCGCCGCGCGCAGCCGCTCCTTCATCGCCTTGTGCAGCGCCTCCGCGCCGTCGAGCGCGCACGACTCGGCGTTGGTGCAGACAAAGGCGTGGCGCCCGAAGCGGCGGCCGTCGCCGGTCGGCGGCTCGACGTGGACGGTCATGCGGAGCTCCCGGCGTGGCGGTGGTCGTCGCGGTGGTGCCGCATCGCCTGGAAGGTCCAGAAGCCCGCCAGCACCATGCAGAGGCCGACGCCGGCGGGGGCGTACGCGACGGAGAGCCCGACGGCCGACAGGTAGGCGACGAAGCCGACCGCGAGCGCCTGGGTGACGGCGCGCACCTCCGCGTCCGGCAGCGTTGGGGCGAGGACGGCGCGGCGGCGCACGATGGAGCGCCAGAAGCCGACCCACGCCACGTTGATGGCGACGAAGGTGCCTGCGTAGAGCGCGGCGGCCACGCGGGCGTCGCCGTCCGCCAGGTGCTGGCCCAGGACCGCGGTGGGGAACGGCACGAAGGTGACCATCAGGAGCAGGAAGCCGTTGGCGAAGAGGAGCCGGCCGTCGGCGCGCACCACGTGGGAGAGGTTGGCGTGGTGGTTCGTCCACATGATGAGGATGGTGACGAAGCTCAGGGTGAAGGAGAGGAAGGAGGGCCACTCGTGCAGCAGCCCCGGCAGCAGCTTCCCCTCCGGCACGCGCAGCTCCAGCACCAGGAGCGTGATGGCGATGGCGAACACCCCGTCGCTGAAGGCCTCAAGCCGCGCGGTCTCCTTGGCGTCCACGCCCGCGCAAGCACGGCGACCCTTAAGACGGCAGGCCAAGTCGTGCCGGCGTGGCCGACGCCTGGGACGTCCTCGTCTATGCGGGCTCCATCGGCTTCATCCTCTGCCTGCTGCCCCAGCTCCTCAAGACGCTGCGCAGCGGCAAGGCGGAGGACCTCTCCTGGGGCTTCCTGGTCCTGGTCCTCGTCTCGTCGGGCCTGACGCTGCCCTACATGCTGCACCGGTCCGAGTTCGTGTTCGCCGTCTCGCAGGCGGTCAACCTCGCCGTGTGGGGCACCGTCGCCGTCGTCAAGCTCGTCAGCGAGCGCGGTCGCCGGCACCATGGCCAAGCTTGATGCGGCGGCGCGGATGGCCGGGGCCATGGAAGGCAAGAAGCTCCCCGCCGTGACGTTCCTCGACCAGGACGGCAACAAGGTCAAGTCGAGCGAGCTGAAGGCGCCGGCCGTCCTCTACTTCTACCCCAAGGACGACACGCCCGGCTGCACCACGGAGGCGTGCGGCATCCGCGACAACTGGGCGGCGTTCCGCAAGGCCGGCCTCACTGTCTACGGCGTGTCGAAGGACGACGCCAAGAGCCACCAGAAGTTCATCGCGAAGTACGAGTTGCCCTTCCCGCTCCTGACGGCGGACGAGGCGGCGCTGGAGAAGCTTGGCGCGTGGCAGGAGAAGTCGATGTACGGCAAGACGTACATGGGCATCCAGCGCATGACCTACCTCATCGGCAAGGACGGCAAGGTCCTCAAGACCTACCCCAAGGTCAAGCCCGAGGAACACGCTGCGGAACTCTTGGCTGACTTCAAGGCCCTCGCCTGACCCGGCCAAACCACGAATCGCACGAATGAGGAAGTCCCACGTTTCGTGGAATTCGTGCAATTCGCGGTTCAGTCACGGCGGAGGAGAGTCTTCAAGCGCCTGGCCCCGCTCGCCGCCGCGTGGAGCCCCGCATCGAGACGCTGCGCGAGCGTTGGGTCTGCGTCGTCGAGCACGCGGGGCCGCTCGAAGAGGTGGACCGCACGCGGCGGCCGCTCTACCGCCACATGATCATCCACGAGCTGGTCGGCGGCCCCAGCATCCTGCGCTTCCTCGACCCGCCGCGCGACGGCCGCGTCGTGGACGCGCTCGTGGTCACGCACGTAGGCTTCGACGGCGACGAGGTGTGCCGCATCGAGCGCCTCCCCGCAGGTCCCCACGCGGTGTTGGACTACGAGGGTCCCGAAGAAGGGCTCCCCGCCGCGCGCGAAAAGGTCCTGGCGTGGGCCAGGCGGCACGGCGCGGGCGGGCTGCTGCTCCAGGTCCACATCATGGACCCGATGGACGGCGTCATCGAGCAGCAGCTCCAGGTGCCGCTCCGCCGAGACCCAAACCCCTAAGTGAGCCCGGCCGGCATTCCGGCCGATGCTGCGCAGCGGGGATGCGGCGCCGGACTTCGTGCTCAAGGACGCCGACGGGAAGGACGTCCGCCTCTCCAGCCTCGCGGGCCGGCCCATCGTGCTCTACTTCTACCCGAAGGACAACACGCCGGGCTGCACGCTGCAGGCCAAGGACTTCCGCGACCACTACGCCGACATCGCCGCGCACGGCGCCGTCGTGGTGGGCGTCAGCCTGGACGAGGTGGCGAGCCACTGCGGCTTCCGCGACCGCCACAACCTCCCCTTCATCCTGCTCGCCGACCCCGACGGCCGCGTGCACGACCTGTACGAGGCGTGGCGCACGACCCTGTTCGGCCGCAGCAGCATCGGCGTGCGGCGCTGCACCTTCCTCATCGGCCCCGACGGCATCATCCGCAAGGTGTACCGCCGCGTCCGGGTCATCGGCCACGCCAAGCAGGTCATCGGCGACCTGGAGCGCCTGCGCGCCCAGGAGGCGTGGGGCAAGGGGAGCGCCGACACGCGCGAGCTGCTCAAACCGTAGGGCGCAAACCCCATCAAGCCCGCCTGCCGTGGCGCGGCCGTGGCCTCCCAGCCCGACAAGATGGACCTGCACGAGTTCCGCGTCTCCCGCCGCCGCAAGACGGACAACCTTCTGAAGGAGGACCACCGCGACCTGAAGCGCTTCTTCGCGCTCGACTCGGCAGCCTACCGCGACCTGTCGGCGGAGGGCGGCCTCGACCCCAAGACGAAGGAGCTGCTGGGCCTCGTCGCCTCCACCGTGCTGCGCTGCAACGACTGCATCGCCTACCACTGCGACCAGTGCGTCGCCGTCGGCTGGACCAAGGCGGAGCTCCTGGACGCGCTGAACGTGGCGCTCGTCGTCGGCGGCAGCATCACCATCCCGCACATCCGCACCGTGTGGGAGGTCGTGGAGCAGCTCTACGACGAGAAGGAGAAGCAGGCCAAGGGCGGCGCGAAGCCTGCCAAGCCGGCGAAGGGCAAGTAACGGATTGGGCGAACCCGGACCCGGAGCGGGTTCGTCGAATCGGCCCCTACGTCTCGCTGACGGTGATGTCGAGCCCGGCCTTCTGCGCCTGCGCCAGCGCCATGCCTTCCGCGGAGTCGAGCTTGAAGCGGAGGCGGCCCTGCTGGCTGGCGGTCGCCTCGCCGACGAGGGCGCCCTCGACCTCGACGCGGTAGGTGTGGCCGCCGCGCGCGCCGTCCACGAGCAGGAAGATGTTGGTGCTGGCGCGCTTGACGCGGACGCGCTCGCCGCCGTGGCCGCCCGCGCCGTCGTCCTCGTCGCGCTCCTGCCGTTCCTCGCGCACGGGCCGCTCGTTGTGCTCCTGCCTGCGGCCCGCGCCGCGCACGAGGGGCTTGATGTCGAGGCCGATGCCGAGCTTGCGCTCCAGCATCTGCACGGTGCGGCCGCCCTTGCCGATGAGCTGCGGCACCTCGGACTCCTCGACGTAGATGGTCGCCTTGTTGCCGCGTACCTGGACCTCCATCGGGCCCTGCACGTTGCGGCGCAGCGCCCGCGCAAGCTCGCGCTCGGCAAGCTGGCTCGCGGGGTCGGCACCGCTGTCCACGCCGTCGAGCGGCATCACGACGACCTGCTCGCCGTAGGTGTAGAGCTCATAGACCTCGCGGCCGGCGCGCACGTCGCGCACGACGACGACCGGGCGGGCGAGGTCGGCGTCCGTCATGCCGACGGGGACCTTGACCGTGAACTCAAGCTCCAGGACCTGCGCGACCTTGCCGGCGTCGATGAACAGGACCGTGTCGACCACTTGGGGAATCATGCCGAGCTCGACGCGGCCGATGAGGCGCTGCACGGCGTCGATGGCGCGGTTGGCGTGCGTGACGCCGATGAGGCCGACGCCCGCCAGCCGCATGTCGGCGAACACCCGGAAATCCTCCGTGGTGCGCACCTCGTCGTAGACGACGTTGTCGGGGCGGACCAGGAGAATCACGTCGCCGGTCCACTTCATGTCGCGGTCGAGGGCGCCGTACTGCGTGACCTCCTTAGGGACCTGCAGGTCGCGCGGCTGCTCCATCGTCTTGACGACGCGGCCGAGGCCCAGCAGGTGCTCCGCGACGGCGGCGCTGAAGGTCGACTTGCCGCTGCCCGGCGGGCCGGCGACGAAGACGCCGCGGCTGTGGCCCTCCAGGCGGTCGAGGAGCTTCTTCTCTAGCGCGTAGTCCGCCATCTTCTTCTTCGTGATGGGGCGGACCGCCGTGATTTCGAGGCCGTCGGAGAAGGGGCGCTGCGCGATGGTGATGCGCATCGGGCCGAGCTGGATGACGGTGCAGCCGTGCTTCTCCATCTCGATGAAGGAGTTGTAGTCGCGCTTGGCGAACTCGATGCACTCGCGGGCGATGGCGCGCATCTCGGGGTGCCCCGTCTCGCGCGAGGCCGGGGTAAACGGCTGGTACTTCACGGCGCCAGGCTGGCCGCGCTTGACCATCGGCACGCAGTCGGCCTTGAGGTGGACCGACATCGTCTGCGGGTCGAAGAACTGCCAGAGTTGCAGTTGCGCGAAGTCCTGCTCCTTCACGATGGGGCGGATGTAGTGGTGGCGGATGCCCTGCGCCGCGGCGGCATGGGCCTGCACGCGGTCGGAGGTGACGAAGAGGCCGCCGTGCTTGACCGCGGCGTCGCGGATGCGGGCGTCGATGGCGCCGCTGCGGGCGAGCCCCACCTCGCCGGGGGCGGGGCGCTCGCCGACGAACTCGATGGAGGTGATGCTGCCGTCGCGCGCCATCTTCTGCAAGGTGCCAAGCTCGTCCAGGCCGGCGACGCCAGTCTCCAGGCCCCGGTTGGCCTGCGCCTCAAGCTCCGCCAGCGCGGCGAGCGGCACGAGGACCTTGGCCTTCGGGAACTGCCCCGAGCCCAGCAGCTCGGTGATGCGGCCATCGACGAGGACGGAGGTGTCGGGCACCAGCGTTTCAGGCACACGGCAAGGAGCGTTCGGGGCTGGATAACGGTGATGATTGCCTTAGGTCGGCTTCCTTTGGAACGTCGGGCCGTTTGTGCCCGGACGGTAGGGGCAGACACAGATTTCGCAGACCTCCGACAGAGAACCAAGCGGGTTGCCTCGCGAATTGCACAGATTTGGTTTCCTGCATCGGTGGAATTGCTGTGGGAGTCGACCTTGCTGGCCGACTGGTCAGGCCCGGCTTCTCTGGAACGACCCCTTGGCCTTGGCGTGCACGATGAGGGCGACGGCCGCCACGATGAGCCCGCTCGCCCCCAGCAGCCGCAGGCTCACCGGCTCGCCCAGGACGAGGGTGCCGATGGCGACGGCGACCACGGGGTTGACGAAGGCGTACGTCGAGGCGAGCGCGGGCGGGACGGCGCGCAGCAGCCACAGGTAGCAGGTCAGCGCCAGGATGGAGCCGAAGAGGCTGAGGTAGAGGAGCGACAGGAAGCTGCGGAGGGAGACGTCCGCCGCCTGCCAGCCGCCCGCCTCGCCGCGCAGCAGGCCGGCCACGAGCAGGATGGCGCCGCCGCAGAGCATCTGCACCGCGGTGGACTGGGCCAGCGAGACGGTCGGGCCGGCCGCCGGGCGGCGCGAGAGCAGCGAGCCCCACGCCCACATCGCCGAGCCGAGCAGCACGAGCCCGACGTAGAGCGGGTTGACGCCGCCCCGCCAGCCGTCCGCCGTGCCGGACAGGATGGCGACCCCGACGAGGCCGACGCCCAGGCCGGCCAGGACCTGGCGGCCGGGCGGCTTGCGCTCCAGTGCCCACTCCAGGGTGACGACCCACATCGGCACGGTGGCGATGAGGAGGGCGGCGACGCCGGTGGGCATCGCCTGCTCCGCGAGCGACAGGAACCCGTTGCCGCCGGCAAGCATGAGGAAGCCCAGCAGGAGGCCGCGCGGCCACGCCGAGCGGGGCGGGTTGCCCTCGCCGCGCGCGACCGTCCAGCCGTAGAGCAGGCCGCCCGCGATGAGGAACCGGATGCCCGCCATGAGGAACGGCGGGATGGTCAGGACGGCGTCGTGGATGGCGAGGTAGGTCGAGCCCCACACGACGTAGACGACCAGGAAGGCCAGCAGGATCGGAAGCCGCGCCTTCCCCGTCACGCCGCTTGCGACGCGGGCTCCCCACTTGAAGCAGACTTCGCACTGGTGCCGGAATCCCAGATGGGCAGGCCCAGCTCGGCGCACCACGCCAGCGCCTGCTCGCGCTCCGGCCCCTTCATGCCCTTGCGGTGGAGGTAGACGCCCTGCGCGCCCGGCGTGGCGGCCCAAGCCCTGCGGAGCGTCTCGGCGCCGTGCAGGCTGTGGCTGGGCAGCAGGTGGCCGAAGTCCGCCTCGCCCGCGAGCGCGAGGTCGGTGTGGCGCGGGTGGTAGTGGCCGCCGCCGACGCCGAGCAGGACCGGGCCCTGCGAGCGCCCCTCGCCGCGCAGGACGTCCTGGATTGCGGAGGCCACGGCGCGGGCCGACGCGGCGTCCTCGTACCACTTCGGCTCGGAGCCAATCTCGACGAAGAGGCTGGGCAGCGTCATGAGCGGCCCGTGGTGCGTGCCCTCGTAGGTGACCTGGTGCGGCAGGCCGGCGGCGGTGGCATGGTGCCGCATGCGCCGCAGGAGCGCGCCCATGTCGCGGGCCGCGGCGGGGCTGAACGTCCCGGGCTGGCCGCCGAACTTGGCGGGGCCGGGGTTGCCGATGGGGTGCGCGGTGAGGCTGGGCTGGCCCGACGCGGCGGCGTGGCGGCTGAGGAACCAGACGTCGCGCAGCGGGAGGTTCATGGCGCGCAGGTCGGCGTCGAGCCGCTCGTCCGTGATGGTCGGCCCCTCGACCTCGACCAGCAGCGCCTCGCTCTGCGACCACACCCCCGCGCCCCGGAAGCGGCGGTTGGTCGCCTCCCAGTCGCCGCCCTCCAGCACGCGGTCGCGCAGGTTCACGCTCGCGGTGTCCGAGCGGTTGCACACGAGGACGCGCACGGCCGCCGGAGCGGCTCGCATCATAAGAGGCGCCGGATTGTATATCAACGCAGGCAGCAATCGCGCGGTGCCATGGCGAAACAGGACAAGCAGGAGCGCCGCCTCCAGAAGGAGCAGGCCAAGGCCGCGAAGGCCGGGGAGAAGGCCGCCGCGAAGGCGCAGAGGCGCGCCGCCAAGCCCCGCCGCAAGGCCAAGAAGGCCGACCTGGAGAACGAGCCGGTCCCGGAGGCGCAGCCCGCCACCTTCCGCCCCCGCCTGGAGCTGGTCACCGAGCCCGGCCCGGTCAAGCATCTGCACTGGGAAGCCGAGCAGCGCGCCCGCCGCGCCGCCGAGGCGGCCCGCCTGTCCGAGCCTGCCGCGCCCGCCGCTGCGCCGCGCGAGCAGCCGGCCCTGCCGCCGCTCGGTGGCCGCCGCCGCACGCTCTACACCACCGAGAACGGCAACCAGGTCGTCGCCTACGAGCAGGGCGGCCGCCGCCAGCTCGCCATCACGGAGGAGCGCGACGGCCAGCTGCAGGAGGTCCCGTTCGACGAGTCGCAGGTGGACCAGGTCATCGGCACGCCGGGCGAGCCGACGCCGCTGCAGGAGGCCCTCCACGAGGCGCCGCCCGTGACGGTGCAGGAGGAGCCCAAGCGCGGCTTCTGGCGCCGCAAGGCCGCCGCGCCCGCGCAGCCCGCCGTGGAGCACATCTACCGCCCGGTCGAGGTCGTCGAGACCATCACCTCCGTGCAGCCCCCCGCCCTGCGGCCCGCCGCGCAGCCGGAGACCGGGCTGGACGCCTGGGAGCCCGATGCCGCGTTCCGCCAGGCCGTCCGCCCGGCGCGCCCCGCCCCACGCGTGCAGGCGCCCCGCAAGGCCGCCGCCCGCAAGCCGCGCAAGGCGGCGCCCACGCTCAGGCAGGCCCCGCGCAGCCCGAAGCGCAAGCTCGTGCGCAAGCCCGCCCGCGCCTACCCCGGCGACAACCACCCTGTCATCGACATTGAGGGCATCGGCCCCATCTACGCCAAGAAGCTGGAGAAGATGCGCATCGGCACCACCGGCCTCCTGAACGTCGCCAAGCCCGGCCGCGTCGCCAGGCGCCTCAAGGTGCCCGCCAAGACGGTGCGCAAGTGGCAGGCGCAGGCCGAGCTCATCAAGGTCCCCGGCATCGGGCCGCAGTTCGCCGAGGCGCTCGCCCGCTCCGGCGTCAAGGGCATCGACGAGCTGAAGAAGCGCAGCGCACCCGACCTGTCCAAGCAGGTCGCCAAGTACCTCGGCGGCCTCGGCTCGAACGTCGTCGGCCAGCCGCTGACGCCCAAGCGCATCGCCGCCTGGAAGCGCAAGGCGCAGCCGATGCGCCGCGTCAAGGTGGACCTCGGCAAGCTCGCGGTGGCCGACCACGGCCTCCCGCCGCCCTGGCTCCGCGAGGCGGCCGGCAAGAAGGCGAAGAGGGCCGCGCGCAAGACGGCGAAGAAGGCGGCCAAGACCCGCCGCTCCCGTTAGGCCGCACACGGCCACGGCCAAAACCTTCGCCAAGTGGGTTCACAAGGAACGGGACCGTTCCCCCAGGTTCACGTGGGCGCGCGACTGCTGCCCCGCCCACGCGGCCCGGCCGCGGCGGGAGAACCCCCCATGACCCGAACCCTCTTGGCAGCCCTCGCCCCCCTGACCCTCGCCATCGCGTTGGCAGGCATCGCCCACCCCATCGGCGCCATCCCCTCCACCGCGGGAAACATCACCATCCACGACTGGGGCTTCGGGCCGGTCGTGCTGTTCGCCCAGGGCCCGCTCGGCTGGACCTGCGACCACAAGGCCGGCGACATGCTGGCCGAGCCCATCTCCGGCGGCGTCGCCGTCACCTGCGGGAACCCGGACTCGGGCGAGGCGTGCACCCAGGTCGCCGTCGCGGGCTACGGCGCCTCGGCGGGCGTCCTGCGCGCCACCTCGGCGTGCAACGGCCTCTCCACCTCCCTGACCCTCGTGCTCCCCAGCGCGGGCGGCTCCACCTCCTCGTCGGGGCGCGGCCACCAGCCCTGGACCTGCGCGGTCGACGACACCCTGGTGTCCGAGACCGGCGAGGACTGGTGGATTCACTGCACCATGACCCTCGAGCCCCAGTGAGGCCGTCTGCTTTCCCCCTTTCTCCTTTTGCCAAGGCCAGCCGCAAGCCCGCCCCCGCAGCGGGTGGCGCCGGAAAGGCCTTGAGCGGCGGTCCCGATGCGGCTGCGCCCGCTCTGGCGGGCGTGGTGGACCATGCAGAAAGCCCTCATGATGGTTGGACTCGTGCTCTTGACTGCCGTGGCGTTCGCGACGCCGCCGGCCGCGGCCGCAGACCTCTGCCAGATTTTCCAGGACCCCCCGCAGGCGTGCTACACCGCGCAGACCATCGTCTTCTCGGCGCTCGACTACGCGCTCTGCTTCTACAACACGGCGCCGAGCCAGTGGGGCAACTGCGTCTAGGCGGGCCGGCCTCCTGGCCTCCACCTGAAGGCTATTAGAGGGGAACCCCTGGGCGAAGGCATGCTCGACCTGAAGGCCTCCGACGGGCGCGGCCGCGTCCTGGAATGGACCCCCGCCGCAGGCGCCAAGGTGCAGACGCCCGGCCTGGTCTTCCCCGAAACCTCGCTGGCCGCCGCGCCGCCGTGGGTCCAGTGCGTCGTCACGGCCAAGCCCACGGGCCGCACGGACGCCGTCGAGCTTGCCGCGGGCGGCACCTGGTTCTATCCCATCGCCCAAACGCAAGCCGGGCAGACGCACCCTCTCATCGTCCCGGCCCCCCAGCCGGCGCCGACCACGAAGGTGCAGGTCCTCTCCGTCGGCCCCGAGCTGTGCGTGCTGCACGACGCCGGCGGCTGGGCGCGCAACCCCAAGTCGATGGCCGCCCAGCTTGCCAGCGCCCGCCGCGAGGCGACCCCGGGCCGCCTGCTGTGGGCGCCCGCGCTGGGCACCCCCGAGGACTACGCGCTGTGGGCCTACCTCGGCGTGGACCTCTTCGACGCCAGCCCCCTCCTCGTCGCCGCCACGCGCGGCCAGGCCCTGACCGTCGATGGCACGCTCTCCGCCGCCGACGCCGCCCGCATCCTCGCCGGCGAGTCGGCGCCGTGGGACACCGCACGCCTCGTCGCGCACAACCTGGAGGCCGCGCGGCAAGAGTTGGAACTCGTCCGCCACGCCATCGCGCAGGGCACGTTGCGGGCCCTCGTGGAGCGCCGCATCTACACCAAGGCCGCGAGCGTCGAGCTGCTGCGCCGCATGGACCGCGAGCACCATTACCTGGAGGCCGCCACGCCGCGCTTCCGCGCCGTTCCGCTGCCCGCGATGACGGCGGAGGCTCTCTTGATGCCGGAGGTCGAGGCGTTCCGCCGCCGCGTCCGCGACGCCTACGAGCCGCCGCGCTCGGCCAAGGTCCTGGTCCTGCTGCCGTGCAGCCAGAAGAAGCCCTACAAAATCAGCCGCAGCCACCGCGCCTTCGGCCGCGTCCTCGACGAGTCGGGCATCCGGCCGCTGCTGCACGAGGCGATGGTGACCTCGCCGCTGGGCCTCGTGCCGCGCGACCTGGAGGAGGCCTACCCCGCGAACCAGTACGACATCCCCGTCACTGGCCATTGGCTGCGCGACGAGGAAGCCATCGTCAAGGAGCAGGTCTCCGCGCTGCTGAGCAAGAAGGAGTACGACCACGTCGTCGTCCACATGGGGCAGGCGACGTTCGACGTCCTGCGCCACCTGCTTCCGGAGAACACGCGGCACACCTGCCTGCACCACCCGACGAGCCAGGAGGACCTCAAGCGCCTCGCCGACGAGCTCGCCCGCCTCAAGGGCCTGCTCGGTCCCGTGGATACCTGGGCCGCCGGCAAGCCGCGCAAGCTGGAGGACCTGCGCGGGCTCGCCTCGTTCCAGTTCGGCCCCGAGGTCGCCGCCGCGATGACGGACGGCGCCACCACGGTCGGCCGCATGCCCTTCCTCAAGCTGGAGCGCAACGGCACGCAGATTGGCATGACGACGCCGGACCGCGGCGTGCTGTCGCTGACGTTGGAGGGCGCGAGGATTCTCGCGGCGCACAAGACCAAGCGGGTCTTCATCCAGGACTTCCCGATGCGCAAGACCAGCAGCCTGTTCGCCGTCGGCGTCACCTCCGCGGACCCCGACATCCGGGTGGGCGACGAGGTCGTCGTGCTGTGCGGCGACGAGGTGCGCGGCTCCGGCACGGCCCAGATGTCGGCCGACGAGATGACCCACCTGCGGCGCGGCATCGCGGTGACGCTGCGCCACCACGCCGAGGCAAAACCGGCCCCCGCGCCCGCCCCCGCCCCGGAGGTGCTGGCGTGAGCGAACTCAGCGTCGAGACCTCCGCGCTGAAGGTCGTCGACTACGACGTGGTCAACAAGGAGCTCAACGCCGAGGCGCGCGCCATCCGCCAGAAGATCGCGATGCGCTGGGACCCCGGCGACCTCACCGAGTACATCAAGTGCTGGAGCGAGGAGGACGTCATCGACAGCCGCCCCTGCAAGGCGTTCGTCGTCATCCTCAAGACGCGCGGCTGCACCTGGGCGCTGGCCGGCGGCTGCACGATGTGCGGCTACGCCAACGACTCCGCCTGGAGCAAGGTCACGGAGGAGCAGCTGGTCGCGCAGTTCGAGCGCGCCTGGAAGCGCTACGCCGGCGAGGAGCTGGTGAAGATCTACACCTCGGGCTCGTTCCTCGACCGTTTCGAGGTCATGCCCGGCGCGCAGAAGTCCATCCTGTCGCTCATCGGCAAGGGGCCGAAGAAGGTCGCGTTCGAGAGCCTGCCCGGCTTCGTCACCGACGAGAACCTCGCCGCGCTCGCGGGCCTCGCGCAGAAGCTGGAGATTGGCATCGGCGTTGAGTCCTGCAACGACCTCGTGCTGCGCGACTCCGTCAACAAGGGCCACGGCTTCCACACCTTCGCCACGGCAGCGGCCGCCTGCCGCCGCCACGACGTGTCGGTGAAGGCCTACCTGATGTGCAAGCCGCCGTTCCTCAAGGAGTCGGACGCGCTCGTGGACGCGACGCGCACCATCATCGCGGCCGCGCCCAACGCCAACATGGTCAGCCTCAACCCCACCAACGTGCAGGGCAACACCGTCGTCGACGCGCTCTACAAGCGCGGCAGCTACAGGCCCCCCTGGCTGTGGACCATCGTCCAGTCCATGTACGACGGCCGCGCCGCCGCCGAGGCCGCCGGCTTCACGGGCATGCTCAAGAGCGACGTCATCGCCGCCGGCCACGACCGCGGCGCCCACAACTGCGGCAAGTGCGACGAGACCGTCGCGGGCTACCTCAAGAAATACAAGGCGACGCAGGACAAGAAGTACCTGCGGCAATGCCTCGACCAGGTGCAGTGCGCCTGCCGCGCCGAGTGGCAACTCATGCTGGAGCTTGGGCCCCTGGTCCCGGCCTACGCCAACCTGTGAGCCACGCTGGCCAAGAACGGGTCCAACCTCACCTGTCCGAGGTGTTAAGATTCCACCACCCCATGCGCACGCCATGGACTTCCTGGTCGTGCTGGAGCAGGACGAGGACGGCTTTGTCGCCGATGTCCCGCAGCTTCCCGGCTGCCACACCCAAGGCGACACCCGCGAAGAGGCGCTCGCCAACATTCGGGAGGCCATCGAGCTCTACCTTTCGGTGAAGGGCCTGCCGACCGGTTCCGTCACCATCGAGAAGGTCAGTGTCGAAGGGTGACGGCATGGTGCCCAAGGTCCCGCCCATGTCCTACCGCGAGGTTCACCGCTTCCTGCAGGAGCAGGGGTTCCATCCGAAGAGGCAGATTGGAAGCCACATTTTCTACGCGCATCCGGACGGCCGCTCAACCGTCGTTCCTCGCCACGGCAAAGACCTGAAGCCCCGACTCGTCGCCAAGCTGCTCAAGGAAGCCGGCATCGACCCGGACACGGTCCGGCGCTAGGTTTCACGGTAGCCCTTGACGGCGGCGAGGGCGGCGAGAGCTTCCTGCGGGGTCATGGCGGCGGGCTCGGTTGCCATCGATGCGGCACAAGCGGGGCGGGGTTGTATAAGCGGCGAGTTTCTGTCCCGCAGAACGCAAAGTCTCTTCCGGGCCGCCTCCTGGGCTGCCCCGTGGAGTCTACGCTGGTCGAGGCGTCGCGGGTCCTGTGCGACCGCTGCCTCGGCCGCCGCCTCATCGGGGCCGCCGGCGCGGTGCCGCAGCGCGAAGCCGCCGCGAAGGCGCGCACCTGGCCCGAGGTGCCGGAGGCGCAGTGCCCCGTCTGTGAGGGCGCGTTCGCCGACGCCGACAAGTGGCTGGCCTGCGCGCTGGAGGCCGCCGCGCGCTACGAGTTCGCGACGTTCCAGGTCGGCACCAAGTTCCCCGGCCCCTGCGAAGGGCTGGAGAAGGAGATTTCCAAGGCGATGGGGCAGGAGAAGGCGGGCGAGAACATCCGCACCGAGGCGAACCGCTGGCTGGCCGCCGCCATCGCCGCGAAGACCGCCGCGCGCACCGACCCCGAGGGCACGCCGGACCTAGTGCTTGAGGTGGACACGCGCTACTGGTCCTGCCACGCCGAGGCGAACGCCGCGTTCGTGAAGGGCCGCTACAACAAGCTCCGCCGCGACATCCCGCAGACGCATTGGCCCTGCCGCGACTGCACGGGGAAGGGCTGCTGGAGGTGCAACGACACCGGCGTCACCTACGCGGAGTCGGTCGAGGACGCCATCGGGGAGCCGGCGGAGCCGCTGTTCGGCGCGGTGGGGCACTCGTTCCACGGCGCCGGCCGCGAGGACATCGACGCCCTGATGCTGGGCACGGGCCGACCCTTCATCCTGGAGCTGCGCGACCCCCGCCGCCGCGTCGCCGACCTCGGGGAGCTGGAGAGCCGCATCAACGCGCACACGGACCGCACCGGCGTGGCCGTGCGCGGCCTGCGCATCGCGCGCAAGGAGGAGGTGGCGGAAATCAAGGAGGGCGAGTACGAAAAGGAGTACCTCGCGCACTGCCTCACCGAGGCGCCGCTGGAGCGCGCCGCCGTGGAGGCCGCCTGTGCCTCGCTGCAAGGCGTCGTCCTGGAGCAGCGCACGCCCGAGCGGGTCAGCCACCGCCGCGCCGACCTGGTGCGCCGCCGCACCCTGCACGCGGTGACGGTCGAGGAGATGCCGGCGTCGCCCGGCCAGCGCTTCTCCATCCGGGTGCGCGCCGAGTCCGGGACCTACATCAAGGAGATGGTGAACGGGGACGAGGGCCGCACCACGCCCTCCCTGTCCGAGCGGCTGGGCGTGCCGACGAAGGTCGAGTTCCTCGACGTGGTCGCCATCCTCGACGACCGGCCCAAGGTCGCTGCGCCTCCCGCCTAAACGGCGGAACCACGAATTGCACGAACCGCGACAGGGGTTGGTGGTTCCGTGCGCTTCGTGGAATTCGTGGTTGGGTAGGGGAGCCTTGAAGCGGCACTTCCTTGCCGCAGCGTGGACATCGGGCAGGACATCGCGGCCATGGCGCGCGGGGAGAAGCCGCTGCCGCACTACGACCGCCATATGGGTTTCCGCCTCACGTCCTGGAGCCCCGAGGGCGCCGTCATGGAGACGGCCGTCTCCCCAAACCAGATGGCCAACCCCAGCGGCGTCCTGCACGGCGGCGTCCTGATGGGCCTCGCGGACTCCGCGATGGGCATGACGGTCTGTGGCCTGCTCGGGCCCGGCAGGACCAGCACGAACACGGACCTGCAAATCCGCTTCCTGCGGCCGACGACGGAAGGGCGCCTGACCGCGACGGCGCGGGTGGTCCGCAAGGGCCGCCGCACCATCGTGATGGAGGCGGACGTCACCGATGCGGCCGGGAAGCTCGTGGCGCGGGCCAGCAGCACCTTCCTGGTCCTGGACGCGGCAGAGTTCGGGCAGGGTCCAGCAGGCTGAGCCGAACGGCCCTCCTGGAGGCAAACGCCCGACGGGGTTGCGGCTGGGGCCCCTGCGCGGCGCGTTTTTGGCCCAAATCCCTATAAGCAGGGACCGGTCCTGGCCGCCTTACCCACCCGTGGTGCCCCACCCAGGGCGCCGCTGGAAACCGAGGTCACTCCATGCCCGTCCGCTCCAAGGGACTCCGCTCCAAGACCCGCCACCTGCTCCTGAAGGACCCGCGCAAGCGCGGCGTCCTGCCGCCCAACCGCATCCTGGCCGAGTTCCCCGTCGGCAGCCGCGTGGCCATCAAGATGGAGCCCAGCCAGCACAAGGGCATGACCCACAAGCGCTTCCAGGGCCTCACCGGCACCGTCGCGTCGAAGCAGGGCATCGCCTTCGTCATCGACGTGATGCACGGCAACATGGCCAAGACCCTGGTCGTGCGCGCCGAGCACCTGCTGGCCCTCGAGTAGGTGCGTGGCATGAGCGACGTCGACGTCATCCTCGAGGAGGCCGCCGAGCAGGGCCGCCTGGTGCCCTTGGCCGAGGTCAAGGCGATGCTGGAGAAGGCGCAGAAGGACCGCGAGGAGCTGACCTACGAGCAGAAGATCGCGCTCGAGCACGCCAAGCGCTTCGCCCGCGTGGACGCCAAGACGGCCAAGAAGGTCGTCGGCGAGGTCCAGAAGGCGTTCCCGGACCTCGAGGAGAAGTTTGCGGTGCGCGTGGCGGACCTGCTGCCGCAGCACCCCGACGACGTGCGCGCCCTGTTCCAGAAGTCCCGCCACGAGCTGTCGGACGCGGACATCGAGCGCGTCATCGCCATCGTGGACGCCAACTACACCGCCTAGGCGGGTGCCCCATGGAAGACTACGTCCACATCCTCGACTTCCTGCCCCAGGGCCGTCCCGACTCGCCGCCGGCGCGCCGCGAGCCGACGCTCATGGGCCTCGGGGAGCAGCAGTTCACGCTGTTCGAGCTGGTGCCCAAGCCGGGCGCGAGCTTCACCATTGGCGACCGCGCCTACGTGGGCAAGGACGTGGAGCAGCGCAGCCTCGTGCAGAAAATCAGGGGCCGCATCATGTACCACGAGTTGACCCCGGCGGCGCACGGCGAGTTGCCGTACGTCATCGAGGACATCGTGCGCTCGGACCCCAACCGGTTCCTCAAGTTCTTCAACGACGCCCCCAGCATCTCGGTGCGCTACCACGCGCTGGAGCTGCTGCCCGGCATCGGCAAGAAGTCGGTCGAGCACCTCGTTCAGGAGCGCAAGAAGCCCTTCGCGAGCCTGGAGGACCTGGAGCAGCGCGGCAAGGTCGCGAACCCGATGAAGGTCGTCGTCGGCCGCATCCTGCACGAGCTGCAGGACCCCACCGAGAAGTACCACATCTTCGTGCGCCCCCCCGCCCAGGAGCGCGACGAGTGGCGCGGCCCCCGGCGCAACTAGCCCGCGCCGACCGGTCCGGTGAAATGAGCATCCCTCCTGCGTGAGCCAGTGGTCCAAGCGCCCGACCCGTTCCGCCGCGGCCGCCCGCACCCCCAGAGCGGCGGCACGGACGAGCCGGGGTTCCGCAACCCGTCGTCGGCGCCGTTCGCGCGGCAGCGCAAGGACCTTGGGCAGCACTTCCTGCGCGACCTGAAGGTCCTCTCCGACGTGGTGGCCGCCGCGCAGTTGGCCCCCGGCCAGCGCGTGCTGGAGGTCGGCCCCGGCCCCGGCAACCTGACGGAGGTGTTGGCGCAGGCGGTCGGTCCCTCGGGCGAGGTCGTGGCCATCGAGGCGGACCCGCGCTTCGCCGCGCCGCTGCAGGGCCGCTGGCCCAACGTCAAGGTCATCGAGGGCGACGCCGTGCAGGTGGACCTTGCCGCCCTTGGCAGGTTCGACCGCATCGTCGCGAACCTGCCCTACCTCATCTCCGGCCCCATCACGGTCGCGTTCCTGGAGTTGCTGCGCGACCCCGCGACGCGCTGGGAGCGGGCGGTGCTGATGTACCAGCGCGAGTTCGGCGAGCGGCTGCTGGCCCGCGCCGGCGACGACGCCTACGGGAGGCTGTCGGTGCACGCGGCGCGCTGGGTCCACGCGGAGAAGGTGCGCGACGTCGCGCCCGGCTGCTTCGACCCGCCGCCGAAGGTGGACTCCATCGTCCTCGCGCTGCGGCCGCACCCCGCGCCGCCGTTCGAGGTCGCGGACGAGGCCGCGTGGCGCGCCGTGGTGGACGGCAGCTTCCAGCAGCGCCGCAAGCAGCTGCGCAACACCGTCCCCGCCGCCGTGGCCGGGCTCGGCGTGCCGGTGGCGAAGGCCGGCACCGTGCTGGAGGAGATGGGGCTCGCGACGGAGCGCCCCGAGCAGGTGGAGCCCGCGGTCTTCGCCGAGCTGGCGCGCCGGCTGCGGGAGCCCTGATGGAGTGGAGCGGCCCGGACGGCCACCGCTACTTCCTCGCGCTGCACGAGGACGTGTACCGCCCAGCCGAGGACACGTTCCTGCTGGCGCGCGCCGTGCACGCGACGCTGCGGCCCGGGCAGTCGTTCCTTGAGGTGGGCTGCGGCGCGGGCCTCGTGAGCCTGGTGGCCGCGCGCGCCGGGGCCGCCGCGACCGCCACCGACCTCAACCCGCACGCCGTCGAGCTGCTGCGGCACAACGCGCGCGAGAACCGCCTCAAGGTGCACGCCATCCAGACCGACCTGCTGGGCGGCGTGGCGGGACCGTTCGACGTGGTGGCCTTCAACCCGCCCTACCTCCCGACGACGCCGGCCGAGTACGTCCCCGGCCCGCTCAACCTCGCCTTCGACGGCGGGCCGGACGGCAACGCGACGGTGCTGCGCTTCGCCGCGCAGGTCGCCGCGCTGCGCCCGCTCCCCGCCACGGTCCTGGTGGTGCACTCCACCCTGAGCGACCCCGCGCCGCTGGAGTCCGCGATGGCGGCGGCTGGCTACCGCTGCGCGGTGCTGCTGGAGGAGGCGCACTTCTTCGAGCGGCTGACGGTGCGCGCCTTCACGCGTTGAGGCGGCGGCGCACCAGCAGGAGGCCCGCGACGGCGGCCAGCGCCAGCAGGGCGCCGGGGGCGGGGCTCTTCTTGGAGTCGCTCGTCGGCGTGCCGGCGGGGGCCGGCGTGGGGCTGGCGCTCGTCACCGTGAGGGGGAGCGGCGTGGCGGTGACGGTGCCGGTCGGGCGCGGCTGCGGCTGCTGCGTCGGGGTGGGGCCGTGCGTCGGCGCCGGCGGGTTGGCGGGCGGCGTGGTGGGCGGGGCCTGCGTCGTCGTCGCCGAGGTCATCACGGGCGTGGGCGCCGGCGGCGACGGGAACGTGAAGGCCCGGCCGAAGCCGTTGTCGGGCGCGGTGTCCCAGTGGCTGTTGGTGCCGACGGGGACTTGGTTGCCGGTCTGGACGGGCTTGCTCAGGGGCGCGCAGGCGTAGGAGCCCTGCGTGGGGACGCTTTGGGTGGGGAAGCAGAACTCCGGCGCGCTGGTCGCCCGCAGCTCAGTGATGCTGTAGGCGCCCGGCGTCGCGCCCGTGGGCAGGTTGACGAAGGGGCTGGTGCGAGGCAGGCGCAGCACCAGCTCGGTGCCTTGGACGGAGACGGCGGCGGCGGTGCCGTCGAGGGTGAGGGCGCCCTGCGCGTCGGCGTAGCCCATCGGGGCGGCGACGCGGCCCGTCGAGGGGCCGGCGCGGTAGGCGACGTAGGTGCGGTTGTAGTCGCCGAAGCCCGGCGTCGGGACGCCGTCGGGGTTGAGGACGCGGAAGGAGAGCGTGTAGGTGAGGGCGGTGAAGACGCAGGCGTCGGCCGGGACGGCGCAGGTGTCGGTGACGGCCTGGGGGGGCGGCGGCGCGGGGGGCGCGGCGGTGAGGTTCACGTGGAAGGCGAGGGACTGGGCGTCGCTGGCGTCCACCCACACGGAGCGGATGTCGAGTTGGGGCGTGCCGCCGTCGTCCTTCGGGTCGGTGATTTCGGGGTCCTTGAGCGTGCCGCCGGTGGCGAGCGGGGAGAGGAGAATCGCAAGGCAGGCGAGCAGGAGAATGGGCCTCATGGTGAGGCAAGACCAAATTGCCCACTACTTAAAATCCGTAGATTAATCGTTGTTTTGACGATGCAACTGGCCCAAGTGGGAACAAAATAACGCCCAACAGGAAGGAAAACAGTGCCAGGAAGGGGATGAAAGAGGGAAAACCGTGGGGGAAGGGGGACAAACGTTCAGGGGGCGCGGCGGCCTCAGAGCCGGCGCCGGATGGCCACGCCCGCGCCGAGGGCCGCCAGCAGGAGCAGCAGCCCGACGCCCGGGGTTCCCTTCGTCGTCGTGGTGGCGGAGGGGGCGCCCGTGGGGGCCGCGCTCGAGGTCGAGGTGCCGGCCGCCGTCGTGGTCTGCGTCGGCGCCGGGCCGGTCGTGTGCGTCGGCGTCGGCGTGGCCGTCGAGGTGGACTGGTGCTTGGCGATGGAGAGCATCACGTCGCCGGTGAAGCCGGCGTAGGTGACGGTGACCTGCCACTTGCCTGTCTTGGCGCTGGGCAGCTCGAAGGAGCCGTTGGCCGCCGGCGGGAAGGTCTTGTCCAGCACCGTCGTGTTGCTGGAGTCCTTCACCACGACGTGCGCGGTGCCGGCGCGGGCGGCGGCGCCGAACGTGACGTCGACGTCCGCCTGCGCGTTGGTCCAGTTGTAGACGTAGGTCTGGTTGGTGGGCGCCGGGTTCTTGGCGGCCAGCGTGAAGGCCGCAGTCGTGAGGTCGCTGTAGATGGGCTTGGCGGCGGAAGCGGCAGAGCCGAAGACGAAGGAGGATCCGAAACCGGTGTCGGGGGCGCGGTCGGCACTGAAGACGAGACCCGCCACGACCCGCGGGGTCACGCCGGATTGGGCGTACAGGCCACCCAGGGAGTAGCCGTTGGCGGCGGCGCCTTCGGGAAGGGCGACGGTCGCAATGTTGCGGGGCACCGTCCAGACGATGGAGTTGCCGACGACGGCGCCCGCCACCGAGCCCTCGTTGTTGAAGTTCGAGCCCGACGTGGTGTCCGTCTCCAGGGCGCCCCATGAGAAGTCAGGTTCCAGTTGCTTGGTGGCGGTGTCGCAGTTTAGGGAGGCGACGACATAGGCACTCTCCTGAGGATTCTTGCTGCCGGGGTCCGTGGTGACGAGCGCGACTCCCGCGGGATTCAGCGCGTTGAACAGGGCATAATACTGGATGGTCCCGGCGACTTGGGCGCAGCCCAGCGGCGTGTCCGTCCCCACGCCAGCGCCGAAATTCGGGGCGCCCGTGAGGGCCAAATGGACCTCGAAGGCCGTGGGGGAAACGTCCACAATCCAAAGCTTGGCGATGTCGATCGAGTCTTGACTTGGAATAGTGGCGCAGGCAGGCAGGGCGTCAGTCGGCAAGCCGGTAGTGCAATCCAAGTGTCCATCGCCCGTAGCGTCAGTGACTTCCGGCGCCGCCTCGGTGCCGGCCTTCGCCGTGGAGGCAAAGAGGGCAATCGTGGTGAGCAGGGCCACGCCCCAGCCAGACATGTTCGGCATTCACTTGAGAGTGGTCGGCCAACCATTTAGGCGTTCTGCTATTTTGGCACTAGCCATTTTGGGGCTCATTCTCATGGACCGCGATGCTAACCCAAAATGGTCGCTCCAACCTGAATCGTCGTTTCGGTCACGGTGACGGTGATGCCCGCCACTCCTTCCCGGACGGTGACAGTTTCCTCCTTCTGGAGACTGCCAGACGTCGCCCGGACAACATAGTTGCCATTTGGCAGGGAAAATGGGACGGTTTCGCCGCCACCGCCACCATTGACCTGAACCGTCGCGTTGAACCACGTCTTTGTGCCGTCCAGAATTGCAACATGGATTGACTTTTTCTCAGGAGTCAGGTTGTTGATGTTGATTCTGTTGAAGTGGACTTGTCCGAAGCACCCTACTGTAAGCAGGATGCTCACCGAAAGAAAGGCGATGGCGGCGGTTCTCGAGTTCCCCGTGTGAAACCTGCGCGTCTGTGACTTAAGGGTGCTCTTCATGGTCCGCCCTGAAGTTGGGGGAAGCGGCTTGGGTCCAGGATTTTGCCGCTGACGGCATCCAAGGCATTTACCGAGCGCAGGCGGAGGTTCTTGTTCACGGCTCCAACTATCCAGTAGGGTTGAGGCGAAGCTGAGAGGGTGAAGAAAACCTGCGTTCCCGTTTTTCCCTGCAACTTCTTCCAGGTCGCATCCTGCGCGGCTAGTATGCTCGCAATCTCATTCGAGTCCATGAGGGGCTGACGGAGCGGGCGGTCGCCAGCGGCCGCAAAGGGCCACCACTCCGGATTGAGACGAGCAGAGGCGGGCAACTCGGAGCTTGTGACGTTGCCTCCGGCGTCCACAACAACGTAGAGCGTCGCGTTGTGGCCTTCGAAAGTGTAGAGCCATGCCGGAGCCAAGCCGTCGGCAAGGTTGGAATCGGGTTGATGGAGCAGGTCGATGCCCCAATCTGGCCCCCCCCTGAGTAGTTCGAGGGGGCGTTCCGTTTCGACACCGCCAAGGAGGATGAGGGTGGCGTTCCTCTGCCATTTTTCGGCCGCAGCAGCGGCGGCAGGCCACCCATGTAGGGCGCTCCCCTTCGCCCCGGTAGCCGAGACCTGCTGTTGCACGCAGCCTGCCACCGAAGCGGCCAGCAGAAGAAAAGGGAGGGCCAGCGTGAGGATTGAGGGTTTATTGGACATAGGACCCTTGTTTTGGGGAAGGGGAGAGGAGGGAAAGGACCAGGGCTCACCGGCCGTAGACGCGATTGTTCACCGTGACGAGGTTGTCGGCGTCGAACGTGTAGACGCCATACGCTCCGGCATAGCAGTAGTTCATCACGGAAGGCGTGTAACTGCCCGACCCATAGCTGCCGCAGATGAATTTGTCCCACGAATCGTTGGGGACATGGTTGGCACCGAAGTTGTGCCCGAGTTCATGCACGACCCACACCGAACTGTGCGGCGCACCGAAACCGCCATGCGAGTATTCCGCAAGAAGCGAAATCTGCGATGGACTTGGCTCCTGCTGCGCGATACCCCAATTGCTCGCGTAGTAGTCATAGGTCGTTACCATGTCCTCTGGATTGTCAACAGCCCAATGGTTGGTCCCGTTGCCATTCACGTAGAACATACGGTTGTTGACGTGCCATTCCAGGCGAGCGAGCAAGGTGCTTGCGTCAGCGGTGCAATCGATGGCCCCGCTCGACGGATCCAAGCAGGCATCCCACCCATACGAACTGCTCTTGACATAGCAATAGACCGTGAACTTCGGGTCTCCAGCCGTCTGGCTTCCTTGGTTCTGCACGACCTGCGACTCCAACTCGCCAAGCGCGGTCTGAAAGTCGTCCAGGTGGCAACCGCCATCGGGCGCATCCTCGGGGTTCTGTGGGAGGACGACGCGAAGCACAAAGTTCCCGTCCGTGCAGGAAGGAACGTGGGGCCAATGTGCCGTGGACGGGGGGTTGGTGCAACTGGAGGACG
>JAXDQP010000023.1:0-59352 GCA_034667745.1 Thermoplasmata archaeon
TCGCTACGCGGCCAACTTGCGCTTCATCAGGTGGATTGCCAGCATCGGGAACACGATGGCCGCCACGACGAGGTACAGGATGGGCAGCAGCGGCACCTCAAGCGGCAGCCCCAGGGTCAGCGGCCGCACGATGAGCACCGCGTTGGTGAGGGGCAGCAGCTTTGCCACCAGTTGGGCGCCGGCCGGGAGTTGTGTCAGCGGGAAGAAAGTCCCGGCGAACAGCATCATCGGTGTCATGAAGAGGTACATCGCGAACGAGAAGCCGTCGATGCCCTTGACGAGGGCGCTCCAGCACAGGCCGATGCCGGCGAACCCCATCCCGACCAGGAGGGCGACCGGGATGATGAGCGGCAGCATCGCCCACGGCAGCAGGCCGAAGGCGGCGACGACGACGGCCATCAGGAAGGCGTTGATGGCGCCCTTGATGGCGGCCCACACCAGCTCCCCGACCAGGATGTCGTCGAGCGTCATCGGCGTGGCGGTGATGGCCTCCCAGGTCTTCTGGAACCACATCCGGATGAACGAGTTGTAGGTGGTCTCGCCGAAGCTGACCTGCATCATGGTGATGGCGATGATGCCGCCCGCCACGAACTGGCGGTAGCTGATGCGGTGGCCGGCGCCGTCGTCGATGCCGCTGATGAGCGCGCCGACGCCGATGCCGATGGAGAGCAGGTAGAGCAGCGGCTCGACCAGGGGAGGGATGAAGTTGGTCTTCCAGGTCTTGAGGTAGACGTCGCGGTTGCGCTTCACCATCGACCAGGCGCCACGGAGGTCGATGTCCAACGGCGCGACCGGAGCCTTCGTGTTGCCCTGCACGGGCGCGGGCCATTCGGCCATCTAGGCGCCCCCGACCAAACCGCGGATGGCACGGATTCCGTGGAAACCCTGTCGTCGCCCATCCGCGCAACCCGGGGTCTGGCGGCCGTCAGTCACGCAGCGCCCTCCCGGTGAGGCGGAGGAACACGTCCTCCAGGGTCGCGCGCCGCCGGATGACCTCCTTGACGCCGAGCCGCGCCTGCAGGTCGGGGATGGCGGCCACCGCCTTGTCGCCGTAGCCGACGACGCGGTCGGGCAGGCGCTCGAACGGGATGCCGGCGGCCTTGAGGGCGTCGGCGCAGCGGGCGACGGGGGCGCCGTCCTCGCTCCAGCCGGCGACGAACTCGACGGCCTCGCCTTGGGTGTGCTTCTGGATGAGCTCCTTGGGGGCGCCCTGCTCCAGGATGCGGCCCTGGTCCATGACGACGAGGGTGTCGCAGAGCTGCTCGGCCTCGTCCATGTAGTGCGTGGTCAGGAGGATGGTCTTGCCCTGCCGACGGAGGCTCCTGATTTTCTCCCAGATGGTGTGGCGCGCCTGCGGGTCGAGGCCGGTGGTGGGCTCGTCCAGGATGAGCATGTCCGGGTCGTTGACGAGGGCGCGCGCGACGGTGAGGCGCCGCTTCATGCCGCCGGACAGGGTTGGGATGAGGGCGTCCCGCTTGTCGGCGAGCTGCACGAACTCCAGCAGGCGGTCGGCGCGGGCGGTCGCCTCCTTGGCTGGGATGCGGAAGAAGCGCGCGTACACGGTGAGGTTCTTGTGGACGGTGAAGTCGGGGTCGAGGTTGTTCTCCTGCGGCACCACGCCCACGCGCGCCTTGACCTTGCGCGCCTGCTTCGTCGTGTCCATGCCCAGCACCTCGAGGCTGCCGCCGGTGGGCGTGCTCTGCGCCTGCATCATGCGGATGGTCGTCGTCTTACCAGCCCCGTTGGGGCCGAGCAGGCCGAAGCAGGTGCCGGTGGGGATGGCGAGCGTCACGCCGTTGACCGCGTGCAGGTCGCCGAAGCTCTTGCGCAGGTCCCGGGCCACGACGGCGTCCACGCTGGGCGGACCGGGGGGTGGGTCTTGAACGTAGGCGCAGGGGTGCCCGCAACCTCCATCTCCCCCCGCAGGTCTGGAGCGCCATGCACAAGCTCGCCGCCCTCCTGGTCGCCGTGCCCCTCCTGGCCGGCTGCCTCAGCCAGTCCGCCGACCTGGCCAAGCAGGCGGGGCAGGCGCTCTCGCTGGAGGGCGCGCTCTACGATGGCCTGGAGGCCAGGATTGGCGCCCCCATCGGCGAGGATGGCAACGTCCCCGGCGTGCCGGACCAGATCAACCTCGCGCGGCTGGCCACGCTCTCCGGCACCGAGGGGCGCACGCCGCAGCCGACGGAGGGCTACGTCGAGACCGCGGTGAAGGGCGGCTACGCCTACCTGTGCCGCACCGGTCCCGACCAGGGCCTCGTCATCTTCGACGTGCACGACCTTGCGCACCCCAAGCAGGTCGGCTACCTCAACCTCGAGGCGGGCTTCGAGGCGGACGTCGAGGTCAGCGACGACGGCAAGTGGGCGTTCTGGGAGACGCAGCGTTTCCCGACCTCGGGCGAGACCCCTGGCACCAGCCCGAACCCGGGCAGCGTCCTGATGCACGGCATCAGCATCATCGACATCTCCGACAAGGCCAACCCGCGCTGGGCAGGCTTCCAGCCCGTGACCCCGGACGGCCCGCACAGCATCACCTACGCCAACATCACGGGGCCTGACGGCGTCCACCGCCACATCCTCTTCGCGAGCGCCTACTCGTACGCCTACGTGCGCGCCAACGTGAACGTCCCGATGCAGCAGCGCGAGATCATCTACGAGCTGGACACCACCACCGCCCCCGGCGTCGCGACGCTGAAGGAGCTCTACACCTACACGGACCCCAACGCGGGCCAGCTCTCGCCCGTCAACCGCGACGAGGAGTTCCCGCACGACGTCACGGTCTCCGTCCACCCGCTGACGCACCGCACCTACGCCTACATCTCGTACTGGAACCTGGGCGTCGTCATCCTCGACGTCACCATCCCCTCCAACCCCGTCCGCGTCGGGCAGGCCATCGACTTCGGCGCCGCCCCCACCCGCGAAATCCACATGGCGCGCCAGTCCGAGGGCCTCATCGACGGCAAGGTCATCCTCGTGACGGAGCCCGAGATTGGCGCCCAGCCCACGACGGGCTACATGTCGCACATCGATATCAGCGACCCGACCCACCCGGTCTTCCTGAGCAACTGGAAGATTCCCGGCAACGCCACGAGCGCCGGCGGCGGGCGCGGACCCCACTACTTCGACCTGCGCGAGGGCCGCGTCGCGATGGCGAGCTACTCGGCGGGCTTCTGGGTGTACGACATCCACGACCACGCCAACCTGCTGCGCCCGCGCACCGTGGCCTATGCCCTCGTGCAGCCCGGCGGCGGCGCGGGCCTGCCCGGTCCTCTCGCGGGGCTCGGCGGCGGCAGCGCGTTCGACGCCTGGTGGGCCGACCGGACCCATGTCATCGGCTCCGACACCGGCAAGGGCCTCGTCGTGTTCGAGTACCTGGGCCCGGCGCCGCCCGTGGACGTCCCCGCGACCGTCTCCTAGCCCGGCACGTTGCGGTCCAGGGTGGCGTGGAAGTCCGCCAGCAGCCGCGCCCCGGCCGCGCCTCCTTCCGAGCGGGCCGCCTGCGCCAGCCGCATCCTGAGCTCGGCCACGGTCCCGGCCGTCAACGCCACGCGGTTGTGTGCCACGGCCAAGGGATAGGGATAGCCGACATACACCGCGTCACGGCTGAGGGGCACGAGCGCCGCAACCCAGTCCGGCTCCCCCGCATCGACGCGGAAGGCGTGCGGGGCGAGCGGATGCAGCTTGGCAACGTGGACGCCCGGCTCGACCTCGGCGCGCCACGGCCCGGCGGGCCCGACGCCGTGGAGGTGGGGCACGAGCGGCACGCCGTCGCGCTCCAGGGCGCTGCGCTTGGCCACCGCCATGAGGCGCACGCCGTGCCCGGTCGCCAGCTTCTGGAGGCAGTCGGCCATCTGCTGCGCGCCGGGGGGAAGGCCGACGAGGGCGCCGTCCAGCAGGACGATGCCGGCGGGCGGGGCGCTGGCGATGGCGGACTGGGCTGCCTCGAACTCCCGCAGCGCCCGCCACGCCTCGGCCCAGGCGGTCGCCGTCGCGGCGCGGGGCGGGTCGAGGCCGTGCGCGAGGTAGGCCGCCGAGATGCCGTCCTGCGCCTCCTGGGCTTTTGCGGCGTGAATCTCCGGCTCGGCCGCCAGCGACGGGCCGGGCCAGGTGACGGCGGCCGCGCGGGTGGCGACCACCCAGACGGAGCCGTTGTCGACCAGGACCGCGTGGCTGCCATCGACCGCGGCGACCGGGCCGGGCTCGGCTGCGGCCAAGGGGACGAAGACGGCGGACGGCAAGACAGCGGGCTGCGCACCCAGCAGGAGCCGCACCGCCGACGCCGCGTCCACGCCCAGCCCAGCGGGCCGGGCCTCTTCCGGTTTTGGGCAGCGTCGCGCACACCACTCGAAGGGTCTATTTCCTGTCGAGCGGGTCCACGGCCGGGATGCACATGGGGACGGTCGTCCACCTGCTGGAGCACTTGCTGGGCCGCCACGGCCACACCGTCAGCCTGGACACCGACCTGGAGGGGCGCAGCGGCGCCATCTACACCGTGCCTTTGCTGGCCGAGCGCGAGTCCGCCATCCTCGTTACCGGCCACCTCGAGCCGACCCCCCTCACCGCCGAGCGCGTCGCCGCCTTCGCCGACACCGTTGCCGACACCGGCGCCGCCGTGGGCGTCCTCGTCCACCTCGGCCCCGTTGAGGCCGGCGCCGCAGCCGCAGGGCAAGGCCTCGTCGCCCTGTGGAGCCGCGACCAGCTTGTCCGCCTCCTGGGCGAGACCGAACTCTGCGAAGCCCTCGGCCACGACCTGCCGGACCTGCCGCTGGAGGCCACCCGCGCCGTGCGCGGCCCCGCCGTGGCGGAATCCATCTCGGACCTCCTGCCGCAGGCCTTCAACGAGCCCGAGCCGCAGTTGGATATCACCGGCCTGGACCTGGGCGCCCTCGTCGCGGAAGCCGCCACCGCCCCGCCACCGGCCCACCTGCCGCCGCCCACCCGCAGCCTGCATCCCGCTCCTGCTGCGCCTGCATACGCGCCCCCTCTTCCTCCTCCCACGCCGGTCGCTCCCCTTCCGCCGCCACCGCCGCCCCGCCCGATGGCGAGCCGGCCGCTGCTGCCGGTACGCGTCACCGAGCAGGACGCCCGCCGCAAGGTCAAGGACAAGCTGTTTGGCATCGAGCGCGTCGAGCTGCTGCTCCAGCCCGTCCACCTCTTCGACTACGAGTGCGACCAGCTCAAGGAGGGCTCGCTCGCCTACGACACCCTCGACGGCCGCGTGCAGGTCAACGCCAGCGACAAGACGCTGCTGGACGTGGACCCCGACGTCGCCAACCCCGACGCGCCCACCCTCCTGGCGGCCAACCACGGCCTGCCCGTCGTCGAGCGCGTGGTGCGCATCCCCGAGGACCGCGCCCTGGAGCTGGCGCGCCAGCACGTCACCCGCAAGCACGTGCGCAGCGTCGAGGTGCGGGTGCCCGACCACCACAACTCGCTCATGTACACCGAGCGGCGCAAGGTGGAGCCGACGCCGGACCAGGTCCGCCTCCGCCCGCTGGGCATCCACTTCCGGCCGGTGTGGCGGATGCTGGGCCGCAACGGCCAGATCGACCTTGACGCGCTGGACGGCCGCGAGGTCTTCAGCGAGGTGCGCGGCGGCCGCACCGACGCCATGGTCGTGGACTAGTCCAGGCTGAGCTTGACCTTGCGCAGCTTGACTTCTTCGCCCACCACGACGAAGGCGACGTGGTCGCCCTGCTTCACGTGCAATGCGTCCGCCACGTTCTTCGGGAGAACGACGCGCATGTGCTGGTCCACCAGCCGCGGATTGATGCCTTGGACGCCTCGTGCCATGGTCCCCCCAAATGGGTAAGGGGGACATTCAATCTCACAGTAAATTGGAATCGTGCTAGTTGAGCGAATTACCATAAAATTTTATGAATGCCGCCGCGCGGGTTTTCCGGGTTTCCCCGGGGAGGGCGAAACCTGTGGCGAGGACACGGAAGGATAGCTGCTCCAAATCCAGGAGGAGACGGGCAGAATTTGACCTCTGCATTCTCCCGGCGCCGGACGAATGTTTCCGGCCGCTTCAATCGCCCAAAATGGCATCTAAATTCTTGACTAAAAACCCAGATAATTGTTCTAGGGGTTTCTAGGCTAAGGCCGCAAGGTCCACAGGACGCCCCTGCCGCGGGGTTCGACGTTCTCGACGTGCAGGCGGCGGCCAATCATGCTCGGGCGGCCGTCGAAGATGCTCGGTCCGGTCCCGCCGACGAGCACCGGCGCCTGGTAGAGCGTCCACTGGTCCACCAGGTCCGAGTTGAGGAACGCGCGCAGCACCTGGGCGCCCCCCTCCACCAGCACCGAGCGCACGCCGCGGGCGTGCAGGAGCGCCATCGCCTCGGGCAGGCGGATGTGGCCGTGCTCGTCGAGCGGGACCTCCGCGTGCTGCGCGTGCGCCCACGTGGCGCGGACGCCGGGGCCGTGCAGGATGAGCGTCGGCGCGCTGGCATCCACCACGCGGGCGGCGCGGGGGGTGCGTCCCCGGGCGTCCAAGACGACGCGCAGCAGCTTGCGCGTGGGGGAGATGGGCGCCAACTCCTCCTTCACCTTCAGGCTGGGGTCGTCCTTGAGGATGGTGCCGACGCCGACCAGGATGGCGTCGCTGCTGGCGCGCAGGTGGTGCACGCGGCGCCAGTCGGCCTCGTCGGAGAGCGGCAGGCTCTGGCCGTCCGGCGCGGCGAGCTTGCCGTCGAGGCTGGAGGCGCAGTTGAGGAGCACCTTGGGCCGGGCCACGCGCCCCGTATGGGGAATCGGCTTAAGGCCCGCGCCCGTGGGCGAACCTGTGCCCGCCGCGCCTGTCCCTGGAGCCCCCCCTCCGGCAGCGGCAACGCCTGGGACTCCCCCTTCTGGCCCGGCTCCGGCCGCCGGGGCCGCACCGCAGTTGACGCTGATTGGCGCCGGGCACGTCTTCCGCATCGAGGAGACGATTGCGCAGGCCATCCACGCCCTGCGGCCCGACATCGTGTTCGTGGAGCTGGACCCCGGGCGGCTGAACGCCCTGCTGGAGCGGCAGCGCACCGGCAAGATGCCCGAAGGCGGCGCCGGGTTCGTTCACAAGCGCTTGGCGGCGTTCCAGAAGGACGTCGCGGGGATGTACGGGGCGGACGTCGGCGGCGAGATGCTGGCGGCGGTGCAGGCGGGGCAGGCCGTCGGCGCGCGCGTGGCCCTCGTGGACGACCCGGCCGAGCAGACGCTGGCGCGTGCCCTGAAGGAGGTCACCCTGCGCGAGAAGCTGCGCGCCGGGGGCCTGTTCCTCGCGAGCGTGGCCAAGTCGCTGCTGCCCAGGCGCGACGCGAAGGCCGAGGTGGAGGCGGAGCTGAAGCGCTACCAGGACGACCCCGCCGCCGTCCTGGAGCAGGTGCGCCGCCAGTTCCCGACCGTCCACCGCGTCCTCATCGCCGAGCGCGACCAGCGCATGGCGCAGCGCATCCGGCAGCACATGGCGGGGGCGCGGCACGGCGTGGCGGTGCTGGGGGACGGCCACCTGAACGGGATGCTGCCCCTGCTGGCCGACCTGAAGCCGACGGTCTATCGCCTGCCCGACGTGCGGGAGGGGCGGCTGCCGCGCGGCCTCGTCGCCACCGGGACGCCGGAGCGGGTCGGGTTCACGTTCCGCTACGGATAGCCCTGGGCTCCGGCCGGCGGCGACCAGAACGCCTATGTTGGCCCCAGGGTGGTGGAGAGCGATGCGCAAAGCCCTCGCGCTGCTCGCCCTCGTCCCGCTGCTGGCGGGCTGCATCTCCGGCAAGGCCCCCGTGACGGTCCCCGCGTTCCCCGTCGAGGCGCCCAAGGTGGACGCCGCGGCAGTCCTCAGCGACCTCGCGCAGTGGAGCGCGGCGCACCCGCTGCGCGTCAACAACCAGCCCGACCACGAGAACGCCCGCCTTGCGTTGGCGGCGCAGTTCCGCTCCTACGGCCTCGACGTGTGGCGGCAGGACTTCACCGCCGGCATCCCGCAGGCGAACATCGTGGGCATCAAGTGGGGCGAGGCGCGCGGCGAGTGGGTCGTCGTCGGCGCCCACTACGACGTGGTGCCCACCCCCGGCTGCGTCAACCCGCCCGCGCAGACCGGCCAGGGCCAGCAGTGCGCGCCCGGCTCCGCGGGCAGCGTGGTGACGCACGGCACCTACGACGACGGCTCCGGCACGATGCTGATGATGCACCTGGCCCAAGCGTACGCGAAGGTGCCGACGCGCTACTCCATCGCCTTCGCCGCCTTCGACGGCGAGGAGCGGGGCCTGCAGGGCTCGCGCAACTTTACCGAGTCCATCGTGGACGGCGCCACGCCCTACGCCAACGTGACGGTGCGCGCGATGCTGGACCTCGACATGTTCGGCCTCAACTGGCCGGGCGTCGACTCCCCCATCTACTTCGACGACAACTCGCCGGAGCTGAAGGCGACGGTCAAGGCGATGGTGGCGAGGCTGCACATGCCTCAGGACATGATTCTCTACCAGGGCATCGGCCTGGGCCGCAGCGACTACGACTCCTTCTTCAACATCGGGGTGCCGACGGGGTTCTTCATCTCCGATTTCGAGCGCTACCAACTGCCCGCCGACGCGCCCGCGAACATGCCGGACCTCCCGGTGCAGCAGGCGAAGCAGGCCTACCCGTTCTGGCACCGCGAGGACACCTACGAGACGATGCGCCTGATGGCGGGCTCCGACGCGGACCTCCAGTCCGGATTCCAGACCGCCGCCGACCTGTCGTCGGGGCTGCTGTTCCGCATGGCCATCGACCCGGCGCCGCTGACCACCGTCCAGCGGTGAGGGGAACCTCCCACAACCCTGAAGTGGTTCCTGGCCTCGCATCGGGCATGCGCACCCTCGCGGTCCTCGCCGTCCTGCTCCTGGCCGGCCTGGCCGGCTGCCTCCAGTCCCCCACCCCCACGACGCCCCCGACGGGCCTCCCCGACCCCGCCGCGTTCGTGGTCCCCGCCGTGCCCAAGCTCGACGTCCCGGCCCTCCTGGCCGACCTCAAGGCGTTCGCCGCCGCCCACCCGCAGCGCCGCGACAACCTGCCCACCCACGAGTCGGCCCGCGCCGCCATCGCCAAGTCGTTCGCGGACGACGGCCTGCAGGTCTGGCGCCAGAACTTCACCATGGGCGGCCTGGCGCAGGCCAACATCGTCGGCCTCCACTGGGGCACCGTGCGCGACCAGTGGGTCGTGGTGGGCGGCCACTACGACACCACGCACGACGACTGCTTCGTCGGCAGCACCCCCTCCTTCGGCCCCGTCCCGGCCGTGCCCAACCCGACCGAGTGCGCCACCGACGCGCAGAGCCAGGGCGCCTACGACGACGGCTCCGGGACGATGCTCACGATGCACCTCGCGAAGGCGTGGCGCAACGTGCCGACCTACTACACCGTCGCCTTCGTGGCGTACGACGGCGAGGAGCGCGGCACCCAGGGCGCGCAGGCCTTCGCCGAGGAGATGCTCACCGGCAACACGACGTTCGGCGACGTCCGCTTCCACGCGGCGCTCGACCTCGACATGTTCGGCATCACCTGGCCCGGCACCAACGCGCCGACGCAGATTCTCGACAACTCGCTGGCGCTGAACAAGGTGTTCCACGCGGCCCGCAAGGAAATCGGGATGCCCGACAGCATGGTCTACTGCGAGGACGCGGTGACCCTCGGCTCGAGCGACTTCAAGGTCTTCTTCGACCTCAAGGTGCCGACGGCGTTCTTCTCCAGCGACTTCGGCCGCTGGGCCCCGCCCAATAGCCCCGCCCCGGCCCCGATGGGGACCTACCCCCACTGGCACCTCATCGACACCTACGCGACGATGGAGGCGATGGCCGGCGGCGCGACGCAGCTCCAGCAGGGTTTCACGACGGCGACCCACCTCGCGGCGGCCGAGCTGCACGCGATGGCGGACCAGCCCGGGCTCGCGCTCGACGTGCACGACCCGCCCAGCGACGACACGGCCGGCCTCGCGGACCGCGCCTCCTGCACCTAGCCTGAGCCTGCGCGCTACTTCTCCATCCCGCGCAGCGTCTCGACGATGTCCGCGAGATAGGTCAGCGCCTGCTCGGCGTGCTGGATCTTCTCCTTGACCTCGACGGCCTCCTCGGCCCACAGCAGCAGCACGCGGATGTCGCTGAGGTTCTTGTTGATGGTCAGCTTCAGCGAGTCCTCGTACAGCTTGTTACTCATGCGCGCACCTCCCGTGCGCGCATGGGCCCGCCGCCGTTCCCGCCGCAACCGACGCCATTGAAGTGTGGTCCATCACGTGCAAACCCCCCCTGGCCGCCGCGCCGCCGCCCAGTCCGCCCGGTCCGCCGCGCCGAAGTGGTCGTAGGTGGCGTTGCCCGCCCACGCCAGGGTGCGCGCGTCGTCCCAGGCGGCGTTGAGCACCGCCGCCGGGTCCCTGTCATGCCCAGCAGGCCCTTCGCGCTCTTGAATGTCGGGGTCCTGGACCGGGACGCCCTGGTTGACCAGCCCCAGCGCGTGGCCGACCTGGTGCAGCAGCACCGCCAGCGCCACCGGCCCCACCGGCCGCCCAGCCTGCTGCGCGCCCGCCATCACGCTGTCGAGCGCCACCACGACGGTGCCGGGCCGTGCCACGAAGCCGGTCGCCGGCTCGGCCATCGAGCCGACCCAGAGGACCCGCAGCGTCACGGTGCGCTGGCCGAGGTAGGGCCCCGCCTCCGCCGCCAGCCGCGCGCGGTCCCAGCCGCCCGCCGGCACCGCCGGCCCTTCGCGCTGCGCGACCGAGAAGGCGGACAGGCCGCGGCCGCTGAGGTCGGCGAGGACCTCCACGAGCCGCGCCAGGACCGGCGTGGCGTTGAGGCGCACGTCCGGCCCCAGCCATGACTCCACCACGACGGCGTCCGCCTGCACGGGGTCCAGGATGGCACAGGTGAACCCAAGCGTCGTGCTGGGCCCCTCGCGCAGGAGCTGGAAGCAGCCGGCCGTCAGCAGCGGCAGCAGGACGACCACGACCGTCCAGGGGCGCACGCCGGACGATGCCGGCGGGAGGCCTTGGGGTTTGCGAACGGCTGCGCCCGCCTAAGGCCCGGGCGTGAAGCGGCCGACGATGCCCTGCGCGTTGTGGATGGAGGGGTCCGCCTGGGCGTAGGCGGGGGCGAGCGCGCCGTCCGCCGCCGCGTTGCCCGTGCGCACGTTGGAGTAGGGCAGGGGGTCGCCGGTCTCCGGCGTGTAGGTGCCGCTCAGGACGGCCGGCGCGGTCGCGGAGAGGTGCTTGGCGATGATGCGCAGTGTCAGCTCCTTGCCGGCCGACTGGTGGTCCGGCAGGCCGAGGCCTTGGACGCCAGTCGGGTAGAGCGCCGGGTTCGCGGGGTCCGGGGTGTGGATGGTGCCGCGGAACGGGACCGTGTACATCGTGACCGGCACGCCCTGCGAGGTGAGGACGGCCTGGAGCTGGACGCCGTGGTCGGGCGGCACGATGCTGTCGCCCGCCTCGTAGAGGAGGTAGGCGCGCGTGAGGCCGGCGCCGCTCCACGCCACCGGGTTGAGCGCGGGCGACGACGGGACCAGGTCCGCCTCGTGGCCCGCGTAGGCAGCCGCGACCGCCTGGAGGAGCGTGATGCCGCCGAGGCAGCCGTTCGTGGAGGTCGTCGAGGTGGGCTCCTTGCACGGGTCCGGCGCGAGCGGCGCGGTGGCCTCGCTCCAGCCGTAGGTCGCGCCCCACACGGCGCCGCCGGGCACGAGCGTGGCCAGAAGCTCCGGGATGTTGGTGGGGCCGACATCGTCCACGAGGTAATCGGCGAGGCCAGGGTTCTGCATGACGGCGAGGGCCGAGATATGGCCGCCCATCGAGGTGCCCCACAGGACGACGCGGGTCAGGTTCGGGCACTGCGCCCGCAGGTCCGCGACGGCGGCGGCCGTGTCCTCGGCGCCCGCGAACACCTTGTAGACGTTGCTGGCGCCACGGAAGTCCAGCGCGACCGCGACGGCGCCCGCCTTCGACAGCGTCGTCAGCGTGCCGCCCATCGTGGAGGCCTTGCCGCCGTAGCCGTGCGCGACCAGGACCAGCGTGTCGCCCGCGACGGCCGGCCAGGCGTAGAAGCCGTCCGCCACCTGGGAGCCGACGGCCACGCCATAGGGGGTCGCCGTGTTGGCGCCGGCCCCGGAGCAGGTCACCGTGGTGGCGGGCGTGGCGGCGGAGGGGACCGGGGCGAGGGCCACGGAGGCAAGCAGCACGGCGACGGCGGCAACGCGCATCGGCCGCGCAGCCCGGCGTCCCGACATGAACGTTGCGCGGGGGTTCCCGAAGCCGAACCGAACACGCGCCCGGTGAGATTCGAACTCACGACCTCCGGCTTAGGAGGCCGGTGCCTTATCCACTAGACTACGGGCGCAGCGCTTCGGCGAGGGGGCGCCTCCTTTCAAGCCTTGCACAGCGGCCCTGCCATCCTCCACCCCCGGACGTTCTTTCCCTTCGATTCCGCCCGTTCATACTTAAGGTCATTAGGAGGGCTTAACCGATGCCTCAAGAGAGTCAAGGGTGGTTCCGGATGAAAGCCAAGCAAGCCTTCGAGTCCGACGAGGCCGTGAGCCCCGTCGTCGCGGTCGTCCTGATGGTGGCCATCATGGTGGTGCTGGCCGGCATCGTCCTCATCCTGGTGAACGGCTTCAACAAGACCGACGCCACGCCGCCCTCGAACGTCTCCGCCAGCCAGGACAAGGGCGCGCAGACGCTGAGCATCGTGAGCGCAGATTTGCGCGCCGACTGGAGGAACATTCTCGTCTCCTTCGGCTCGCCCGCCAGCACCTGCACGTTCAGCCTCAATGGCGGGCCGCCAAGCGCGGCCGTCACGGTCCCCACCGCGGTCATCCCGAGCGGCCAGCCGCTCAAGGCGGGCGATGTCCTCAAGGTGGCCGGCTGCGCCCCCGGCATCAGCGTCCTGACCCTGACGGACTCCTCGTCCAACCTGCTGCTCGGCACCTGGTCGTTCACGTTCTGACTAGCCAAGGCCGGCACGTTCTGAGCTAGGAAGGCCGGCCGACGGACCACGGACGCTATGGCTGGCGCGGCGTGGCCTTGCCGTGCACGCGCTGCTGGCCGCCGCCGTTGCGCTCCAGCCGTTCCTCGCCGGCGTCGCCCCCGAGCTGCCCGGCGCGGGTCCCGGCGACGAGGCCTTCGCGGTCGGCTCCAGCGTCGCGGTGGAGCTCACGGGACTCAAGGTGACGGACGGCGAAGGCACCTGGGCATTCCCGACCGGGACCCACTTGCCCGCGAACGGGACGCTCTGGGTCGTTGGGGACCTCGCGCTGTGGCGGCGGCTTGGCGGCGCGGAGCCAGCCATCGCCCTCGCCAGCGGCACGGCGGCGGGGGCCTTCGCGCTGGGCAACGGCGGCGACTCGCTGCGCCTGGTGGACGCGGCCGGGACGACGCTCGACTCGTTCTCCTGGGACGCAGGACCGCCGGGCCTCCTCCGCCTGCGCGACCCAGAGGGCGGATGGGTGACGCCGCGCCTGCACCGCGTCGGGGAGTCAACGCTCGACCGGCCGACGTTCCTCGCGGAGCGGGTCACTCTCTACGCCTCGCCGGACAACAGCTTCGGGGTCTTGACCGCCCTCGTCGCGAACGCCACGCAGCGGCTGCACCTCCACGTGTACGACCTGCGTTCTGCGGCCCTGGTGGACGCGCTCGTCGTCGCGCGGCAGGCCCGTCCAGGCCTCGACCTGCAAGTCTTCGTGGACGGCAACCCCGTGGGGCAGACGGCGCCGGAACGCCACGCCACGGCCGACGCGCTGCGCCGCATCCAGGCCGCGGGCGGGACCGCGACGCTTGGCGGGCCAGGGCGCTACGACGACTTCCACCTCAAGGTCCTGCTCGCGGACGACGCGGTCGCCGTGCAGTCGGAGAACTGGGTGGAGGCCGGCGTGCCGCAGGAGCCGTCGTGGGGCAACCGGGGATGGGGCGCCGTCGTCACGAGCCCGGCGATGGCGGCGTGGTTCTCGGAGTGGATGGCCGCAGACCGTCGCTCCTGGGACGCGCAGCCGTTCAACCTGTCCGCCTACGACCCGCTGTTCGTCCCGCCGCCCCGCCTCGCGCCGCGCACCGGCTCGTATGGCCCAGTCGTCGCGCCGCTCGTGCTGCAAAACGTCTCCGTGACGCCGTGGGTGGCGCCGGACCACACGCAGGACCCGCGCTCCGACCCCATCGCCCGGCTTGTCGCCACCGCGCGGCGCCGCGTCGACGCGGAGCAGTTGGTCCTCGCGACGGCGGCCTCGAACTCGCTGGGCTGGCGCTCGCCCGACCCGCTGTTCACGGCGCTCTCTGAGGCAGCCGGGCGGGGTGTCGCGGTCCGCGTCTTGGCGGCGGCTCCGTTCTCCGCCACGGACGCTGGCAACACGGCGGCCCTGGAGGCATTGGCGGCGCGCGGCGTGCAGGCGGCCGCGTTCCAGCGGCCCGGCGTCCAGGCGCTGCACAACAAGGGCCTCGTCGTGGACGACGCCGTCGTCCTGGGCAGCCTGAACGGCGGCCACCACAGCCGCAGCGCCAACCGCGAGGTGGACCTCCTGCTGCGCGGCCCCAGCGTCGCCGCCTACTTCGAGGCGCTGTTCGCCTCCGACTGGGACCCGCCCCCGCCGGCCTCCGCCCCCGGCGCCATCGGGCGCGACCTGCGAGCGCTGCCGGCCGCCCCTGTGCCAACCCTTTTTGTGGCCATGGCGGTCGTTGCCCTGTTGCGGTCCCGCCCATGATGCTCTCGCTGGTCTCCTGGGTCGCGGTGGCCATCATCGCCGCCGCCTTCGCGGTGGCGTGGAGCAAGCGGTTCCTCGCCAGCGGCGTCCTGGCCATCGCCAACTGCGCCGTCTTCGCCCTCACCTTCCTCGGCCCGGGCCGCGAAGGCGTCCTGGGCGCGCTGTCCGGCCCCACCGCCACCGCCCACATCTCGGCCATCCAGGGCGAGCTGGGCCTCTACACGCCCAACCTCGTCGCGCTGCGGCCGCTGGGCGGGCTCCAGCTCGTCACCAACCTGTTCGTGCACGCCGGCGTGCTCCACCTGCTGTTCAACATGGTCGCGCTGGTGGCGTTCGGGCTGCCGTTCGAGGAGCGCATCGGCCACCGCAAGTTCCTGCTCATCTACGTGGCCGCCGGGCTGGCGGGCTCGCTGGCCGAGACCTTCCTCAACGTCGGCGCCCCCACGCTCATGATGGGCGCGTCCGGCGCCATCTTCGGCGTCCTCGGCGCCTTCGCCGCGCGCTACCCCAACCAGGTGGTGGGCGTGCCGCTGCCGTTCATCCTCATCCTGCCGATGCGCGTCATCGTCGGGGCGCTCATCTACGTGGCCCTCCAGCTGTTCTACGTCCTGTATGCCGTCACGGCGCAGGGGGGCCCGGTCGACCACACCGCCTACGGCGCTCATTTCGGCGGCCTCGCGATGGGCATCCTGCTCGCGCTCACGGTGCTGCCCAAGCCTGGCCGGGGCGTGCAGGGGCCCGTGGCGGTGGACCTCGGCGCCTTCACGGCCTTCGCCCGCGACGCGCAGACGCAGACCGTGCTGGCGCAGATGCGCAGCAACAACGACGAGCCGGCGGTCTTCCAGGCGTGGCTCGACCGCTTCTTCCGCACCGCGACCTGCCCCACGTGCAGCCACCGCGTCATGCCGCGCCACGGCGGCCAGATTGTCTGCACGCAGGGCCACAAGTTCGACGTCCGCAAGGGCGCCCCGGCGGCCGCCACCGCCACGCCGTGACGGACCACGATGGTCAGCAGGATTTCCCGCGCATCAGCTGCATGAGGCGCCAGTTCGGCCAGAAACGCCAAGAACGGCCCAGGATTCTTTTGCGTGGGATTTCCATGCCCAACCTTCTGTCAACCCTCTGTATGTCGATGGCCCTGCTTGGGGCGACCGCCGTGTTCGCCTCCCCTGCCGAGGCCGTGATGTTCTGCGCCGGGACGAACCTGGTCTGCATCTGGGTCCTGCAGCCGCCCAACGCCTGCGCGGTGGATGTGCGCTCCACGACCGGCACCTTCCTGGGGACCATCGACCTCTGCATCACCAAGGACAACCCCACCAACAACTGCCCCGTGCGCTTCGTGTACGAGGAGGTCAAGTGGGCCTACGTCTGCGCCCGCGAGCACCCGCCGCAGTTCGGCACCGGCACCTGCACCCTCATCTACATCTCGACGGACGCCAGCACCACCAACGTCATCGACATTTGCCAATAGAGCCTCACGCGTCGGGCCTTCTCCTTTCTTCCATCCCGGCGGGCGGCTCGGTCGCACGGAGACCCGGCTGGAGGGCGGCAGGCTGAAACCCGCGCCCCCGGCTGCCCGGCCATGGACCAGCCGCCCCGCACCGGGCCCACCGTGGCGCCGACCATCCACCCGAGCAGCGTCCTCGCGCCGGGCGCCGTCGTCATCGGGCAGGTGACCATCGAGGCGGAGTGCTTCATCGGTCCCAACGCGGTGCTGCGCGGCGACATCGAGCCCATCCTGGTGCGGCGCGGCAGCAACATCCAGGACAACTGCACGGTCCACACCGAGCGCGGCAGCCCCGTGGTCATCGGGCCGGACGCCTCCATCGGCCACGGCGCGGTCGTGCACGGCGCCACCATCGGGGAGCGCGCGCTCGTCGGCATGAACGCGGTCGTGCTGAACGGCGCCGTCGTGGGCGAGCGGGCCGTGGTGGGCGCCCTCACCCTCGTGCCGAACAACTTCCAGGTGCCGCCCCGCACCCTCGCCGTGGGCAGCCCCTGCGTCCTCAAGAAGCAGGGCGACCCCGCCATCGCGGAGATGGCGCACATGAACACCGAGCGCTACCACCGCTACCGCCTGGAGCACCTCGCCGGCCGTTGGGCGACGGTGGTCGGGCCGCGCAACGACGACGGGACGTTCGGCCGCTGATGCCCGCCATCGCGCCCTTCCGCGCCACCGGCGTCGACCCGCAGGACCCCGCCCGGCGGGAGGCGCGGCCCGCGTTCTACCTCGTCGAGGCGACGGGCCCGCGCGGCACGCGGCGCGGCCTGCTGGCCCTGCTCGCCACCGAGGGCGCCCCCGCCATGCCCGCAAATGGGACGGGGCCGGCGGTGCTGCGCTACGAGGACCCGCGCGGCTGGGTGGAGGAGCTCCTGTCCTCCAACGCGTTCGAGGAGGTCGCGCGCCTCCAGGACGCCGAGGGCGAGCAGCGCGTCTGGCGCGTGGACCGGGCGGAGGCCGTCGGCGAACTGGTCGCGCAGTTCGATGACCGCGCCTTGGCCCTGCTGCGCGCGCCCGGCCCGCATGCTCCGGGAGCCGTGCTCGCGTTCCTGGTGCGGGGCGACGGCTGGCTGCCGCGCGCTCCCGGCGGGCCCACCTTTGCCGTGGCGGCCGGCGAGCCCGTGCCCAAGCCGTGGAGCGGCGAGGCCGGCCCCGCGCAGTGGCGCCCGCCGCCGCTCTAGGCTCTAGCGGCTGTAGGTCCCGGACTCGAAGTCGTAGCCGAGGAAGTCGGCCAGCGACAGCCGCGCGCCGTCGCAGTAGAACGCGTCGATGCGGCTCAGGCGCTCGTGGCCGTGCGCGTCCTTGGCGCCGGGGTCTGAGGTGAGCGCGAGGTCGATGCCGTCGGCGCCCGTGGTGAGGAAGGTGGAGTCGAAGACGAGCGTCCCCGGCAGCGCCTTGGCGTCGCGGCTGTCGAAGGCGAGGTCGATGGCGCGCTCGCCGCCCTGGTAGCCCGGCGGCATGGGGCTCGGGAAGTTGACGTAGGTCGCCGGCTCGCTCAGGATGATGGGCGCCTGCGACAGCGGCGGGACCGCGAGGGTGCCGGTGCGGGTGCGCGCCTCGAGGTTGACCGCGATGGCGGACCAGCCGCCCGGCAAGGGGTCCACGAGCGGGACCGGCAGGCGCGTTGGGACCAGGTCCTGCGCGGCGGGCACCGGGTTGACGCCCCACGCCCACGCGGCGCGCTCCAGGCGGTCGCGGCCCTTGACGAAGCCCTGCGGCGCGAGGAACCGGGTCTCCACGGTGCAGTTCAGCAGCTTGGGCGCGGGCGCGGTCGCCTCCGGCGCGGAGGCTTGCCGCATTGGGGCGGGCTTGGCTGTCTCGGACAGGCAGCCCGGCAGCAGCAGAGCAACTGTCACGAGCGCCGGGAGCAGGCGCAGCGGGGCGGCGGCAGGGCGCGCGGGCATGGCTAGAACGGGAAGGGGTCGCTGTTGGCGAACGACCAGCCCGCCGGGGGCTTGGCGTTGTAGAAGTTCGTCTGGAAGACCTGGAACTCCTGGTTGATGCCGACGCCCGCCTCCTGGCCGGACGCCTTCTTGATGCTGCCCAGGATCTCCAGGTCGGTCTGGCCGGCGGGGTCGATCATCTTGCGGGTGTCGCCCTGCTCGTTGGGGCCGACGACGCCGGTCTCCAGGCGGAGCAGGATGGGGCTTGCGCCCTCGGCGAGGCCGTACCAGTCGCCCGCGGTGCGCTTCTGGAAGCTGATGAGGATGCCCATCTGGTCGGAGGTGCCCTGGCCGTTGGAGGCGAACACCAGCTCCAGCACCATCGTCTGCCAGTTGGGGCCGACGCTGGTGTTGAAGTCGCGCGCGTCTCCCTGCACCTTGCGCAGCTCGGGCGCGCAGCCGCCGGGGCAGGTGGGGCTGATGGAGCTGTAGTCGGTCACGCAGGGCGCGGTGATGATGGGGCCCTGGTAGCCGCAGGTGATGAGGCCCTTGAACTTGTACTGCTCGTGGTAGGGCTTGGCCGTGAAGAGGGCCTCCATCAGCACGCGCGTGATCTGCGGCTCCGCGCCGGCCTTCACCTCGACGCTGGTCTGCACGGGCTTGTAGAGCAGGTGCGAGAAGGAGAGGAAGTAGGTGCCGGGCTGGAGGCCGCCGAAGGTGAAGCGGCCCTGCGCGTCGGTGGTGGCGGTCTTGTTGCCGGTGGGCGTGGCGAGGGCGACGGCGACCTTGCCGATGGGGACGATGGCCTGGTCCACGACGATGCCGCGGATGCCGCCCGTGGTGGCCGAGACGTCCACCGTGAGGCCGTTGAAGGCGTTGGGGTCGACGCCGTTGTTGGAGCCGGAGGAGGCGCAGCCCGAGAGCAGCAGGACGCAGGCGGCGGCCAGGAGGGCGCGCATGCCGGTCGGAGTCCACGCCCGCACGATAACGGTTTCGCCCGTGCCCGGTCCTTGCGGGGTGCCTGAAACGTCGCGTTCCCTCCTGTCGGGGTGGAGCGCGGTGTCGCTTGCTAGAACGGCGGCTCGTCGCCCTTGGCGAAGGACCATCCCTCGGGCGGCTTGGCGTTGTAGAACGTCGTCTCGAAGACCTGGAGCTCCTGCTGGTAGGCCACCGCGACGGGGGAGCCGGGGCCGGGCGCCTCGTTGAGGAACAGGTAGAGGTCGTCCTCGCCCGAGGCGTTGATGAGCGGCCGCTTGGCGCCCTGCTCCGTCGGGTGGCGCACGCCGGTCTCGAAGCGCAGCAGGAGCGGGCTGGGGCCGGCGACGCTGCCGAAGCTCTCGGCGGAGGTGCGGCCCGTGTAGCTCAGGCTCATGAGCATGCTCTCCGCGTTGCCGGCCGAGGGCTTGTCGAACGCGACCTCGACCACCAGGGTCTCCCAGCGCGCGCCGACGGTGAGGTTGAACGAGCGGCGGTCGCCCTGCGCGTGCTGCAGCTGCTCGTGCCGCTCCGGGACGCAGCCGCCGCCGCAGGCCAGTTGCGTGTAGTCGAGGACGCAGATGGAGCTGAGGGCCGGCGTGCCGTAGCCGCACAGCAGCGTCCCCTTCAGCTTGATTTGCTCGTGGTAGGGCGTGGCCGTGAAGACCGGGGCCAGCTGGACGCGGGTGGGGGAGGGCGCGCTGCCGGCGTGGACCTCCACGGCGGTGCGGGTGGGCAGGTAGAGAAGGTGCTCGAAGGCCACGACGTAGGTGCCGGGCGGGAGGCCGCCGAACGCGAAGCGCCCGCCGGAGTCCGTGGCCGTGGTGCGGTTGCCGCCGCCGGGCAGCGCGAGCGCGACGTGGACCTTGGCGATGGGCGCGATGGCGAGGTCGACGACGATGCCGTTGATTGCGCCCGTGGAGCCGGTGACGCCCTCGGGCAGGACCTCCGCCTTGGGGGCGCTGCTGCACCCGGCCAGGACGAGGGCGAGCAGGAGCAGGGTCGCGCGTCCGCCACGCATGCGGAGGCATCCTGCGGCGTCGCGATAACGGTTTGGGCGTTTGCACACTCCGTGTCGCCTAGAAGGGGTAGGGGTCGCCCTTCACGAACGACCAGCCGTCCGGCGGGGTGCCGTAGTAGAACTGCGTCACGAAGACCTCGAAGTCCTGGTTGAGCGCGATTCCGGGCGCGGGGCTGCCGGCGTCGCGGCGCACCGAGACGAAGTAGCTCATCCGGCCCATGCCCTCCGCCGGCACCGTGGTCGGCTCGACGTCGGCGCCGGTCTCGTGCTGCTTGCCGACGTCCAGCTCGAAGCGCATCGGGCTGGGGCTCGCCACGTTGGCGAACGAGTGCGTGGGGTCGCGCGTGGCCTTGTCGGTGCTGACCACCATCCCCATGCGGGGCGAACTGCCCTGCGCGGTCGGCTGCCACACCATCTCGAAGACCATCGCCTGCCAGCCGGCGCCCACGTCGGTGTGCCACTCGCGCGACTGGCTCGTGACGTTGTCCATCGCCTTGGTGGGCAGCCCGTTGCAGGTCGAGGGGTCCATGACGAGCGGGCACTGGTCGGTGACGCAGTTGCTGGAGGAGTAGACGCCCGCCCCGTTCTGGCTGCACTCGAAGAAGCCCTTCTGCTTGATGGCGTTGTGGAACGGCTTCTGGCTGAACAGGGGCTGCAATTGGATTTTGGTGATGGCCGGGTCCACGCCCGCCTTGACCTCGGCGGAGGCCTGCGCGGCGTGGTACAGCGGCGCGCTCGCGGTCAGGAAGTAGGTGCCCGCGGCGAGGCCCGCGAAGACGAAGCGGCCCTCCTTGTCGGTCGTGGCGGTCTTGTTGCCGCCGGCGGGGAGCGCGAGGCTGACCTTGGCGCCCGCGATGGGGACGATGGCCGCGTCCACCACGACGCCCTTGATGCCGCCCGTCGTCTCCGTGACGGCGACGTCGATGCCCTTGAACTGGTCCGCGCCCGCCTGGGCCGAGCCGGAGCTTGCGCACCCGGGCAACAGGAGGGAGAGCACCGTCGCCGCGACAATCCAGCCACGCATGCGGGGCCAGCCGACGGCGCGCGGATAACGGTTTCGGCCCTGCCGGGCCGCCGCGCCGCGGCTCAGCCGATGGGGTACTGGTCCTGCGTCTCGAACGTCCAGCCGTCGGCCGCCTTGTAGTTGTGGAACAGGGTCGTGATGACGGTGAACTGGAAGTTCGTCGCCGTGGAGAAGCTGTTCCAGTTCAGGAAGCCGCGCGAGGCGACGTGCTTGCCCAGGGGCATGGTGGCGTTGTCCTTGTCCGCGTCGAGGCGGGCGAAGGTCGGGCTCTTCTGGTACACCAGGAGGTAGTCGGTGTCCGAGCAGTCGCACGAGTTGTCGATGGGCGTCGAGGAGAGCGTCACCATCAGGTCCGGCACCTTGTCGTCGGTCCAGAACGCCTCCTGGATGATGGTGGCGGTGTCGGGGGTGACGTCGAAGTACTGCGTGTTGGTGCCCGACATGACGTTGCGGGGCGCCGGGTAGGGCGCGGTGCCGTTGGCCTCGTCGTAGGCGGTGCGGACGCCGAAGTCGCACTGGTCGGTGATGATGGGCGTGACGCCGGGGAGGCCGAACGAGAAGGCGCACTCGTAGAAGCCGTTGAGCTTGTAGACCTCCATGTAGGGCTGCTTGCCGGGCATGCGGTCAATCTGGACCTTCACGACGGGCGGGGCGGCGTCGCCGGCCTTGACGGTGGCGGTGGCCTGCACGGTGGTGTAGCCGGGCTTGGAGACGGTGAAGAAGTAGTCGCCGGGCTTGAGGCCGGAGAAGGTGAACAGGCCGGACTTGTCGCTGACCGTGTTCTGCGCGCCGTTGGCCATCGCGACCTTGGCGCCGGCCACGGGGGTGATGGCGGAGTCGACGACCACGCCGCGGATGCCGCCGGTCTGCTGGTCCACCTTCAGCTCGGGGGCGCCGGCGCCGGCGCTACCCGTGTCAATCGGCTGGTCGCCGGCCTTGCTGGCGCAGCCGGCCAGCAGGGCGGCGGAAAGGAGGGCAATCGCGGCTAGGGAGACCCAACGCACGACGCGTCGAGGCGCGCCCCAGGAGAAAAGCCTTGGGGCCAGTGCCGCCCCCTGGGCCAGGGAGAGCGCGGAGGCCGGGGGCGGGACGGGACCGGCGGCTAGGCGAGGGGGGAGGTGCAGTGGGGGCAGCGGCGGGCGGCCAGGGGGATGGGGCTGGCGCACTCGGGGCAGGTCTTGTTCTCGGGCGTCGTCGGCTGGCGGCGCTTGAGGCGGTTGACCTGCTTGATGAGGAGGAAGATGGCGAACGCGACGATGACGAACTCGAGGACGATGTTCAGGAACTGGCCGTAGTTGACGGTGACCGCGCCCTGCGCCTTGGCGTCGGCGAGGGTCTTGGTGTGGTTGCCGCGCAGGGTCCAGAACTTGTTGGCGAAGTCGGCGTTGCCCAGCAGCAGCGAGATGGGCGGCATGATGACGTCGTTGACGAGGCTGGTGACAATCTTGCCGAACGCGGCGCCGATGATGACGCCGACCGCGAGGTCCACGACGCTGCCCCGGATGGCGAACTCGCGGAACTCCTTCAGCACCTTCACGGCCCCCGCAGCGCGCGGCACGGAAAAAGGGCGCGCAGCCGCATGGCGCCGTCCGGCACGGCCCGACGACTTTTCTACGCGGGGCCGGTCGCCGCCGCATGGACGAGACCGCCCCGCCCCCCCAGGAGCCCGTGCCCCAGGAGGCCGCCCCCGCCCCGGGCGCCGAGGCGCAACTGGCGGAGCTGCGCGAGAAGGTGCTGCGGGCGCGCGCCGACTACGACAACCTGGCCCGCCGCACCGCCCGCGAGGCGCAGGTGGAGCGCGAGCGCAACAAGGCGCGCGTCCTGGAGGGCTTCCTGCCGCTGGCAGAGCTGGCGCACATGGCGGCGCGGCAGGCCGAGGCGCACCCCGGCCCCCTGACGGAGGGCGTCGTGATGCTGGCGCGCGAGTTCGACCGCCTGCTGGAGCGCGAGGGCGTCACCCGCATCGGCGAGGTCGGCGAGGCGGCGGACCCGGCGCGGCACGAGGTGCTGGCCACCGAGGCCGCCGAGGGCGTGGCGGCCGGCTGCGTCACCCGCGTCATCCAGCCCGGCTACCTCATGGGCGCCAAGGTGCTGCGCTACGCCAAGGTCGCCGTGGCCCCCGCCTCCCCGGCCGCCTAGGCCGCCTCAGGAGTCCAGCCGCCGCGCCCGCCGCCACGGCACCAGCCACCACGCCGCCCATGCGCTGCGCGAACACGATGAAGTCTTGGCTGTGGTCGAGCCGCGGCGTGAAGCGGTGGTAGCTCGCCGGCACCAGCAGGAACAACAGCGCCAGCGCCGTGCACGGCACCCCCACGAAGTTCGCCACCCGCGCCGCCGCCGGCAGGTCCGGGAAGCTCTGCTGGAACGCCACCACGAGCTGGAAGCCGAAGATGGCCCCGAGCGCCGGAACGATGATGCGGAACTCGCCCATCAGCGCCTCGATTTCTCGACCTCGTGGGCCACGCGGCCGGATGCGCAGGGCGCGGGAAGCTGGATTGGAATGGGCAAATGCCCCCTGAACCAATTTTTTATAGAAGTCCTAACTGACCGTTTCTTCGACGACAGGCTCCGCGTGAGCCTGCAACAGGAGAGAACCACATGGCACGCATCATCGGCATCGACCTTGGCACCACCAACTCGGAGGCCGCCGTCATGGAGGCCGGCAAGCCCCGCATCATCCCCTCCGCGGAGGGCAACGTGTACGGCGGCAAGAACTTCCCCAGCATCGTCGCCTTCAGCAAGGACTCCGGCGAGGTGCTGGTCGGGGACGCGGCCAAGCGGCAGGCGGTCCTGAACACGGAGCGCACGGTGCAGCGCATCAAGCGCAAGATGGGCCAGAAGTACACCGTCACCATCGACGACAAGTCGTACAGCCCGCAGCAGATCAGCGCCCTCATCCTGCAGAAAATCAAGACGGACGCGGAGGCGTTCCTGGGCGAGGAGGTCAAGGAGGCGGTCATCACCGTCCCGGCCTACTTCGACGACGACCAGCGCCAGGCCACCAAGGACGCCGGCCGCATCGCCGGGCTGGAGGTCAAGCGCATCGTGAACGAGCCGACGGCGGCGGCGCTAGCCTACGGCCTCGACAAGGACAACGACGAGACCATCGCGGTCTACGACCTGGGCGGCGGCACGTTCGACATCACCATCATGGAGATGGGCGGCGGCGTCTTCGAGGTGCTCTCCACCAACGGCGACACGCAGCTCGGCGGCACCGACATGGACGACGCGCTCATCAACTACCTCGGCGCCGAGTTCCAGAAGAAGACCGGCATCGACATCCGCGCCGACCGCAGCGCCCTCCAGCGCGTGCGCGACGCCGCCGAGCGCGCCAAGATGGAGCTGTCGGGCATGACCCAGACCACCATCTCGCTGCCGTTCCTCGCCGTGGACCCGAAGAAGGGTCCGCAGAACCTGGAGCTGACGCTCAACCGCGCGAAGCTGGAGGAGATCATCCGGCCCATCGTCGAGAAGACCCGCCAGCCCTGCCTCAACGCCCTCAAGGACGCGGGCCTGACGAAGGAGAAAATCGACAAGGTCATCCTCGTCGGCGGCCCGACCCGCATCCCGCTGGTGCAGGCGTTCGTGGAGGAGGTCTTCGGCAAGAAGCCCGTCCGCGGCGTCGACCCGATGCAGTGCGTCGCCCTCGGCGCCGCCGTGCAGGCGGGCATCCTGAGCGGCGAGGTCGAGAAGGACATCGTGCTGCTCGACGTGACGCCCCTGACGCTCGGCATCGAGACGCTGGGCGGCGTCCGCACCGAGCTCATCTCCCGCAACACCACGGTGCCGCACAAGAAGAGCCAGGTCTTCTCGACCGCCGCCGACCGCCAGAGCCAGGTCGAGATCCACATCCTCCAGGGGGAGCGCGCGATGGCGAACCAGAACAAGAGCCTGGGCCGCTTCGTGCTGGACGGCATCCCGCCCGCGCCGCGCGGCGTGCCGCAGATCGAGGTCACGTTCGACATCGACGCCAACGGCATCCTGCACGTGGGCGCCAAGGACAAGGGCACCGGCAAGGAGCAGAAAATCACCGTGTCGGGCAGCACCAAGCTGTCGGACGCCGAGGTCGAGCGGATGCGCAAGGACGCCGAGGAGCACGCCGCCGAGGACGCCGCGTTCCGCGAGCGCGTCGAGGCCCGCAACCAGGCGGACCAGGCCGCGTTCTCCGCCGCCAAGCTCGTGGAGGAGTCGGGCGCCAAGCTGGGCGCGCACAAGGCGGGCGTCGAGTCCGCGCTGGCCGACCTGAGGAAGGTCCTGGAGGCCCAGGACGCCTCCGCCGAGGAGCTGAAGGCGAAGACCGAGGCGCTGCACAAGGCGATGGAGCCCGCCGTCATGGAGCTCTACAAGGACCAGGCGCAGCAGGCGGGCGCCGGCGGCGAGGGCGCCCCGGCGGGCGAGGGCGGCGCGTGGACCGGCAACCCCGACGACGCGAGCGGCCCCATCGACACCGACTTCCGCACCGAGGACAAGGACAAGAAGGGCAAGTAGGCGCGCCGCGAGCGGGTCGGCACCTTCATGGCCCGCCGCCCCGATGCCGCGGCATGGAGCTTCCCTCCAAGCGCAAGGTGAAGAAGACGCTCGCCAAGGCCACCAAGACGGTGAAGGCGAAGGCGGCGGACGCCACCAAGAAAGCGGTCAAGGCGACCAAGGCGAAGGCCAAGCGCGCGGAGAAGGCGACGCGCAAGGACCGCAAGCTCCTGTCCAAGCACGTGAAGCAGGCGGCCCACGACGCCGCCGACGCCGTCCGCGACGCCGTCAAGGCGTGAGCCGGGGCAGCCTTTTCCATCCCCCCGCCCTGGGCGGCGCGTGGAGGCAAGCCTGCAGGCGGCGGCCATCAGCGCCGGCGTCGTCGCGGTCCTGTGCGGCACCGTCGCCTTCGCCTCGTGGCGGGCCATGCTGCGCACCGGCAACCCCCGCATCCGGCTCGTCGTCTTCGCCTTCGCGCTGCTGGCGGCCAAGAACCTCGTGAAGTCCGTCCGCCTCGCCTCCGGCGCGCCCGAGAGCGGCGGCCTGGAGCTGGCCTTCAGCCTCGTCGACCTCGCCGCCGTCGCCCTCATCGCGTGGCCGCTCGTGACCCGGAGGGCGTGATGGCCCGCCCCACCCGCGTCGCCGTCCTGCAGGCCGTGGCCGACTTCCCCGGCATCCACGTGCGCGAGATGGAGCGCCACCTCGGCCTGAGCAGCCGCCTCGCCGCCTACCACCTCGGCCTGCTCGAGGAGGAGGGCGCCGTGCAGCGCGTGCAGGAGACGGGCTACGCGCGCTACTTCCCCGCGCTCGGCCACCCGAAGTGGAGCCGCCGCGACGTCGCGTTCCTCTGCCTGATGCGCCGCGCCGCCGCCTTCCACGTCACGCTGCTGCTGCTCTCCGCCGGGGAGTTGGGGCGCACCGAGCTTGCGCAGCGCCTGCGGCTGGCGCCGGCGAGCGTGAGCTACCACCTCGACCTCCTGCAGCGGGCGGGCGTGGTGGCGGCGCGCACGGAGGGGCGCAAGCGCCTGTACGCGCTGCACGACGAGGCGCACACCCGGGGCGTGCTCGCGAACTTCACGCCGCTGCCCGAGGAGCTGGAACCCTTCGAGTCGGTCTGGAATGACCTGTTCCACTAGCCGGGGCGGCCACCTGTCGATAAGTGCGGAAAGCTTATTTCTCTCCCGGGGTCGGTTGGGGCGTGCCCTCCGCGCCCGCCCTCGCGCTCCTGGCCGCCTGCGCCGTCGCGCTGGCGGGCTGCGGCGGCAAGAGCGAAGCCGCGAAGGAAGCCGGCAGCGACTCAACGGGCCTGCCGCTGGACGACCGCCTCCACGTTCCGCTCGTGGCCAACCGCACCATCGCGCCCGCCCTTGGCCTCCAGGTGGCGAGCGCCGCCGTGGCCGTGAGCGTGCCCGGCCACCGCACGAGCGAGTTCACGGTGGCGCGCGACCCAACGAACCCCTACCACCTCGTCGCGGCCGGCATGGACTGGGACTCCCCCGACGGGACCGTGCAGTGCGCCGCGTTCGTGTCGCGCGACGGCGGCGGCTCGTGGACGGCGGCGCAGGCGCTGCCCGGCCACGTCGGCACCTCGGAGGACACCGACCCCTGGGTCGCCATCGACGCCAAGGGCGTCACCTACCTCACCTGCACCGAGGCCGGCACCGGCCTGCTGCTGGGCAAGAGCCTCGACGGCGGCGCGACGTGGCAGCCCGCACAGGTCGTCCCCACCGGCGGGACCGCGGCCAAGGACGCCCTCGGCGCGTTCGGCGACGGCCAGCTCTACCTCTGCTACCAGACGAGCGTGCTGCACGTGCTCATCTCCAAGGACGGCGGCGGCGCCTGGAACGACGCGGGCTTCGGCCAGATTCCCGCCGGCTGCAACGGCGTCGTGCAGGGGCCCGGCGGCGAGGTCTACGTCGTCTGGCAGGGCGCCGCCACCATCGAGGCCGACCGCCTGACGCCCGGGCCGCCGTCGCTCGGCATCGTCCTGACGCGCGACGGCGGCGCGCACTGGGAGGACCTGACCCTGAGCAGCGACACGGGCGCCGCGCCGCAGAACCTTCCCGCCGCACCGCAGTCGGCCGCGCCCTCGCTTGCCGTGAGCAGCGTCACGGGCGCCGTGTTCGTGGCCGCGCAGCGCTACCAGAACGCCGAGGTCGTTGGCCCCCTCGGCTCGGCGACGCACGCCGACGGCCTCCTGTTCCGCAGCCGCGACCACGGCCGCACGTTCCAGGGCCTCGCGCTGCCGGCGTTCCCGAGCGAGGCGTGCGCGGCCTGCAACCTCGTCCACCCCACGCTGGCGGTCGACGACGGCGGCCGCCTCGTCCTGCAGGCCACCCTCTCCAGCGACGACAGCACGCAGAAGGAGGTCTGGCTCGCCGTCTCCGGCGACGAGGGCGCGACCTGGCTCGCCCCGGTCCAGCTCGCCGGCACCGGGCCCGACGCGTCCTACGCCTCGCCCGGCAACTTCCTGCCCGACCCCGCGCGGGTGGCGCAGGACGCCCAGGACATCGCCAAGGACCCCGGCCACGCGCCCGCCGCCGCGCAGGCGCTCGCCACGCACCAGACCTGGCCCGTCTTCCACCGCGACGGCGGCGAGTATTACGGCATCACGACCCTCCCCGGCGCCGCGCTCGGCCTGTGGGTGCAGCACGCGCCCGACGGCCGCAACGCCATCCTCGCCCGCCCCGTCTCCATCCTCTCCCCGAAGGCGACCCCATGACCCCGACCCCCTCGCGCGCCGCCGCGCTGACCTGCCTGCTGCTTGCCCTCGCCGCGCTCGTGCCCGCCACGCACGCCGGCAGCTTCGCCCACATGGAGATTACGGACGACGACGATGACGCCGTGCCCGACGGCGTCACTTGCCCCGTCGTGCCGGTGCCGTTCCTAGGCTGCCCCGGCTGGGACTTCATGGCGTGCGACGTGGACCTGCACGGCGGCTACGTCACCGACACCCCCGACAGCGTCCTGCTCTCCATCTCGATGCGCAGCGACGTCGCGTTCACCACCGAGGCGGTCACGGGCTGCCTCGCCGCCAGCAGCGTGCCTGCGCCGACCCCGGGAACGGGCGACTTCGACTACCACTTCTTCGTCGATTCCAAGGGCAAGACCTACGACGCGAGCGCGCACCTGGCCTCGGACGGGACGTGGAGCGTGGGCGGCGTCGCCACCGTTGCCACCGTCACGCCCGCCCCCTCCGGCGCCTGCCCCGCCACGGCTTGCCCTTCGCTGACGCTCACGGTGCCGAAGGCGGCCCTGGGCGTGCAGGCGGGCGACGTTCTGACCCACCTCTACGCAACCGCGCACGGCGAGGACTCGGTCGATGGCGACTACTCGGTGGCCGACCGCGCGCCGAGCGCCAACTACGGCCTCGACTACACCATCCTCAACGGCACCGGCGCGGCGGCTCCCGTCTACGCGACGCTGCCCGGGCCGCGCGCCTCGGTGTCGCAGGCCTTCGGCGTGCCGCACGATGGCACCTACGTCTTCAACTGGACGAGCCCGGCCGGCTCCCTGTCGTTCCTGTTCAACGCGCAGCCCGTGGCGGGGACGCTCAGCCTCCGCATCGCGACGGCCAGCAACCAGACCCTCGACGCCGAGACGTTCACGGCCGCCACAGCGGGCAACAAGACGCTCACGGGCGCCAGCGGCCCGCTGACCGTCACGCTGCGCTACGTGGGCTACAACGGCACCTTCACGATGAGCCTCGCCGAGGCGAGGGCTTCACCGGGCACCACCGCCGGCGCGTCCCCCACGCTCCCGGGCCCGTCCTCGACGACGGCGAAGAAAGGCACGCCCGCCCTAGGCTTGCTTGGCCTCGCTGGCGCCGTGGGCTTCGCGCTCTTGGTCCGGCGCCGCCTGTAGGCGGGTCGGACGCTCAGTCCAGAGTGATGCTAGCTTGGTGGAGCTGGTGCTGGAGGCAGAGCGCCGCCAGCGTCGCGCGCTGGGCGCCCGCGCCGAAGCGGCCGGAGACGCTCAGGCGCAGGCGGGTGACGGCGCCGTCGCCCTCCACGTCGCGGATGGAGAAGCTGGGCCGCGTCTGCGGGTTGCCGAGCCACTGCTTGAGGTGCGCCTCGATGGCGGCCTTGCCGGCGACGCGGCCGCCGGACCACGGGCTCTGGAACTCCGCGCCGGGCGTCAGCACCTTGGCGGCGCGGGCGGCGTCGTAGGTGCGCAGGCCCTCGAAGAACTCATGGACTGCGGGGTCCAGGACACCGCGGCCGACCGTGACCATGATGGCGGCGAGCGGGTGGGGGCGAAAAAGGTTAGGTGGCGCGGCGCCGGGCGGCGGCCACGGCGGCCCCGAGGCCCGCCAGGAGAAGCAGCGCGCCCGCGGCGGGGGTGCCCTTGGTGGTGGAGCTGGTGGTGCCGGTGCCGCCCGTCGCGGTGCGGCTCGTGGTGCCGGGGCTCGCGGACGGGGTGCCGGTGCCGGTCGTCACGGGGACGGGAACGGCGCGGGGCGCGATGGAGAGCGTCAGGTTGCCCTTGAACGCGGTGTAGTTGATGGCAATGGTCCAGCGGCCCGCCTTGCCGGTGACGTTGAGGGTCACGCTGCTGTCGCGCAGGGCCTGGGTGACCACGGTGGCGTTGGCGGCGTCGCGCACCTGGACGGTGGCGTTGCCGGTGCCGTGGACGGCGAGGTGGACCGTGGCGTTGGCGGGGCCCTGCGTCCAGTTGTAGAGGTAGTGGGCGCTCGTCGCGTTGACGAAGCCCTGCGCGAGGTCCACCGTCGGCGTGTCGATGGTGCCGTGCAGGGTCTTGGCCAGGCCGCCGCCCGTGAGGACGTAGTCGGCACCGGCGCCGGAGTCGGGGGCGCGGTCCTTGATGGTGCCGGCCTGCCCCGCGGTCTTGCCGGTGGCGTCGATGGAGAGCTTGCTGAGGATGGCGCCCGCCGCGGGGCTGCCGATGGCGCTCTTGGGCACGGTGAGGACGATGAGGTGGTCGCCCGCCGCGACCGCGCCGGTGGCCACGCCGCCGGGGGTGACGGCGCCGGTGCCGGGCTTGCCGGAGGCCTGCTCGGCGAGGTCCTGCACGGCGGAGGCGTCGTAGGTCTTGCCGCCCGCGTCGAAGTGGAAGACCCAGGTCGTGCTGGAGCTGGTGCTGGGGCTGCCGGTGCCGTGCACCTGGACGGTGAGCAGCAGGGAGTCGGCGGTCTCGGCGACCCAGCCGGCGAGCAGGTCCACGTTCAGGCCGACGGTGGTGCCGGCCGGGGGCTGGGTGGCGATGGGGACCACGCCGCCGACCGCCTGGTCGTCGGGGCCGTCGCTGATTTCCGGAACCGTGGAGCTGCCGGCGTTGCCGGGCGGGACCAGGCTGAGCAGGAGCAGGGCGGAGAGGAGCAGGATGGGCGTGCGCACGGCGGCCACCGCACCCGCACGGGGGGGCCTGGATGAAAAGCCTGCGCGTCTAGCAGCGGCGGCGGGCAAGCACGGCCAGCCCGAGGCCGGCGACGAGCCCCGCCAACGGGAGGCCGGGGGTGCCTTCGCTGCTGGTGCCGCTCCTGGACGCGGAACTGGGGGCCGCGCTGCCTGGGCCAGAGGTGGCGCCCGACGCCGGCGCGGTCGTTCCGCTATGCGAGGCCGCGCCCGTGCCGGTGGGCCCCGGGGTGGGGCCGGGGGCGCCCGGCGGGGCGATGTCCAGCGTGGCGTTGCCCGTGAACGCCGTGAAGGAGACCAGGACGGTCCAGTTGCCGGCGGTGCCGTTGGTGAGGACGCTCATCGGGCCGGTGCCGTTGAGGCGGGCGACCGTCCGGTTGGCGGCGTCGACGACGCGGACGCTGGCGGTGCCGTTGCCGGCCAGGCGCAGCGTCACGTTGGCGGCGGCGGGGCCGCTCGTCCAGTTGTAGTGGTAGTTGGCCGTGGTGGCGTTGGCGAACGTCCACGCGTGGTGGAACGTCGCGTTGCTGTCCGTCGCGTGGACCGTCGCCACGGCGCCGCCGCCGGCGGGCAGTTGCTGGACGAAGGGCAGGCGGACCTGCCACGCGTGGTCTGGCGAGACGCCGCGCGGGTAGGCGAGCGAGGTGAAGCAGCCGCACGCGGAGTTCTCCATCGTCACGACCATGGAGACCTTCGCGCCGGCCGGGATGGCGGTCGCCGCCACCGTCAGCGGGATGCGGTACTCCGTGATGGAGCCGGTCGGGTTGACGATGTCGTGCGTGACGCTGTTCTTGGCCAGGCTGACGGTGCCGGCCAGGACCTCGACCGTCACCTTGGTGCCGGGGGAGGGCGCGTTGTTGAAGCCCTTCATCCAGAGGAGCGCCTCGCCTGCGGTGCCAACGCCCGTGTAGGGGACGGCGGACGCCGCCACCTCGGCAATGGTGATTGTGAGGGGGTCGGGGCTGGGGTCGCCGGTGCTGGCTTGGTCCGTCTCGCCCTCGGGCGGCAGGAAGTCGAGGAAGGTGCCGGCGCCGGTGGGGTCGGTGAGCTTGTGCACGTACCACGTGGTGCCGGGCAGGGCGGCGTCGGCGGCGTGCGCAGAGGGCGCGAGGGCGGCGACGCAAAGCAGGATTAACAGGCCGACGGCTAGGGACAGGCGCAAAACAACCACCGGGGCGGCAGGGACCTTGGTGGCTCAAAAGCCTGTGCGTAGCGACAGGAGGCGCCCAGGAGGGCGCTGGAATGCGAGAAGGAATGGTATCCGTGGACAGTCCTGCTGCGGCGGAAGACAGGTCCACAGCCCCAGTTCGTTCGAATCCAGCCGCCAGGGTCCGTTTTCCCGAAGGAAATGGCCTTGCGGATGGACACCCAGGTTTTCCCCCCTACCACGCCCTTGCGGGTGTGGCCTTCGGTTCGCTTGCCCAAGTCTGGCAATCCCTTGCCGGATTGGGTTGGAGGCGAGTTGGCCGCGCCTCTCTCCTGGATGCTGGAGGGCCAAACCGGCCGAGGCCGGTCTGTCCTGTCCCTTGGGGTGAGCCAAGGGGCAACCCTATGCTTTGGTGCCCGAGCTACATAGAAGTTGGGGATAGGGAAACCGAAACTGCTCGCTTGTATACAGGAAAGCCGAGTTCCCCCCGCCCGGAACCGGGCAACGTGACCCCATGGACCCCGCCGCCTTCGACTTCTCGCTGTTCAACTGGGTCGGCTTCGTGTTGGCCATCGTCGCCAACATGGTCATCGGCTTCGTCTGGTACGCGCCGTGGTTCCCCACCGGCAAGGTGTGGCTGCGCGACCAGGGCATGGACCCGAGCAACATGCCCAAGATGAAGGGCGCCCAGATGGCGGTCCCGATGGTCCTCATGGTCATCGGCGCGACGCTGATGATGTTCGTCTTCGCGCACACCAACGGCGTCTACCTCGACGCCTTCCGCAACACCGCCAGCGGCGGCCGCGCGGGCTACCACCTGAGCGTCATGGACGGCATCATGGGCGGCTTCTTCACGTGGCTCGGGTTCGTCGTGCCGCTCAACCTGAACGCCGTCGCCTTCGACCGCAAGCCGTGGAGCACCTTCTTCGTCAACGCGGGCTACTACCTCGTCGCCTTGCTGGTGGCGGGCATCCTCATCGCCACCGTCGGCGCCAAGTAGGCCCCGGTTCCGGTTCTCCATCCCTCCTTCCATTCCCCCTATTCCCCCCACCCCCATTTTTTTCAGCCCCTTGCCCGTCGCCGCAGCCGTGGCCTCCGGCAAGCGCGACTATTACGACGTCCTCGGGGTGCCCCGGGACGCCGCCCCGGACGCCATCAAGAAGGCCTACCGCAGGCTCGCCATCCAGCTCCACCCCGACCGCAACAAGGCGGCCGACGCGGAGGACAGGTTCAAGGAGCTGAGCGAGGCCTACGCGGTGCTCTCCGACGCCGAGAAGAAGGCGCGCTACGACCAGTTCGGCCACTCCGGCATCGACCAGCGCTACAGCAGCGAGGACCTCTACCGCACCATCGACTTCAGCGACCTCTTCGGCGGCATGGGCTTCGAGTCCATCTTCGGCAACCTCTTCGGCGGGGGCGGCCGCCCGTCCGGCCCCAGCCGCGGCCGCGACCTGCAGACCCGCCACGCCATCACGCTCGAGGAGGCGTTCGGCGGCACGGAGGCGAAGATCGAGTACTGGCGCCTGGAGGGCTGCGAGCACTGCAAGGGCAGCGGCGCCGAGCCCGGCAGCAAGGTGGACACCTGCCCCACCTGCAAGGGCCACGGCCAGGTGCAGCGCCTCGTCCGCACCGCGTTCGGCACCCTGAGCCAGGTCAGCGCCTGCCCCGACTGCCGGGGCGAGGGGCGCCGCGTCGAGACCCCCTGCAAGCACTGCCACGGCTCGGGCCACGACCGCCACCGCCGCACCGTCACCGTCACCATCCCCGCCGGCATCGAGGACGGCCAGACCCTGCGCGTGGGCGGCCAGGGCGAGGTGGGCGGGCGCGGCGGCCCCTACGGCGACCTCTACGTCGAGGTCGAGGTGCGGCCGCACGAGCGCTTCCACCGCGAGGGCGCCGAACTGGTGGTCGAGGTGCCGCTCTCGTTCCCCGAGGCGGTCCTGGGCGCGCAGCTCAAGGTGCCGACGCTGGACGGCGAGGTCGCCGTGGAGGTGCCGCCCGGCTCCGAGACCGGCAAGGTGCTGCGGGTGCGCGGCCGGGGCATGCCCCACCTGCGCGGCTCCGGAAGGGGCGACCTGCACGTCCGCCTCCGCGTCGCCGTGCCCGACAAGGTGAGCGACAACGCCCGCCGCCTCCTGGGGGAGTTGGCGAAGGAGCTGGACGTGGACGCCTCCCGCATGGGCAAGCGCAAGAAAGGCCTATTCGGATAGGCCCCCGCCGGCCGGGCGCGGCCAGCGCGGTGGTGGCACCCCTTGGCCCCCTGCTGAAGGCGCGCCGCACCTGTTCGGGGACGGTTTCGCGCCGCGTCGGCAACGTTTAAGCTTCCGGCCTCGACTTGTGAAGCAATGAGGGGCGCCTTGCCGGCACTCGCGGCCTTCCTGCTGGCCGGCTGCTTCTCCGCGGCCCCCGGCGCGCCCCCCGTGGCGACCGGCCGCATCGACGGCGCCGTGGTGGACGGCTTCCTCAACCCCTACGCGTTCCAGAACGTGACCCTGGTGAACCTGGGCCTCGTGGACCAGACGAGCAAGCTGGGCGGCTTCACGTTCCGCGACGTCCCCGCCGGCACCTACACCCTGGTGGCGCAGCGTCCCGGCACCGACGGCGACGTCAAGGTCGTCGAGGTGCGGCCCGACCACATCACCCGCGTCATCCTCCAGATGCTGCCGCACCGCGACCCGCTGCCGTTCGTGAGCACCCTGAAGAACACGGCGCGCACCGACCTCGCGATGCCGGGCGCCGACTGCCCCGACTGCGCGTGGGGGACGTTCCTACTGGAGCAGCCCAAGGAGATGGTGCTGCAGGCGGCGTGGGACGCCGCGCCCGTCGGCGGCAACAGCCTGAGCCTCCAGCTCGTCACCGACGACGGCACCATCCTTGGCCAAGCCAGCGGCGAGAGCCCGCTGGAAATCATCGTGCACGAGAACCTGCCGAACCAGCAGCGCGTCAAGGTCCTCGTCCATTTCGCGGACGACTTCACGCCACGGCCCTTTCAGATGGCCTCCATCCTGGCGCTCTACTACGTCCAGGACCGCGCCCACCAGGCCGGCCCGTAGCCGCCGCCCTCCTGTTGGGTGGTCGCATCCCTTAAGAGGAATCCGGGGGTCGGCCGCCCGATGGCCATCAAGGCGCGCGACCTGGAACAGCTTGCTGCCCGCGTCGGCCGCGACAACGTCCTGGTGTCGGAGGCCGACCGCCTCGTCTACTCGACCGACGTCGGCGCGCCGCCGGCCATCGTGGACCTGCTGGTCAAGCGCAGGGCGGACGCCGTGGTGCGCTGCCGCAGCATCGAGGACGTCGAGACCACCATCCAGTTCTGCCTCAAGCGCCGCATCCCCGTCACGCCGCGCGCGGCGGCCACCAACGCCCTCGGCGGCGCGGTCCCGAAGCGCAAGGGCATCGTGCTCGACCTCACGCCGATGGACTCCTTCATCGCCATCGACGAGAAGGCGCTCACCGTCACCGCCGACGCCGGCGTCGTCGTCTGGGACCTCCAGAGGCGCCTCAACGACGTGGGCCTGGAGCTGCCCTGCTACCCGACCTCGGCGCTGGCGGCGACCATCGGCGGCTTCGTCGCAATGGACGGCCACGGCATCCACTCGACGCGCTCCGGCAACATTGGCAAGAGCGTGCTGGAGGTCGAGGGCGTCAACCCCGACGGCACCCGCTTCCACCTGCGCGACCACGAGGGCCGCAGCTTCCTGGTTGGCCTCGGCGGCTCGACGGGCGTCATCACGCGCATCAAGCTCAAGGTCGTGGAGGCCAGCGCCGACAGGCCCGTCCTCGTCACCGTGAAGGACGAGAGGGCCGTGCAGGCCGTCATCGCGGAGGCCACGCAGAAGTGGAAGCTCAAGCACGCGATGTTCCACAACGAGGACTTCTTCGCCCTGCGCGCCGAGGCGGCGGGCGCCCGCAAGAACCCGTTCGCGGGCAAGTGCGCGGTGCTGCTCTGCTTCCGCGAGGCGGACCTCAACGCCGCCAAGCCGGACCTGGAGCGCATGGCGGCCCGCCTCGGCGGCGCCTTGGCCGACGACAAGACGGCCGCCGACGAGTGGGCCGCGCGCTTCTACCCCATCCGCGCCAAGAGGCTCGGCCCCAGCCTCGTCGCGGGCGAGGTCTTCGTCCCCGTCGCCAAGCTCGCGGGCTACCTCCGGAAGCTGCGCGCCAAGGTCGCCGTCAAGGAGCTCTCCGTGGAGGGCCACGTGACCGACGACGGCCGCGTCTACTTCTTCATCTTCGCCCTCGACGACGAGCGCCGCCCGAACTACCCGCTCGGCTGGGGCACCTCGGCCTGGATCCTGGGCCTCGCCAAGCGCATGGGCGGGACGGCGTACCACCCCGGCGTCTGGCTGCAGTGGGAGGCCAAGCGCTCCTTCGGCGCCAACCGCTACCGCCAGCTCAAGGTGTACAAGGCGCAGGCCGACTACCGGAACCTGATGAACCCCGGCATGGTGTTCCCCCTGCCGGCGCCCATCCCCGAGTTCGTCTACAAGATGCAGGTCAAGGGCCCCACGCCCGCGCCCAGCCTCGGCTTCCAGCTCGCCGCCGGCAACCCCGTGCTGCGTCTCGTGGGCGGCTCCATGAAGTACCGCCGCCACAAGAGTTTGGGCGTCAAGGCGGCCGACATCGCTGCGGACCTGCCGCGCGGCCAGGACCTTGCCCTCTTCTCGGACGACATCTGGGGCGCCGACCTGCCCACCCTCCAGGCTCTCGCCAACCCGGGCAAGCTGCCGATGACGCAGACCGTGCGCGGCAAAATGGTCCTCGCCAAGGCGTACCTCCAGAGCCGCATCGCGGACCCATGGAGCCTCAAGCCCGCGCTCGACGTTGCCGACCCCGCGCCCGCCGAGGCCGCCGTCGTTCCCGACTACGCGCAGGTGCAGAAGGTCCTCGACGCGTTCCGCCGCGCCGTCGCCGCCGAGGGCGTCACCCTCACTGTCAAAGCCGTCGAGGTCAAGGTCGCCGCGAAGGCCGACGCCAGCCACGACGTGGCCAAGGTGGCCGCCAAGAGCGTCAACGTCGAGGAGATCAAGAAGCAGGCCGCCGCAACGCCCGAGCCGAAGAAGGCGTGGGTGCTGGCCGCGGACTGCATCGTCTGCAACGGCTGCGAGGCCGCCTGCCCGACCAACGCCGCCATCGTCACCGACACCGCGCGCGTGGACCGCGACCTCTGCATCGCCGACGGCGCCTGCTTCGACGCCTGCCCCACTGGCGCCATCCGCCCCGGCATCGAGGACCCGGCCACCACCGCCGGCTGGCCGGCCGGCTCGCGCCTCGCGGGCAAGATGGGCAAGCCGCTGGCGTAGGAAGGAACCCTAGCTGTCTGCGACGGGCTCGATGAAGTGCAGGGCCACGCGCTGGCCGCCGACGTCTAGGGGCACGAGGACGACGTCCGTGTCCACGGGCTTGCCGTCCTTGCGCTTCCACGTCACCGGGATCGCGCACCCCGCGCCGTTCTGGATGGCGTCCTGGTAGGCGTCCACGAGCGTCTCCTGGGAATCGGGCTGCACGAAGGCGGTGGGAAAGCTGGTGGTCACGGCGGCCCACGCCTCGGGCGAGGGGTATCCCAGGAGGTCGGACATGCGGCGGTTGCACACCTTGTGGTGGTCGTCGAGGTAGGCGTACATCGCCTGCGCCGAGGTCTTGAACAGGGCTCCAAGCTGGTCGTTGAGGCTCCGCAGGATGTGGTCGGTCTGGGCTTGCATGGAAGGGACCCGGGCAGGATTGAGGGCCCGCTACATCACCGTGTGGGCTCGTGCGGTCCCGGCGGCGCAGCGCTTGGCCCTCAGAGGCCCGACTGGTAGGCCGCCAGGCGCTCCAGGCCCTCGGCGATGCGCTCGCGGCTCGTGGCGTAGCTGAAGCGGAGGTGGCCCTGGCCGCGCGCGCCGAAGCTGCTGCCGGCGGTGACCGCGATGTTGGCCTGCTCCAGGAGGCCGAGCGCCAGCTCCTCGTCGCGCAGGTTGCCCCAGTCGCGGCGGTCGAAGCGCGGGAAGACGTAGAACGCCCCCATCGGCTCGGGGCAGGTGACGCCGGGCAGGCGGCGCAGCCCCGCGACGATGAGGTCGCGGCGCGCCTGGAACTCCGCCTTCATCGCCGCGATGGAGCCCTGCGGCCCCTGCAGCGCCGCGACGGCGCCGTACTGCGCGAAGCTCGTGATGTGGGTGAGGCTGTGGCTCTGCAGCCGGTCGATGGCGCCGAAGGCGGGGCCGGGCGCGATGGCCCACCCCATGCGCCAGCCCGTCATCGCGAACGACTTGGAGAGGCCGTCGACGGTGATGGTGCGCTCGAGGGCGCCGGGGAGGGCGGCGGGGCTGAGCGCCTCGCCCTCGTACTGCAGGTGGCGGTAGATCTCGTCGCTGATGACCCAGAGGTCGTGGTCGACCGCCAGCTCGACGATGCCGCGCACGTCGGCGTGGGTGTTGACGCCGCCGGTCGGGTTGCTGGGGCTGTTGAGGATGATGGCCTTGCTGCGCGGCGTGATGGCCTGCGCCACCGCGTCCGGCGTCATGCGGAAACCGGCTTCGTCGTCCAGCGGCACCGGCGTGGGGTTGGCGTGCGCCCAGCGAATCATCGGCTCGTAGCTGACCCACGCCGGGTCGGGCAGCAGGACGTCGTCGCCGTGGTCGGCGATGGCGAGGAGGCTGTAGAGGACCGCCTGCTTGGCGGGCGCGACGAGGACGTTCTTGGCCTCGCACGGGATGCCCTGCTCGCGCTGCGCGGTGGCGGCGATGGCCTTGCGCAGCTCCGGGATGCCGGCGCCCGGCGTGTACTTCGTCTTCCCGGCGTCGAGCGCGTCCTTGGCCGCCTGCTTCACGTGCTCCGGGGTGTCGAAGTCGGGCTCCCCCACGCTGAAGCTGATGACGTCGACGCCGGCCGCCTTCTTCTGCGCCACGAGGTTGTTCATGGCGATGGTCGCGGAGCCGACGATGCGGCCCATGCGGGGGCTCAGGCGGGGCACACGCCGGGCACCCCGGACCGGCTCATGAAGGGTTCCACCGCGCGCGGGCCCAAGGAGCCGCACGCGCCGCCAAAAAAGGGGTTGAGAAGGAGGGGAAGTGAAGGGGAAGGGGCCCGCGGCTCAGAGCAGGTGCGTCGTCGCGATGAGGCCGGCGAAGAGCAGGCTCACCGTGTTGATGACCTTGATGAGGGCGTTGATGGAGGGGCCCGCGGTGTCCTTGTAGGGGTCGCCGACGGTGTCGCCCACCACGGCCGCGGCGTGGGCGGGGGAGCCCTTGCCGCCGTGGTTGCCCTTCTCGATGAACTTCTTGGCGTTGTCCCACGCGCCGCCGCCGTTCGACATGGCGAGGGCGAGCATGAGGCCGGACACCAGGACGCCGATGAGCAGGCCGCCGAGGGCGAGGGGGCCCCAGACGAAGCCGACGATGAGCGGCGCGGCGACGGCGGTGATGCCGGGCAGGGCCATCTCCTTGAGGGCGGCCTTGGTGACGATGTCGACGCAGGCGGCGTAGTCGGGCTTCGCGGTGCCCTCCATGATGCCCTTGATCTCGCGGAACTGGCGGCGCACCTCGGTGATGATGCTGCCGGCGGCCTTGCCCACCGCCTCCATGAGGAAGCTGGAGAACAGGAAGGGCAGCATGCCGCCAATCAGCAGGCCGAGCAGGATGCGGGGCGCGTCGGGGCCGTTGAGGTCGAAGACGAGGGGGGCGCCGCCGACGCTCTCCGCCGCGATGCGGTGGGTGTAGTCGGCGAAGAGCGCCAGGGCGGCCAGCGCGGCCGAGCCGATGGCGTACCCCTTGGTGACGGCCTTGGTGGTGTTGCCAACCGCGTCGAGCGCGTCGGTCGTCTTGCGGACGTCCTCGGGCTGGTGGCTCATCTCCGCGATGCCGCCGGCGTTGTCGGTGATGGGGCCGTAGGTGTCCATCGCGACGATCATGCCGGTGACCGAGAGCATGGCGACCGCCGCGATGGCGATGCCGTACAGCCCGGCCAGGTTGAAGGCGGCGAACATCGCGACCGCGATGACCAGGACGGTGCCGAAGGTGGACTGCATGCCGACCGCGAGGCCGGAGATGAGGTTCGTGGCCGGGCCGGTGACCGACGCCTTGGCGATGCGGCGCACCGGCGCGTACTGGGTCGCCGTGTAGTACTCGGTGATGAACATCATCAGCACCATGACGGCCATGCCGACCAGGCTGGCGTAGAACAGGTTCATCGGGGTGACGCCGGGGCCGAAGTTGCCGTTGTAGACAGCGAAGCTGAAGCCCTTGGGGAACACCTGGTTGGTGACGATGTAGAAGCCCACGGCGGCGATGGCGGCCGAGGCGTAGACGCCCTTGTAGAGCGCGCCCATGATGGACTGGCTCTTGCCCAGGCGGACGAAGAAGATGCCCGCGATGGAGGCCACGATGGCCACCGCGCACAGCATCAGCGGGTACTCGACGAGCCGGTGGTCGCCGGCGGCCCACGCGCCCTTGCTGAACAGGAAGCCCAGGAAGATGGCGGCGATGGCGGTGACGGCGTAGGTCTCGAACAGGTCGGCGCCCATGCCGGCGCAGTCGCCCACGTTGTCGCCCACGTTGTCCGCGATGACGGCCGGGTTGCGCGGGTCGTCCTCGGGGATGCCCGCCTCGACCTTGCCCACCAGGTCGGCGCCGACGTCGGCGGCCTTGGTGTAGATGCCGCCGCCCACGCGGGCGAACAGCGAAATGAGCGAGGCGCCGAAGGCGAAGCCGATGAGCGGCGTCACGGGGTCGGCCACGAGGGCGAGGTTGGAGCCGTTCGCGAAGTAGTAGAAGAAGCCCGAGACGCCCAGCAGCGCGAGGCCCGCCACCGCGAGGCCGGCGACGGCGCCGCCGCGGAAGGCGAGGCGGAGCGCGGGGCCGAGGCCGCCCTTGGCGGCGTGCGCGACGCGGACGTTGCTGCGCACCGAGATGAACATCCCGATGTAGCCGGCGAGCGCGGAGAAGCCGGCGCCGACGGCGAAGCCGACGGTGGTCCAGATCCACTGCGTCTGCTCGGCGGCGGTGTTGCGGGTGTAGGTGACGCCCAGCAGGACGGCCAGGATGGCGACCGCCGCGATGGCGATGGTGCGGTACTGGCGGTTCATGAAGGCCATGGCGCCTTCGCGGACGGCATCCGAGATCTCGACCATGCGGGCCTCGCCCGTCTTGGCCTTCAGGATGCTCTGCACGAGGAGGGCGGCGGCGGCGAGGGCCAACAGGCCGGCCACGGGGGCAAGCACGAGGGGAATCATGGGGGGTTGCTCCGGAGGGGAGATGACGGCGAAGGGGAAGGCGGGAGGAGGAAGGAAGAGGAAGGGTTGGGGAGAGTGCGGGCCGGCTAGAGGCTGGCCTCGAAGTCGTCGACGGTCTTGCCGAAGGCCGAGCGGTCCTTCAGCTCGCCGCGCGCGGCCAGGATCTCGCGGGCCAGGAGCCAGTAGACCAGCGCCAGGCTGCGGCGGCCCTTGTTGTTGGCCGGGATGACCGCGTCGAGGTTCTTGACCTCGTTGTTGGAGTCGCACAGGCCGATGATGGGGACCTTGATGTTCAGGGCCTCGCGCAGCGCCTGGGCGTCGCCGAGGGGGTCGGTCAGCACCAGGATCTCGGGCTCCATGAAGTTGGGCGTGAGCGGGTTGGTGAGGCTGCCCGGCATGAAGCGGCCCGCGATGGCGGTGGCGCCCACGGCCATGGCGGCCTCCTTGACCGGCTTCTGGCCGTACTGGCGCTGGCTCACGAAGAGGATGCGCTTGGGGTCGTACTTGGCCAGCTTCTCGGCCGCCGCGCGGATGGCGGCGTCGGTCTTCGCGACGTCCAGGACGAACAGGCCGTCGTTGCGGACGCGGAAGATGTACGGCTTCATGTCGGCCGTCTTGTGCTGGGTGCCGATGTGGACACCCGAGGTCAGGTACTCGTCCTCGGGGACCAGAAGCTCGGTGCCCGGGGGCGCGCTGGAGGCGCTCTGCTGGGGCTCGAGGAAGGTTTCGTCGCTCACTGTTTCACCTGGTGGGTCGCGTTGCGCTTGACGGTGAGGGGGATGGCGTTGGCCTCGTACTCCAGCATCGAGACGCGCACGGGGTTGCGGACGTCCGCCGGGATCTCGATGAGGGGCGGCGCCCCCATGGAGAGCTGCAGAGCGCGGGCGCCCACGATGCGGGCCTTCTCGAAGCGGGTGTAGTCCAACGGAGTCACCTTCACCGGGGATGCGAACACCCCTGGCGTCGGTGCGGGGACGGGGGGATGGATATAAACGGTTGCCCTGCGCCGGAAGCGGACGCTGTCTAGGGAAAACGGGAGTCGTCGCCGCGCCGGGGACCAAGCCGCCCCGCGCCGCCATGCCGCCTGCGCGGCATCTGCTCCTTGGCCGACGCAAGCGCGCCGCGATATTTGAGGTTCTGGGAGCGGCGAGAAACTGAGGGGAAAAGGAGGAAGGAGGGAAAGACGCTGGAGCGTGCCTCACAACGCTTACTTGGCGCCCCAGAACCCGATGGGGACGCCGCCGGGCGCCTGCACGATGGCAATCCAGCCCATGCCGCCGGGAATCTCGTCGGGCGGGAACATCTCCGTGGCGCCGGCCTTGAGCGCGTTCGCGTAGGCGGCCTTGATGTCGGCGACCTCGGCGTAGGGGATGGAGCCGGGGCCCTCGGGCGGGTTGTTGTTGCGGATGCCGCCGCCGACGTTGTCGCCGAAGCTCCACATGTGGTAGTCGCCGTTCGGGGTCGGCATGGAGGGCCCGAACTTCCAGCCCAGCACCTTCTGGCACCACGCCTTGGTGGCGGCGGGGTCGCGGCTGGCCAGCTCGGTGTGCGCGATGAAGCCGGGCCGGACCTGGCGGGCGCGGGACGCGGCCTTCTTGGAGGATGGTGCGCTCTTGCTGGAGGCCTTCTTGGCGGCCTTCCTGGAGGTGCTGGACTTCTTCGCGGTCTTCTTCGCCATGTCGTCGCCTTGCCGGGGTCGGCGGCGGCGCAGCCGGCGGGGCGTTGAAATCGCCTTGGGTGTGGCTACGTGGCCTTCCTCGCGGCCACGGCCGCCGGCGCAGCGGGCTTGGGGGCGTTGCGGCCCTGGCCGACGATGCGGCCGTCGCGCAGCTCGAACCACTGGTCGCAGCGCTCCTTGATGGCGGCATCGTGCGTGACCGCCACGACGGTCATTTTCTCGCTGCGCGACAGGCGGCGCAGCAGGTCGATGATGAGCGCCCCGGTCTCGCTGTCGAGGTTGCCGGTGGGCTCGTCGGCCAGGACGATGCGGGGCTTGTTGGCCAAGGCGCGCGCGATGGCCACGCGCTGCTGCTCGCCGCCCGAGAGCGTGGCGGGGCGCTTGTGGTGCTTGCCCGCGTCCAGCCCCACCATGCCCAGCAGCAGCTCCGCCTGCTGGCGGCGGAAGGCGCGCTTGGCGCCGCGGAACTCCAGCGGGAGCATGACGTTCTGGAGCGCCGTCAGGTTGGGGATGAGGTTGTAGGCCTGGAAGACGAAGCCGACGTGGTTGGCGCGGTACGAGGTGAGGTCGCGGTCCGACAGTTGGGCGATGTCGTGGCCCTCGACGACGATGGAGCCCGCGGTGGGCCGGTCGAGCGCGCCCAGCAGGGCCATGAGGGTGCTCTTGCCGCTGCCGGACTTGCCCACGATGGCCACGAAGGAGGCGGGCGGCAGGCTGAGGCTGACGCCGTCCACCGCGACGACGGCGCCGAACTCCTTGCGGACGTTGGTGGCCTCGAGCATGTCACTCCCCCCGCAGCGTCTCGGCGGGACGCACCTTGGAGATGAGGTAGGCGGGCACGGTGCTGCCGAGCACCGCGATGGCGAGGACGGCGCCGAGGCCCAGCAGGAGCAGCATCGGGTCGGCGTGCGTCGTCAGGGTCGTGGCCTGCGCGATGCCGCCGATGCCGCCGCCCCCGCCGAAGCCTCCGCCGCCGAAGCCGCCGCGCCCCGCGCCCGTGGCAGTGTTGGTGGAGACGAGCGCGCGCAGGACGGCGTCGCTGGCCCACAGCCCGACGAGGGCGCCGAAGGCGGTGGCCAGGGCGGTGAGGGTGACCGACTCGGCGACGAACTGCAGCACGACGCGGCCGTTGGCGGCGCCCAGCGACTTGAGGACGCCAATCTCGCGGCGGCGCTCGCGCACGACGAGGACCATGGCGAGCAGGAGGATGGCGGCGGCCGCGCCGACGGCGCCCAGCAGGCTGTAGAGCGAGATGTCGGCCACCGTCTGGAGCGGCGCGAGGGCGGCGGCGATGCGGTCCTCGGGGTTGATGACGCGCGCCGCGCCGCCCAAGCTGGCCTGGAGGGCGGTGGCGACGGCAGGCACGTTGGCCGCGGAGTCCGCGTACACCAGGACCTGCGAGACCTCGCCGGTGCGGTTGGCGATGGCCTGCAGCGCCTGGATGGGGAACAGGACGGCGCGGTTGGTGAACTGGTTTCCGGCGTCGAACACGCCCGCCACCGTGATGGGCGCGCCGAACGCGGTGAAGGTGGAGCCCGGCGCGAGGCTGTTGTTGTCGGCCACGCCCTTCCCGACGAGCGCGACGCGGTCGGCGCCGGCCGGGTCGAAGAGGGCGCCGGACGTGAGCGTGAAGGTGCCGCCGCCGAGGGCCTGCGAGACGGTCAGGTCGCTCGCCCCGATGGCGGTCAGCGGCGGGTTGAAGCGCCCCTGCCCGCCCCGGCCGCCGGGTCCGCCGACCGGCCCCCCGGTGAACGCGGGCGCCTTGAGCGAGGTCTGGGCCGTGTCCATGCGGACGGTGAGGACCTGCACCGCCTTCGCCACGTGCGGCGTGGCCAGGATGGTGGTGAGGTTGGACTGGCTGAGCGGCTGGTTCGTGTCGGGCCCGCCGCCGAAGCCGGTGTCCGCGGGCGAGACCTGGATGGCGGTGACGGCGTCGGAGGTGACGGCGTCGATGCGGCCCTGCACGGCGCCGTGCGCCAGCAGCATGCAGAGGGCCAGCGCGATGGCCAGCCCGAGAATCAGCGTCACTCCCATCGTCCGCCCGCCGTTGCGGAAGGCGTTGCGGCCCCCGCGCCCAATCGCGCTCACAGGCGAGCCACGCCCGGGTTCCTTCTCAAGGCTTCGAACAAATCCTCTAGAGGTGGATTCCAAAGTCCTGCATCGCGCGGTCGACGCGGCGCAGTTCCTCGAGCGCCAAGGCGCCGCGCTGGGTGAGGGTCCACGCCGAGCGGTCGCCGTCGGAGGTGCCCTGCACCAGGCCGTTGGCTTCGAACTCGGCGAGGTGCTCCTGGACACGGCCGTGCGTGAGGTTGGCGACGCTGGTGAGGCGCGTCACGCCGACGGGGCCCTCGCGCTGGAGCGTCGCAAGGATTTCCATGACGACGCGGCCCCGCGAGCGGTACGCCTTGGCCATCTTACTTCGTCCCCGGGAGCGCCTGCACCAGGAGGACGATGCCGACCAGGCCGAGGATGTCGCCGATGCCGCTGCGGCCCATGCCGGGCTGGTGGGAGAGGAAGAACAGGAAGTGGCCCACGAAGAAGAGCAGGAACCCGAGCGCGACCTGGACGGCCCCGGCGCTGCGGCGCTCGACGTGGTTGATGAAGGCGCGGCAGGCGAGGTAGAGGGTGAGGCCCGCCTCCAGCGCGAGCATCAGCGGCACGAGGCTGCCGAGGAGGGCGAAGGGCGAGAACGCGAGGGCGGGCGCGAGGGTGGCGACCGCCTCGGTGGGCGGGCGGCGGTGCCCGAAGGCCCACACCGCGACGACGAGGCTGGCGAGCATCGCGGCGTGCGCGCCGGCGAGGAGGATGTTGACGCGCTCGGTGCCCTCGGGCCGCAGGAAGCCGCGGTCGAAGGGCGGCCGGGTGCCGTTGAGGCCGTGGTCGCGCGCCGCGTCGCCGAACGGGGCCGGGGTGCCGGAGGCGGCGCCCACCTGCCAGACGGCCTGGAGGACCAAGGCGACCGCGAACAGCGCGAAGAACCACGCGAGGGCGGTCAGGCGCCGGTCGCTGGCGAAGCGCTGCAGGCGGACGCAGCGCACGGCGCCGTACACCGCCGCGCCTGCGGCGGCGAGCTGCACCAGCGCGCCCGCGACCTGGTTCCCGTCGAGCACGGCTCCACAATCCAGGCGCCCGTATATTTACGGCTCATGGACGAATCCTCTGGGCCGTGCCGGAGGCTCCGCTTTCTGCGAATTGGGATTGAAGGGCCCCGAAGGCGAACCTGTTGGGGCCCAGCGAGCGGTCCAGGAAAAGGGGAGCCGCCCGGGCCGGAGTTCATCCCGGCAGCCTTGGCATGGCGCGGCCCGCCTTGAAGCTTCAGGTCCGCGTGCTACGTGAAGGTGAACAGCACCACGAGGTCCTGGAAGTCCGCGGCCGGCAGGGTGACGTCGGGCGAGAACTCGAAGAGCAGGATGGCCTGGTTGGCCTGCAGCACGATTTCCTTGGTCTGGGTGTCCACGTAGGGCGCCAGGAAGGTCGCGAGCGGCGCCTGGCCGCCGAAGGCCGCCTTGTTGGGGGCGGAGTCGCCGTCCTTGAGCACCATCACGTGCGGGTCGCCGCTGAGCGAGTCGTAGAGGGCGTTGAAGGTGCCATAGCTCGCCAGCGCCTGCATGCCGATGCGGGGCCCGGCCGAGAGGCCCGTCATGACCAGGTCGTCGCCCGCCACGACGGAGTGGCCGCTGAACAGGACCTCGTAGGTGTCGCCGCCGTCCATCGAGAGCTTGGTGGTGATGGGGATGGCGGGGCCGCCGGCGCCGTAGGTGAGCGAGGTGCCGATGATGTCGGCGCGCACGTTGGAGGCGTCCAGCAGGTCGAGGCCGCCGCCGGGGGCGATGCCGAACACCGGCGACTGCGAGATGGGCGGCGAGGTGAGGGGCGGGAAGGAGAAGACGACGTCCTTGGCGGTGGCGACCTTGGCCTCCACCTGCTTGACGTTGGGGATGAGGCAGGGGGGCGGGCCGGCGAGGCAGATGGTCTCGCCCGCGTGCCACACCTTGCCGTCCTTCAGCTGCGGCGCGAGGTCGGCGAGGGGGCGGGTCTGCGGCACGCCGTCGAGGACCAGCAGGAGCCTGCCGTCGGCGAGCGGGATGTCGTCGGGGCCGAGCGCCTTGATGGTGTAGGCGCCGCCCTGGAACTGCGAGGTGCCGGAGGCCTGCACGGGCTTGTGGTGCTGGCTGGCGATGGGGCTGACGGACATCCAGACGACGGCCGCGAGGCCAGCGGTGATGCCGAGGAGAATGGCGATTCCCGCGACGGCGGAGACGGCCGAATCGTGGGAGCGCATGGAGATGCGGCCCAACATGGTTGTCCGTGTCGTTGGACGTTGTATTTAGTCCCGTGCCGGAGCCTTAAGAATAGAGGCGGGGGCCCTTTATCAGGACGCCGCGCCGAGCAGGCCCTCGAGGCCGCGCGGCACCTTGTTCTTCTTGAGGGAGTCGCGCACGCCCTTCAGGTCGGGGCCGGCCTGGAAGAAGCGCTTGGGGCTTTGGTAATCGAGGGCGCCGGCGCGGCGGAGGTAGCCGTCCAGGTGGGGAATCTTCTGCTGCTCGACGTAGGCGGTCATCTCCTTGAGGGGGATGGTGCCCTGGGCGAAGCGCTCCTCCAGCTCATTGAGGATCTTGACGAGGCGCTTGGAGAGTTCCGGGTCGGCCATGCCGGGGGCAATACGGGGGACTTTTAATATTTATATCCCTGTGCGAGCAACGGCCCAGGGGACCCTCTTCTGGGCCAGGGGATGCGGATGCACCGGGCCACGCTCACCATGGTCCTCCTGCTGGCGGTCAGCTTGGGCGCCGCGGCCCAGGCCCCCGCCCTCCGGAGCGCCACGCTGGCGACCGACCCCTCCGGCGACCAGGCCATCGTCGGCCCGCAGGTGCCCAACCCCGCCGCCCCGGCGCCGGCCTACCGCAACGTGGACATCACGGCGGTCCTGGCGGTGCAGGCGACGCAGAGCCCCACGCTCGTGCGGCTCTACGTCAACTTCTCCGCGCCGCCCACCGCGCGCCAGGCGGTCGAGTTCCAGTTCATCGTCGCGAAGGGGCCCGACAGCGCGCCGGGCAGCACGGCCAGCGGCGCCGCCAAGACCGTCACCGTCACGGGCACCACCGTCACCGGCGCCGAGGGGGCGACAGCGGGCGCAAGCGGCAGCCAGCTCTTCATCGACCTGCCCTACACCAGCATCGGCGCCGCGCCGGGCGACCGCATCGAGAGCCTCGTGGTGACCGCGAGCGACCGCGACGGCGGCCCCACCGGCGGCGGCCCTCTGCCGGACACGGTTCCCACGGACGACTCCTCGGCCAGCGACCGCGCGCCCGACGGCGGCGCCGCCGCGCCCTTCACGCTCCAGCCGCCGCCGTTCCGCAGCGACCTGGTGGCCACGGTCCAGGGCGGCGAGCTGAGCGACCGCAACGGCACCCACGCGGTCGTGGGCGGCACCTTCGCCACCCGCGACGGCAACGCCACGGTGGAGCTCGACCTCGTGGTCGCGAACCATGCCGGCGCCGCCGACGCAGTCCGCATCGGCTTGCTGGACCCGCCGCTGCGCGCGCAGGCCACCCTGCCCGCCGTCTTCACCGTCCCCGCCGGCGGCGAGTCGAGCCAGCGCGTGCTCATCCAGCTGCAAGGCGCGGCGCCCGGCACGCTCACCTTCCGCCTCCAGGCCAAGGGGCTGGCGGGCGAGTCCACCGCCACGGCCACCGTCGTCGTCCTGCCGCCGCTGCCGCCGGGCCACCACGCCATCCCGTCCGCGCTCGCGTTCCTGACGCCGCTCGTCACCTCGCTCGGCCTCGACGACCCGCTGGGCAACTACGCAGAGCTGGCGTTCCTCCTGTTCCTGGTCCTGGTGGCGGTCGTCACGCTGTTCCTGGCCCTGTTCCTCGTCCAGACGCCCTGGCTGCGCGTGGCCGTCGAGCCGCGCCGCGCCCTGGCCGCCCCCGGCGGCGTGGCCGAGTTCCGCATCCGCCTCGACAAGGCCCGGCGCGGCGTGGCCTCCGCGAAGGCGGTGCTGCGCCGCGCGCCGTGGGCCTCCGCGTTCCGCTTCCGCGGCCCCGTGCCGGCCATGGGCTCGGTCCAGCTCGACCCCGCCAACCCCGCCGAGGGCATCCTGCGCGTCGAGGTCCCGCCCGGCACGCCCAGCCTGGAGCGCGAGACGGTCGAGTTCGACATCGTGCCGCTGGACGCCGACGGCGCCGAGATGCCGCGCCACCGCGCCCGCAGCCACGTCACGGTGCAGGCGCTCCAGCCGGCCCGCACCGACCCCCGCGTCCCGAAGGCGCGCGACATCCAGCTCGCCGCCGTCCGCCACGACCCGCCCGACCCGCTGCCGGGCGGCACGGTGACCACGCACGCCACCATCCGCAACGACGGCAGCGGCCCCTCCGCCCTGCGCGTCGTGCTGCTGGTGGACGGCCACCCCGTGGTGGAGGAGCGCATCGAGCTGGCGGCGCGCGCCACCCGCGACGTCGCCCTGCCGTGGACGGCGGGCGCGGGCAAGAACCAGGTCAAGGTCCAGGTGTTCCTGGCATAACTGCGCTAACCAGGTCAATTTTCAAATTGAACGGGAACGATTCCTATGATTAGATAAAGGGACGTCCGTATGTTAGGAACCGTGGCGACTACACAACCCGTTCGGCAGGGAGTCTTTGAGGCTTGGCTAGACGCGGAAATGTATACCAGATATCTTCGTCGGTTGGTTCAAAACCGTCGCCGACTTGAGTTCACCTTCTCAATTCTTATGACATTTACTGCATCCGGAACCTTTGTCCAACTGGTTGCCTCCACAACTAATTTTTTCACCGTATTGACGGGCTTGGCAACTGCGTTGCTTGGAGTCGTAAACACAGCCCTGACTTCCAAATCTCCTATTGCGGAATGGTCTGAGCTTGCTGCCGCCTGGTCAAAGCGCTGCCGGCCTTGGAACAATCTGTGGCTCTCAGTTAAGAATGGGGAAACTATCACACTCCTTCAACTTCAGTCGGAGTTGGGAAACGAGGTTGAGTTGGAGGCAAAGAGTGGCAATTTCCCCCATAAGAAAAAGCTCATTCGGAAAATACAAGGTGAGGTTCGACATTCTTTGGGATTGTAGGCGACAAGATGCGTAACCCTGACAGCGACTCGAAAGCTAACTCTAAGCCCAGTAACATCCGGAAGTCGATTCGTACAGACCCCTGGCCGGAAGCCCCCCAGCCGAAGGAGCCCGCTGAAAAGCCCGCGAAGAAGAAAAAGTAGCTGACGGCCGGCTTCTTTGGCCTCAGCGAAGCCTTTATCAAAATCCACGGGTCGGCCAGGGTGCCCCTGGTGGGGCAACCAGTAGGAGCGCCGCACGATGACCGCCGCCGAATCCGCCAGCCCGCCCAAGACCGAGACGACGACCGTCCCCGACGGCGAGGCAGCCAAGCCCGCGGCCCCGGTGGACGTGCGCAACCTGCAGGACAAGTTCAACAACCTCATCGAGCAGCGCAACCAGACCAACGACCTGGCGCGCGCCGCCGCCGAGCAGCGCAACCAGCTCAACGAGCAGCGCCGCGTCAAGAGCCAGGAGATCGAGACCCACAAGGCCGCCCGCGACGCCGCCAACGAGGTCATGCGCACCCACCGCGCCGCGCGCGACGCCTACCAGGAGCAGGCGAAGTCCCTCATCGCCCAGAAGAAGGGCAAGACCGGCTCCATCGACCGCAGCCTCCACCTCCAGGTCCGCAAGCTCCAGAACGACATCGCCGCGATGGTCGAGCAGCAGCAGACCGCCGTGATGTCCCCCTCGAAGGAGAAGGTGCTGGTCGAGAAGATCCGCGACCTGTTCCTCGAGCTGAAGACCAAGGAGGCCGAGCTCAAGTCGCAGAAGACCGTCGAGATCGACCTCTCGGACACCGACGGCAGCATCGACGGCTTCTTCGCGAAGGCCGACGAGGAGCACGCCAAGGTGGTCGCCGCCCTCAAGGAGGCGCAGGGCCACCACGAGAAGTTCATCGCCGGCGTCAAGGAGGTGCGCCTGCTGGTCTCCGAGGCCAACAAGAAGCACGCCGAGTTCGTCGCCCACAAGGAGAAGGCCGACGAGTGCCACACCAAGGCGATGGAGCTGCGCGAGAAGGTCATGGCCGTCCGCGGCGAGAAGAAGGCGGAGTACGACGCCCAGCGCAAGGAGATCCAGCAGGTCAACCAGACCGCGCGCAAGAACGTGGCCGACCCCCGCGCCCTCGACCGCATCAAGGACGATGCGCTGGAGCAGCTGAAGAAGGGCGGGAAGATTTCCCTCGGCTTCTGAGCCCACGCTCCGCCGCGCCCCCGCTTTGGCCGTCGCCGCTATAACGGCAGGCGCGCCTGCCCCGCCCATGCTCCGCAGCGTCCTCGCCGCCCTCCTGTTGACCGCCCTCCTGGCGATGCCGGCGCTGGCGGACGCGCCCCGCGACGAGCGGCAGGAGCGCCGCCAGGCCGCGATGGAGCGCTGGCAGGGACTCAACGAGACGCAGCGCGAGCGGGGCCTGGAGCGCGCCGAGGCGCACGGCCTGTTCGCCCGCCTCACCTACGACGCCGGCACCGGGCAGGCCAGCGGGGCGTTCCTGCGCCTCACCGTGCAGCCGACCGTGGGCGGCCTCCAGGACGTGCGGGTGCGGGCCAACCGGACGGTCGCGCTGACGCCGCTGCTGGCCTCCGTCGTCCCCACGCCGTTCGCGCTGCAGGACGGCCCGACGGTGCGCGGCGCGACGCTGCTCCTCAACGGGGCTGGCGTCGACTTCGCGGCGCACAACGACCCCACGGCGGCCCTCACCTGGCGCGCCTCCGCCGCGACCAACCTCACCTTCACCCTGGCGCCGGGCCTCAAGGCGGTCGTCTCCGACGCCCACGAGGTGCGCATCACGGTCGGCGCCACGCACGGCCACATCGTCTCCAACGGCGCGGCGCCGCTCAAGATGCTGGACGACCACACCGTCGTCGCCTCGCTCGCCGCCGGCGACGCCGCCGCCGTCCGCCTCCACCCGCTGCACGGCGGCGAGGCGCTGCACGACCTCATCGCGGCGCTCAAGGCGCACCGCCTCGGCGCGTTCCTGCGCGTGGCCGACGCGGGCGGCGTCCCGGCCGAGGACGGCGAGGCGGGCGACGTGCAGGCGACGACCCGCTCCATCGCGCGCGGCCGCGTGGTCTGGGACATCGCCTCCGAGCAGCACGAGGGCCGCGTTCTGTTCCTGACGCTGGACAACACGACGCTCGACCTGGCGCGCCTCGACCAGGCCGTCGCGACCCTGAACGGCACCGGCCTCACGCGCGTGGCCACCACCGCCGCCGTGGTGGCCGCGGCCAACGGCGCCTTCGCGCTGGTGCGCAGCGACGACGGGCAGACCGTCACCCTCGCGGTGTCCGTGCCGCACTTCAGCAGCTACGCGCTCGCCCTCAGCCAGCCGGTGGCCAGCGAAACGGGCAGCGGCACGGGCGGCCCGAGCAGCAGCCCGGCGACCGGCGGCTCGTCCTCGCCCGGCCCCAGCAACGCGGTGGGGACCAGCGGCGCGACCCGCCGCACCCCGGGGCCTGAGGCGGCGGGCGCCATCGCCGTCCTGGGCCTTGCCCTCCTCCTGCGGCGGCGGGCATGAACGGGCCCGAGACCGCCGCCCTCGCCCTGCCGGTCCTGTGCGGCCTGGGGCTGGTGGGCATCGCCGTCCTCGTGGCGCGCACCGGGTGGCAGCACCGCCACAACCGCCTCTTCGCCAGCCTCTACCTGCTGTCCGGCCTGAACAGCATCAGCCAGGGGTTGTCGAGCCAGATTGCGCAATCGTCCCCCGCGGACCCCGCGACGGTGGCCGACCTGTTCCACCAGAGCTCCGCCTACTTCCCCGACTCCACGGTGCTGTTCTACGTCCAGGTCGTCTGCACGGTGCTCATGCTGCCGCTGCTGTTCCTGTTCGTGCTGAACTTCCCGCGGCCGATGCCGTGGACGGTGCGCCACCCGCGCCTGCAGTGGCTCGCGTTCTCGGTGTCGCTGCTGTTCGGCTCCATCTTCATCTTCCAGCCGCAGGCGGTCCCGCTCCAGCTCGCGCTGGAGTCCTTCAACGTCCTCGCGACGGCGGTCATCCTGGCCGCCACGTTCGTGCTGTGGCGCACCGAGGCGCGCTCGCCCTCCGGCATCGAGCGGCAGCAGGCGGGCTACCTGCTCATCGGGTTCCTGCCGGCCTTCGCGGCCACGGGCGCCATCACGCTGCTGGGCTACGCCTTCGGGCCGCTGGCCGCCCACTACCAGCAGCCGCTCATCTACTACATCGACCCGCCGCTGGAGCTCATCGCGGCGGCGGTGACGGCGTTTGCCATCCTGAAGTACCGGCTGCTGGACTTCGAGCTGAAGGTGCGCGGCGGCATGCGCTACGTGGTGCTGACGCTCATCCTGGGCACCTTCTTCTTCGTCGTCGAGGTCTACGTCGGGAACTTCATCCTGCAGAACCGCGTGTTCAGCTTCCTCGGCCCATACGGCTCGGCCGGCCTGGCCGGCGTGGCGGGCCTCGTCCTGTTCAAGCCCGTGCACGCCCTCTCGGGCAAGGTGACGGACAAGCTGTTCCCCGACGCGGCCGGGCCGAAGGTGGACTACGAGCGGCAGCGCTCGCGGGAAATCTACCAGGCGCAGGCGACCCATGTCCTGCGCGACGCGAAGGTGACCGACCGCGAGATGGCGTTCCTGCACACGCTGCGCGACCAGCTTGGCCTGTCGGCGGCCGAGGCGGAGCAGATCGAGGAGTCGGTCGAGACGACGCTCGGCGTGGACAGCGACAGGACCGGGCAGGTCCACATCCCCGCCCCGTTGCGCGTCCTGCGGCAGGCCCCTCCGCCTCCCACCGCGCCGCCCCTGGCCCCGCCGCCGCAACCCAGGAACATCGTGCGTCCCGCCGCGCCGGCGCCCCGCGCCCCGGCCAAGGCGGCCGTGAAGCCGGCTGCGACCGCGCAGAAGGCTCCGGCCAGGGCGCCCGCGAAGGCAGCCGCCCCGAAGGCCGCGCCCGCCAAGCCCAAGGCGCCCGCCAAGCCGAAGCCCAAGGCGAAGTAGCGCGCGCTGCGGCAGTGTTTTGCCGGACACGCCCTTGCAACGGCATGGCCAAGCTCCCCGCGCTCGCCTGCGCCGCGCTCCTTGCCGCGCTGCTGCCCGGCTGCGCCGTGGGCGAGGCGCGCACGGAGTGGGCCTTCGACGTCACCCAGTTCACCCAGCTGGCCAGCGCGGGCCGCACCGGGCACGGCGTCGTGGTGGCTCTCCTCGACACCGGCATCAGCCCGCAGCACTCGGCCCTCAAGCACCTCTTCGACGGCAGCGCCGCCAACGGCGAGGTGACGGGGTTCCGCGACCTCGTGAACGGCCGCGACGGCGTCGCGAACGCCTACGACGACGAGGGGCACGGCAGCCACGTCGCCGGCATCCTGGCCGCCAGCGGCTCCAGCCTGTCCGACAAGCTCTCCTACGGGGGCGTGAACCTGCTGGGCGGCGCCCCGGGCGTCCAGCTTCTCGTGGCGAAGGTGTGCGGCACGAGCGACTGCCCCACCGACGCGGTGACGCGGGGCGTGGAGTGGGCCGCCGCGCAGCACGCGCAGGTCATCAGCATGAGCCTGGGCGCGCGGGCCGGCTTCAGCCTCCTGGGGCTCACCGACTCGCAGGCCACCGCGCTCCGCAACGCCGTCCAGTCCGCCCTCGACCACGGCATCGTCGTGGTGGCCGCCGCCGGCAACGACGGCTCGCAGGCAAGCGACGTCTCCACGCCCGCCAGCATCCCCGGCGTCCTCGCCGTCGGCGCAATCCAGGAGGACGGCGCGGTGTGGGCGCAGTCCAGCCGGGGCGACAATGCTGGCCAGCCCTGCCGCACGCTTCCCCTGGTTGGGCAATCCGGCCGCTGCGACCCCAACAAGAAGCCGGAACTGGTGGCGCCCGGCGTCAACATCCTGTCCGCCTGGATGGGGGACGGCTACGCCCGCGCCAGCGGCACGAGCCAGGCCACCCCGTTCGTCGCGGCGGCCGTCGCCCTCCTGTTGGAGGGCCGCCCAGCCCTGCGCGACGCCGCCGGGGTGCAGCACCTCAAGCAGGTCCTGGAGCAGACGGCCAAGCCGGTCCCCGGCCAAGCCACGCCACACGACGACGCGGCGGGCTACGGCCTGCTCCAGGCGAAGGCTGCCCTGGCCGCCTATCCATAAGAATCCTCAAATAGCCCGAGCTGCACTCCGCAACCCGGAGACGGCCCCGGGTTGCCATTTGGCGCCCCGCGCCACATCCCTTCACGCTCATCGCCGGACCCTGTCCGGCACCCTGGCTTCGCGCCTCCTTCCGCCCCCACGGAACCGGCCCGCGCGACACCGACGGCCCCCTGGGCCGCGTGAGCACCTGAGGGCCGCCTCCAGGAAACGCACCACCATGGTCGTCGACCCCAGCACCACCAAGTACCTGATCCGCGCCACCGTCAACGCCGACGGCGTGGTCGAGAAGCCCGACATCATCGGCGCCGTCTTCGGCCAGACCGAGGGCCTGCTCGGCAACGAGCTCGACCTGCGCGACCTCCAGAAGAGCGCCCGCATCGGCCGCGTCGAGGTCGACATCGAGACCCGCAACGGCAAGACCACGGGCACCATCATCCTGCCCTCCGCCCTCGACAAGGTCGAGTCCGCCATCCTGGCGGCCGGCCTCGAGACCATCGACCGCATCGGCCCCGCCAAGGCGCTCATCCGGGTCACCTCCATCGAGGACACCCGCGAGGCGCGCCGCAAGAGCGTCGTGGACCGCGCCAAGGAGCTGCTCTCCACCATCAACGAGGGCAGCGGCCAGGACTCCAGCAAGATCGCCGACGAGGTCCGCTCCGCCGTCCAGGTGGCCGAGGTCACCAAGTTCCGCAACACCAAGCTGCCCGCCGGCCCCAACGTGGACTCGTCGGACTCGGTCATCCTGGTGGAGGGCCGCAACGACGTCATCAACCTCCTCAAGTGCGGCATCAAGAACGCCGTCGCCGTCGAGGGCACCAACATCCCCGACGAGATCAAGGAGCTGTCCAAGGAGAAGACCACCATCGTCTTCGTGGACGGCGACCGCGGCGGCGAGCTGATCGCCAAGGAGATCCTCCAGACCTGCGAGGTCGACTTCGTGGCCCGCGCGCCCCCGACCCGCGAGGTCGAGGAGCTGCCCCACAAGCTCGTGATGAAGTGCCTCAAGAACAAGGTCACCGCCGAGCAGTTCACCTCCCAGATGGGCATCGTCCTGCGCAAGCCCGAGGGCGGCGCCAAGGGCGAGGCCCGCGCGGAGCGCTCGGAGGAGCCCCGCCAGGAGCGCGGCGAGCGGCCGGAGCGCCGCGACGAGCGCCAGGGCGGCCGCGAGGGTGGCCGTGACGGCGCCCGCGAGGGCGGGCGCGACGGCGGCCGCAGCGAGCGCCCGGCCCGCGAGGAGCGCCAGGAGCGCGAGCCCCGCGAGGGCGGCGACGACCGCCGCGGCCGCGGCGGCCGTGGGCGCGGCGGCCGGGGCCGCCGCGACGACGCCGAGGGCGGCGAGGAGCAGGCCGCGGAGCCCGGCGAGGCGGCCCCGGTCGCCGTCCGCGAGGGCGACCCCCGCACCCAGTTCAAGCAGATTCTCGGCACCCTGTCGGGCAGCCTGAAGGCGGTCCTGCTGGACGACACCGGCAAGACGCTCCAGGGCGAGCTGGCCGTGCGCGAGCTGGCCGACACCCTGAAGGGCTCCAAGGACGGCGTGCACGCGGTCGTCTTCGACGGCGTCATCACGCAGCGCCTGCTGGACATCGCGGCGGAGAAGAAGATCGCCACCGTCGTCGGCGTCAAGATGGGCAACGTCACCAAGGTGCCCGACACCGTGGAGATCCTCACCCGCGACGACCTCCAGTAGGCTGCGGTTTCGCGTTCCTTTTCCTTCTTTTTCCTTCGGTTTTCCTGCGATTTTTGCCGAGGTTTCAGAGAGCCGAAACCTGGAGATTTTCCAGCTCTTTCCTGGTCTGCGCTTGACCCTGTTTATTCGACTCTTTTTGGAGTAACGACCAGAAAATCCCTTGTTCTCCTGGGATTTAGGCACCAATCTATATATGGGATGGTTTCGTTTCGCCGAATGGGATGCACAAAGACGAGCTGCTGCAGCTTCACAGCTTGCTGTGCCAGATGAAGCGGTATTTCGAGGAGTGCGGGCTGCCCCTGGTGGGGGAGTTCAAGGAATATGAAGGGCTCAGCGTCAGCCCCCAGCACATCCACAAGTCGAAGACGGACCACAAGCGGGCCGTCTTCCTGCTCGGCAAGGGCCTCAGCGAAGTGGTCATGCAGGGGAACCCTGACCACCAAGCCCGGCTCCGCGAGCGCTTCATCCGGCTGGCAACGGCCGCCACCAGCGACGAGGACGACGAGGACCTGCCCACCGGCAACAGCCGGGACCGCAACCTCCCCGCCTTCGCCCTGGCGGCCCTGAGCCACTGAAGCCGCAGCCTGCCGCCAACCGGGGGCGCTTCGCCCCTCACCGTGGCCGGGCCGTCGAATGACGGGCCGTGCCGCTACCCGAGGGGCTGGGCCATGCGGACCGCGTCGCCGCCGTCGCTGTAGACGTGGCTCTCCAGGCCCTCGGGCGCGAAGCCGTGCCGGACGTAGAACTCCTGCGCGGCGCGGTCCTCGAAGCGGACCTCGAGCTTGAGCCGGAGCGCCCCGGCGCGGGCCATCTCCTGCCGGACGTTGCGCAGCAGGGCCGACCCGATGCCGGCGCCCCGGTATCCCTCGTCCACGGCGATGGCGAGGATGTGCCCCTCCAGGGACTCGCTGGCGGCGAGCGCGAACCCGACCACCTTGTTGGTGGGGACGTCGCGGGCGACGAGGCAGGTGCTGCCGCCGTGGGCGTGCTCCGCCAGCCAGGCGGGGTCGTAGGACTCCGTCAGGGTGCGGGCCGCGAGATGGGCCACGGGCAGGGCGTCCCCGCTTTTCATCGGCTCCACGACAAGCATGCCTTACCCTCAGACTCCTGACGATATACGACTTTCCGTGTTGCCAAGCTTATAAGCTCCAGGAGAGGAGCTTGAACCCGTCAATGCGGACGGGGCGGTTGGTCAGCGGGCGACGGGACCGTTGGCCGGGATGCCTTTGCCCAGGGCCAGGCCGTCGGTGATGGCCACGCGGTTGTCCAGGACATTGTCCGCGCCCCGGTGGGCGTAGATGACGTAGGCGCGGCCGTCCGGGCCCACGTCGGCCTGCAGGAAGTCGCCCAGCTGCCGCCCGAAGTCGCCCTTCAGGACATGCTCGGGGTCGGGCCGGCCCGTCCGGAACGTGGGCGCGGCGGAGGCGCCGTCCACCGTCGCGGCGACCACGAGGTCCCACACGGCATCCTTGGCCTGCGCCTTGGTCTGGTTGGTGCCGTACCACGCAAGGACGAACTTCCCCGCGTCCCCGGCGGCGCCCCACGGCTTCTCGTTCCACGTTCCCGGCGCCGACACCTCGAACGGCCCCACGACGCTGCCGTCGGGGCGCACGACGTCCACGAAGACGCCCTGCGTGGTGCCGTCGCGGTTGGTCGCGTAGGTGAACGGGACGTAGACGTTGCCCACGGCGTCGGACACGGGGGGCATGAAGGGGTCGGTGCCGGTGCCGTTGCGCAGGGCCGTCAGCGGCGGGTTGGCGGGCACGGGGAGCTGGATGGGCTGCCCGAAGCTGGCGCCGCCGTCCGTGCTGGCCCAGAGGCGGGGCAGGCCAGGGCAGCCGGCCGCGAAGAGGCGGTCGCGCGCGGGGCCCTGGCCGAACACCATGAGGCCGCAGTCGAAGCCGGTCGGCGTGACGCTCCAGGTGAGGCCGCCGTCCGTGCTATGGTAGAGGTTCGTCGCGAAGCCCGTGTTGTAGAACACCCACACCTCGTCGGCCTTGCCGGCGCGCACCCACGGCCGGTCCACCAGGGGCGGGAACGCGTCGGCCTTGGTGAACACGTGCGTGCCGTCCGCGCGGTACTTCGAGAAGTAGGTGGAGGCGGCCGAGATGTCGAAGAAGAACACGTTGCCGGCGTCGTCCATCGCGAAGTCGCCCTCGATGCCGAAGGCGTCGCGCACGAGCCCGGTGCGGTCGGCGAAGGGCAGCAGGTGGAAGCTGCGCCCGGCGTCGCGGCTGACCCAGATGGGCGGGCTGCGGCCGACGCAGCAGGTCGCCGAGGCCCAGACGGTGCCGTCGCCGGCCACCTCGATGACGGGCTCGCCGAAGGCACCGCAGTTGGCGCGGAAGGCGGCGTCCTGGGCCTGGTTGATGGGGTCCTCGGCGCGGCAGGAGAGGCGCACCGGCGGCAGGAACTCCAGCGCAGGAAGGCCGGACGCGGCGGGCGGGGCCGGGTCGGCGGGCCTCTGGACCTGGACGCAACCGGAGAGCAGCAGGAGAGCCAGCAGGACGGGGACGCGCACGCGGCAACAGGCGGGGGGCCGCACTTCACGTTTGCCGACGCG
>JAXDQP010000024.1:0-26485 GCA_034667745.1 Thermoplasmata archaeon
GCGTCTGGATGCCCCTCGGCGGCGGGCTGCACGTCCGGCTCACCGACGGCGAGGGCAACGTCGTGGCGACCTCGGACGGCGACGGCATGAGCCTGCCGTTCGACTTCACCGCCATCAGCTACCAGGGCGACGCCTCCACCGGCCTGTCGCGCGGCGTGTGGCACCTCACCGTGGACGCCAACGGCCTGTTCGGCAGCTCCTGGCTCGACGTCCACAGCGAGTGCTAAGTAGCCGAGGGCCACGCACTTGAAGGGACTGGGACACCGGTTGGCCTAAGACTCGCCGCCCAATCCCGCTTCATGCGCATCTCCTCCCCCTCCTTCGAGCCGGACGGCCCCATCCCGGCGGCCTTCACCTGCAAGGGCAAGGACCTCTCGCCGGGGCTGGCGTGGCACGACCTGCCCAAGGGCGCCAGGACGCTGGCGCTCATCCTCGACGACCCCGACGCGCCGCGTGGCACCTGGACCCACTGGACGTTCTGGGACCTGCCGGCGACGGTGACCGGCCTCGGCGAGGGCGAGCCCGCGACGCGGCGCGAAGCCACCGAGGGCATCACCTCGAAGCGCACGACCGGCTACCACGGCCCGTGCCCGCCGTCGGGGACGCACCGCTACGTCTTCACGCTCTACGCGGTGGACGGGAAGCTTGGCCTGCCGCCGACGGCGACGGTCGAGGAGTTGCGGCGGGCGCTCCAGGGGCGCGTCCTGGCGCAGGCGGACCTGATGGGCACCTTCACGAAACCGTAGGGCGCGCGGGGCTTACTTCTGGACGGGAGCGACGGGGCGGCGCGGGCGGTCCTGCCAGGACTCCGCCAGGTCGGTGTCGTCGCCGTCGAGGGCGAAGGCGTCCATGCCAAGGTGGCGGCGGAGGAGGCTCTGCATGGGGTTGTGCTCGGGCATCTTGGCCACCGGAAGCAACGACGGGCGGGACCGGGCATAAGGGAGACGGTCGTGACAACGGCAGGAGGCGAACCGGCGGGGGTCGCGGTCCGGCAAAGGCCGAACTAATCAATCCAACGTGAACATGTTTACGTTTCCAGGGGAAACAGCGTCCTCGCCCACACCCGCTGGACGCGCTGGTCGTGGGGCTCGCCCGGCACCGCCGGGACGACCTGGGCGCCGAAGCCGACACCCCACGCGAGGCGCAGCCGGGGCAGCAGGCGGTCGTAGTGCCCCCCGCCCCGCCCGAGCCGTCCGCCCTGCGTGTCCCATGCCACGCCGGGCACGATGGCGAGGTCCGCCTGCTCCGGCGGAACGGGCGGGCTGGCCGCGGGCGGCTGCGGGATGTTGAGCGGCCCCGGCTCGAACCCGGTCCAGCCCGTGACGGCGTGCAGGGTGAGGCCCTCCGGCGCGATGCGGGGGAACAGGACACGCTTGCCGGTGCGCCACGCCGCGTTCGCCAGCCCGACGGTGGACAGCTCGGGCGCCACGCTGCGGTAGAGGGCGACCGTGCCGGCGGCCCGCCACTCCGGCGTGTCCTGGATGGCCGCCGTCACCAGCTCCTCCTCCAGGGCGCGGGTCGCCGGGGGCAGGGCCAGCAGCCGGGCGCGCACCTCGGCCCGCAGCTGCCGCTTGGCCTCCCGCGCGTCCACGCCAAGGCGAGCCGCAGCGCCGTGATGAGGCCTCGCCCGGCCTCCGCGCAAGCCTCTTCAGCCATCGCCGCGTCGCGTCGGCATGGGACAGGACGTCGCGCGGTGGCTGAAGGGGTACGACCCCCAGGACCTGACGCTCGCCACCGCGGTGAGCCACTCCAGCCTCCAGATCTTCCACGGCGCCAAGGCCGAGGGGTTCCGCACCCTGGCCATCGCCGCCGGCGACCGCGACGTGCGCTACTACGACGCCTTCCCGCGCGCCAAGCCGGACCGCATCCTCAAGCTCCCCAAGTACACCGACCTGCTGGGGCTGGCGGAGGAGCTGCGCGCCGAGAACACCGTCCTCATCCCGCACGGCAGCCTCGTCGAGTACCTCGGCCCCGACAACTACATCGGCCTCGCGCTGCCCATCTACGGCAACCGCGGCGTGCTGCACTGGGAGAGCGACCGCGACAAGCAGCGCGAGTGGCTGGAGGCGGCCGGCATCCGCATGCCGCGCAAGGTCACCGACCCCAAGGACATCGTCGAGCCGGTCATCGTGAAGTACCACGGCGCCAAGGGCGGCCGCGGCTTCTTCATCGCCAAGAGCTACCACGACTTCCGGCGCCACATCCAGGAGGGGCAGCCCTACACCATCCAGGAGTTCGTGATGGGGACGCGCTACTACCTGCACTACTTCTACAGCCCCCTCGTCCCCGACGGCTACCAGGTCAAGGTCACCGACGCGAAAGGCAGGCAGGTCGCCACCGGCAGCCTGCAGATGCTCTCCATCGACCGCCGCGACGAGTCCAACATCGACGAGATGAACCGCCTCGGCTCCCTGAAGGACATGGACGAGATTGGCATCGCGCCGACGTTCGTGGTCACCGGCAACATCCCGATGGTCATCCGCGAGAGCCTGCTGCCCGAGGTGTTCCGCATGGGCGAGGCGGTCGTGAAGGAGGCCTACAAGCGCTTCGGCGGCCTGTGGGGACCCTTCTGCCTGGAGACGGTCGTCACCGACCAGCTGGAGTTCCGCGTCTTCGAGATTTCCGCCCGCATCGTCGCCGGCACCAACCCGTTCATCGGCGGCAGCCCCTACAGCGAGATGATCGAGCCCAACCTCAGCACCGGCCGCCGCATCGCCCAGGAAATCAAGATGGCGGCGAAAGGCGGCGAACTGGCGAAGATTCTGACCTGACCTTCGCCTTCCGGCGGACCTTCCTCATAAAGCGGCAGGAAAAGGGAGGAGGCCCGCGCCCGGCACGCCCAAGAAACCCCCACCCTTCTTGGCGAATCGTGCCCGAGCCACCGGAACCCAAGGGCGGCGTGCAGGCCCTCGTGACGCTGCACCCCGACGGCCGCATCCAGCCACGCTCCTGGCAGACCCCCCGCCTGCGCTCGCCGAGCATCCTGCTGGAGGAGCAGGGGCAGGGCCGCTGGCTGGGCCAGCTCAACTTCCTCGTCCGGCTGGAGGGCCGCAGCGCCGAGGACCTGGTCGCCCAGCTGCACGACCGCCACGGCATCGAGGCGCGGCTTGACGCGGAGCCCACCGCAGCCTAGCCGCCAACTCAGGCCTTCGCGACCCAGTACACGATGAAGCCGAACCCGATGGCCGTGTAGGCCAGGACAATCCAGTTGACCCACCGCAGGATGCGCATCCGCCGCGCCGCCGACGGGTTCGCCGCCTCGGGCTGCGCCGCGACGGGGCGGTTGGGGTCGAACTTGCTCCAAGCCACGGAGCTTGCGAGTGTGGCCTGGAGCTTAGGCGTAGCGGGAACCGGGCGCGCAACAAGGGTCGACCCGGCCTTGTCCGGGGGACCGCAGGTCCCCCCTGTCGCGGGGGTGACGCCTGGGGGCGGGGCCCCCGGGCCACCCATGAGGCTTTGCCCCCGGCCCGGCTGCGCGCCCCCGTGCTGCGGGTGCTGCTGGCGGAGGCCGAACTTGAGTTGGCGCCGCACGAGATTGCGGGCCATCCTGCGGTGCGGGCGAGCGCCAAGTCGCAGGACCGCCGCCCCGGCCAGGTCCTCCTGGACCAGAACCTGCACGGCGCGGCGCTCGGCAAGCTGGAGGACGGCGCCCGGCGCGGCCGCCCCGACATCGTCCACTACTGCCTGCTGACGCTGCTGGAGTCGCCGCTCAACAAGGCGGGCGGCCTGGAGGTCGCCATCCACACCCGCCACCGCCTCCTCATCCGCGTCAAGCCGGACACCCGCCTGCCGCGCGGCGAGGCGCGCTTCCAGGGCCTGATGGGGAAGGTGCTGCGCGAGGGCCGCAGCCAGGACAAGAAGCCCCTCATCTGGGTGCAGGACGACGTCCTGACGCCAGCGCAGGCGCTGCACGCGTTCGCCAAGGGCCCGGTGCTGCGGCTGGACGAAGGTGGCGCGCTGCTCTCCCCCGCCGACATCGCGGCCCGGGCGGACGCGAGCCAGGACCTGACGCTCGTGCTGGGCGCCTTCCCGTCCGGCGCGTTCCTGCCCGAGTGGGTCGAGGCCGTGCCCGAGGCGGTCTCCATCTGGAAGGAGCCGCTGAACGCGTGGGCCGTCGCGGCCGAGGTCGCGGCGGGCTACCGCGCGCGCTGGGGGAGCGCCCTGGCGCCGCCTGCCTCTTCGACGGCGCCTGGCTCGCCGAAGGCCGGCGCCTAGCGGCCCGCTGGGGCGGCGTCGCCGACGGCGTGCGGGTCCTGCGCCGCCACGGACGCGCGCAGGCGCAGGGTGACGAGGGCGAGCCAGCCCACCATCAGGACCGCCATGAGGCGCTGCACGGCCGGCGAGACCGGCCAGTCGAGCCCGTCGCTGAAGCCCCACAGGAACCCGACGGCCATCGCGGTCGCGGGCCAGGCGAAGGAGGTGCCCGTGACGGGGCCAAGGTGGGGGTTGCGGCGCCCCGCGTCCACCAGCACCAGCATGGCGGCGGCCTGCAGGGTGATGGAGGCGATGGCGGCCAGCACGTGCAGGTAGCCCGGGAAGGTGAACGGCCACGGCTCGGGGTCGGTGGGGAAGACCGCGAGCACCAGGAAGGTGGCGCCGGCGGCCCGCAGCAGGCCGGTGCCGATGCGCAGGTCGCGGTCGGCGGGGGCCAATTCGCGCAGGACGGAGGCGAGGCTGCCGAGGGCGAGGGTGATGCTGAGGATGGCGGCGGTCCAGAGCCAGCCGGCGCGCTCGAAGACGAAGCTGCTCATGTGCCGCGGCCAGTGGCCTTGGTTGAGCACGTGGAGGGCGGCCATGGCGGCGAAGAACGCCGCGAATCCTGCCAGGGCGGCGCGCAGGCGAAGGTGCGCGGACGGCATCGCCGGCGGCATGGGGTGGGGCGGCTTGTAGGCTTTGCCTTGTGGCACGGGGGGCGCAGGCAGGTCAGGCCAGGGCGGCCTTGGCCTTCGACTTGGCCTTGATGCGCTTCATGGAGAAGAGGCCCTCGCGCTCCATCTCCTCCAGGCGGAGGCCGATGAACTTGCGGATCTCCTCCAGCTCGGGCAGCACCTTGAACTCGAGGGCGTTGACGCGGCGTTTGGTCTTCTCGACCTCGTCCAGGAGGCGCTTGATGGCGGTCTCCAGCTCGGCGGCGAGAATCAGCTGCTCCACGAGGGCCTCGTAGCTGCCGACCGCCTCGTCGATGGCGGGGCTGGTGCCGACCAGGCCGTAGCCGCGCTGGCTCAGCGGGTGGCGGACGGAGGAGGCCGAAATCTTCGGCACCTTGACGCCCATGATGTTGTGCTCCTTGAGCTGCACCTGGGGCGGGTGGGTGACCGTCATGGCCACCGAGCGGACGGTGATGGCGCCCTCGACGGCGGCGGCGACCTGGATGGACTCCTGGGCGGCCTGGTAGCGCTTGACGAGGTCGCTGCGGATGGACTTGACCTTCGGCAGGATGGCGAAGACCTCGTACATGAGGCCGTCGCGCTTCTTCTTCAGAAGGTTGTACCCCGACTTCGACAGCGCGATCTTGCGCTTGACGTTGATGAGCTCGCTCCGCGTCGGGGTGACGTTCTGGGCGGCCATGGCAGGGCGCGCGACTGGGGGGTCTGAGATAAGCGTTGGGCAGCGGCCCAGTGGCCCGCACCCGCCTGCGCCCACCCCACCGCGCCCCCACCCCCGCCGCTCCCCAGCGTCCGCACCAAGGCCTGTCCGCTGCCCTTGTCCGGTCCCGCCGCCTTCTTGCATTCCCAGAGGGCGTTGGCGCGGCCCGGCAACTCGCATAAGTTGCCGCCCGGCCCTGCCCGATGGGTCCCGGAATCCACGAAAAGCGGGCGCCGCCATAAGGAGAGGGCGGCCCATTGACTCCTAACCATAGGGGAAAAAGGGCCTCGTCTCCTGTCGGTGTGTGGCGCATTCCGGCCACGCGAGGACTTGCCAATGGCCACCCCCACATCCCAACTTTCTGCTGCTCAAGAACGGACATTGCTGCGCGTGGATGGCGACGCGGCCCCGTCATTGCAAACAGCTTCCCTTCGGCAGGCAAAGCACCCTCCGGAACGCTTTCAAGCAGCCCCAGGCCTGCGAGGGCCCAGGATGTATCTGTTCGAACTGTCCCGCAAGGAGACGCTGGGCGAGGCCAACTTCCCCCTGCAGGGCTACAACGTGAAGCTGACCGTGTCGCTCGACGTCGGCCAGGTCGAGGTGCCGCCCAAGGCGCGCCGCCACCTCGCCGCCTGGGTCCTGCGCGAGCTGGCCGAGTCGCTTGACGAGGAGGAGCTGGTGGCCGCCAACGCGCCCGGCTTCACCGTCCAGACCGAGACCCCCTCCGCCTCCGAGCTGGCGCTGCGCCGCACCGACGGCTGGATGCAGCCCGACGGCCTCGACCTGCGCATCGTCAAGTCCGCCCACCGCATCATCCTGGAGGTCGCCGAGCGCGGCGTCTCCGGCCGCGTCGTCCTGGCCAGCGAGCTGGTGGGGGCCTCCGGGCTCTCCGCCCCGACCATCGGGCGCCTGCTGCGCGACGGCGAGCCCGCCAACGACTACCTGAAGCAGTACGTCATGGTGACGCCGAACGGCCGCACCAAGGCGCTCGACCTGACGCCCGCCGGGCGCCTCCTGGCGTCCAAGATTCGGGCCGGCTCCATCCCGTCCTGAGCAAACGTTGATGTCGGCGGCCCGGGATGCCGGAGCGGTAGGTCCCATGCGCGCCCACACCCTCGCCATCGCCGCACTCCTCGTCCTGACCGCCGTCGCCTTCGTCCCCGCCGCCACCGCGGCGCCGGGCGGCTGCGACGGCGTCGTGGTCGGCAGCAAGTTCACCGGCGTCTGCCTCCAGGGCTGCTCCGGCCCCAACGGCCCCGGCACCGCCATCTACGTGAACGGCGTCTACAGCGGCTGCATCTACTGATGCTCGGCCCCAAGGGTCCCTTCTGCCAGAGTTGCGGCATGCCGCTGCCGAAGGACCGCAACGGCGGCGGCAGCGAGCGGGACGGCAGCCGCAGCGCCGACTACTGCAGCAACTGCTACCAGGACGGCGCCTTCACGCAGCCGGACCTGACGGCGGCGCAGATGCAGGAGCGCGTGCTGGGCCGGATGCGGGAGATGCGGATGCCCGGCTTCCTGGCGCGCCGCTTCACCAAGGGCATCCCCGGCCTCAAGCGCTGGCGCCAGGCGTAGCCGCCGCTACCCATCGACGTCGCGGCGGGTGAACAGCATCACCGCGACGCCCAGCAGGACCGCGAGGTAGGCCAGCAGCAGGAACGCGGCCATCGGCCCGTCGAGGCCCACCGGCTGCCCCGGCGGCGCGCTGCCCCACGAGACGAAGCTCTGCAGGGTGCGGCCGGGCAGGTACTTGGCGCCGCGGTTGAAAGCGAGGCTCACGATGGGCTCCGCGACGAGGGTGTAGCCGATGCCGATGCCAATCGCGGCGGCGGAGGCGCGCAGCAGGATGGCGAGCAGGAGGCCGATGGCGCCCCACGCCAGGGCGGCGCCGACGACGCGCAGGAGCAGCAGGCCCGCGGTGGCCAGGCCGTGCGGCTGGAACCACGCCGTCGCGGGGATGCCGCGCGCCGCCGCCATCACCGTGGCGAGCAGGCTCTGGGCGACGAACGCCGCGACGATGGCGAGCGTGGCCAGCAGCGCGAGCGCGGCGGCCTTGCCGGCCAGCAGGTGGAGGCGGCGCGGCTCGCGCGACAGCAGCACCTTGAGCGTGCCGTGGCTGTACTCGGCGCCCAGGTTCTGCGCGAAGATGACGAGGGCGACGACGCCGATGAGGGGGCCGGCGAGCCCGAAGGCGGCCACCATGCCGTCGCTGGCCTCCAGCATCTCGCGGCTGACGCTCGCCCCGCCGCGCGCGGCGTCCTCCAGCGTGATGTCCGCGGCGGGTTTGGCGATGGCGAACAGGATGCCGGTCACCAGGAGCGCCGAGGCCACGATGGTGCCCGCGCCGCCCAGCAGGACGCCGGGGCGCATCAGGCGGGTCCACTCGCTGCGGAAGGCGCGCATCATGGCTTGCCTCCGGTCATGCGCAGGACGGTCTCCTCGAGGTCCGCGGCGCTTGGGCGCAACTCCGCCAGGGCGATGCCGGCGGCCATGGCGCGGCGGTTGAGGTCGGCGGAGGCGGCCGGCGGCGCGCGGACCAGGACGGTGCCGCCCTGTTCCTCCACGGCGTGGCCGGCCTTGCGGAAGAGGGCGGCGAGGGCGGCGTGCTGCCGGCGGTCCTCCGCGACCAGGACGATGCCCTGCTGGCGGACGAGGCCGTCGAGGCCGCCTTGGTAGAGCAGGCGGCCCTGGCTGACGACAACGAGGTGGTCGCACATGCGCTCGATCTCGGAGAGCAGGTGGCTCGACACGAAGACCGTCTTGCCCACGTCGCCCAGGCCGCGCAGGAAGTCGCGGATCTCGTGGATGCCGGCGGGGTCGAGGCCGTTGGTGGGCTCGTCGAGGATGACCAGTTCGGGGTCGGGCAGGAGGGCCGCCGCGATGCCGAGCCGCTGCTTCATGCCCAGGGAGTACATGCGGTAGGGGTCGCCGCCGCGCCCGCCCAGGCCGACCTGCTCCAGCAGGCGCGGGATGCGGTCGGTGGGGAAGCCGCCGAGGATGGCCAGCGCGCGCAGGTTGCGGGCGCCCGAGAGGTGGGGGTAGAACGCAGGCGACTCGATGAGCGCGCCGACACGGCCCAGGTAGGCGCTGGGGCGGGTGATGGGGTGGCCGAGGACGCGCGCCTCGCCCGCGCTGGGCTGGATGAGGCCGAGGAGCATCCGGAGGGTCGTCGTCTTGCCGGCGCCGTTGGGGCCGACGAAGCCGGTGACGCAGCCCCTGGGGACCTCGAAGGAGAGGCCGTCGACCGCCACCGCCTTGCGGTAGTACTTGGTGAGGCCGCTCACCTGGATGGCGGCCTCGCGCGGCGCGGCCTTCGGGGCGGCGGGCGGCGCGGCGACAGGGGCAAGGCTGGCGGCTCGGGGGGCGGCCTTGGAACGGCTGGCGCGCGCGGCAGGCACGGCTCCCGCATTGGCGGGCACGGGTTATACAACCCTCCGGGTCGGCGGCGCCGTGCGCTCCCGGTCTTCACGAAACGCGTGCCCACGACTTTAGCGGGCCGCCGCCGCTCCGTTTAAGTAGCGGGGAACCTCCGCGGAATCGACCTCCATCCCTGGCGCCCCGGCCCCGGCCGCGACGCCTACCAAGGGACGCCGCGCCTGCGCGGCGGATACGGGTCGGAGCAACCACACATGGCACAGACCATCGAGACCGTCGTCGACGGCGGCAAGGCAGCGGCGGGCCCCCTGGGCCCCGTCCTGGGTCCCACGGGCATCAACATGGGCCAGGTCATCGTCAAGATCAACGAGGCGACCAAGCCCTTCGCGGGCATGAAGGTCCCCATCAAGATCGTCATCGGCGACCGCAAGGACTTCACCATCGAGGTCGGCACCCCCCCGGTGAGCCAGCTCGTCCTGAGCAAGACCAAGATCGAGAAGGGCAGCGGCACGCCCAACAAGGCCACCGTCGGCAACCTGACCCTCAAGCAGGCCATCGAGATCACCACCATGAAGGGCAACTCCATGCTCGGCGGCTCCCTCAAGGCCAAGGTCAAGGAGGTCGTCGGCACCTGCGTCTCGATGGGCGTCACCGTCGAGGGCCGCAACGCCAAGGAGATGAGCAAGGCCATCGCCGCCGGCGAGTACGACGCCCAGCTCAAGGGGTAGCCTACGGACGCTTCCCCCTCCTCCGCTTCTCCTTCCCTCCCTCCCTTTTCTGGCCGCACCGTTCGCGCGGAGCGCCTCATTCTCTGGCTGTTCGTGGCGCTGGCCATCGCCACCGCCGTCGCGCTCCTCTGGTTCATGCAGGTCGCCGAGCGCCGCCTGACCCCGCAGGATTACGCGCACATCCGGCCCCGCCTCTACACCACGCTCGCCGGCGACCTGCTGGCGCCCGTCGTCGCGTGGTTCGCCATCAAGGCCATCAACCGGCGCCGTCGAATTGTGGCCTGAGCCTACGTGGGAAGGGTCCGCTCAAAGGAAAGCGCGTGGACCCTTTGAAGGAGCACCTTCTCGTGGACCTGCTTCACGCAAAACAGTAGACGTCGTGCAGGAACTCGCCGACCGCCTTCGTTGGAATCTTCGCGCCGGCCGAGTGGGGGTGGCCGCCGCCGACGATGCCGTGGTGCTGCGTGAAGTCGGTGACGAACTGGCCGAGGTTGAGGTGGTCGGTCTCGGCGCCGCGGCCGGTGCGGCGGAGGCTCATGCTGCTCAGCTCGTTGCGGCGGTTGAGCAGGATGGACACGGAGGCGCCCATCTCCTTGGCGACCTCGGCGAGGGCGCGGCTGCCGAAGCCGAAGAGGCTGGGCTTGCGGCGGCCGAAGCGCAGGAGGGCGACGTTGTGCTTCAGCTCGACGCGCTCGCGGACGCGGTCGAGGGCGCGGTCCCAGCGCTGCTCGTTGACCATCTGGAGGTAGCGCGAGCGGACCTCGGGCACCTCGCTGGGCCACTTGCCGGCGGCGAGCTTGCGGGCGGCGGCGTAGCGGAACTGGTCGTCCTCGACGCGGTAGCGCCACGCGAAGTCGATCATGCGCGCCTCCTCCTCCAGCCGCGTGGTGCCGACGTCGGCCTCCACCTCGGCCAGGAGTGGGCTGGGGCAGTACTCGACGAGGTCGGCGAGGGCGACGAGGTGGCGGTGCTCGCCGTTGAGGCCGAGGTAGTCGTACGCGACCCCGGCGGCGGAGACGCCTTGGCGCACGACGCCCTCCAGGTCGCCGTCCAGCTCGCCCAACTGCAGGCCGCTCTGCTCGTGGTGGTCGAGGTAGTGCACCTGCTGGCGCGTCTTGGCCTTGTCATTCAGCGTCTTGATGAGGCGCGGCGTGAGGCCGAGGTCCACGAGGTAGAAGTCGTGGCTCGCGATGTCCTTCCGCAGGACGTCCACGGCCATGTCGCCGCTGGGGACGAAGCTGACCTTGGTGGCGGGGTCCTTGGCGAGGAACAGGGCGGCGCTGACGATGCCGTCCACGTTGCCGCGCGTCAGGAGGTGGGTCTTCCTGTCGTCTCGGGAGCGGAGGTCCATCGCTGGTGCAATCCCGCAGGGAAATCCGATTGGCTCTATGAATGGCTTGCGGTTTCCTCTCCTGGGCCCAGGGACGCTATTTCCTCTGGAAACCACGGAGAATCCGGCGGCTGCGGCGGCCCTCGGTGCGGCAGCGTGGGCAGGCGCCGGGCGGCGCGGGGCGGCCGCAGACCCCGCACCATCGCCCCGGCGGCGTTGGTCGCGTGAAGAGGCCGGGCATGGGCGGACCGCGCAGCCGTGCCCAGAGCGGCAGCAGCCCAAGCGCGGCCACGCTGCCGGCCACGAGGAGCAAGCCTGCCAAGGGGTCCAGCGCGGCAACGCCGGCGAGGCGGCCCACGAGGGCGAGGACGAGCGCGGCCGCCACGAGGCTCAACGCGGCGACGGCCTGCTTGCGCACGCGGCCCGATGCCGGCGGAAGGGGATGAAGCCGCCGTTGCAGGACGCCCACGCGGAGGCCAACGGTTGTGCGAGTTCACCGTTCTGGTCGCCAGGCTTGAACGTCGCCGAAAGCTCCCCGTCGCATGGACGCGAACGAAGTCCTCGGAGTGGTGGAGTGGGCGCTGGCGCTGATGGGACTCGTGGGCCTGTTGGCCATCGGGTGGTTTCTCGCGCGTCATCGGGAGTTGGAGGAAAGAGTGCGCCACGTTGAGCGAGACACCAACCGTTTGGCTCCCATCGCCAAGGCCCTGGAGGATGAAGCCCTTGCCAGATTGACGAAGTGCGCAGAAGGGGCCGTTCCCTAGCCCAGCAAATCCCACGCCTCTTGCTCCACGACTTGGAGCGGGCCCGGGATGACGATGCAGTGCAGGGGCGGGCCGAAGTCCTGGAGCGCAAGCTGCCCTACGGTCCCGGTGCGGCGGATGCCCGCGTCGGAGCCGGCGCGGGCCACGACACCGACGGGGGTGTCGGTGGTGAACCAGCCGTTGTCGGTGCGCTGCGCCAACTCCAGGAGGAGGCGGAGGCCCTCGGGGGCGGTCATGAAGTAGCCCTGGTCCGCCTTGATGTCGAGCAGGACGAGGGTGTGCAGGCCGCGGGCGTGGTTCTCGGCGATGGCGTCGAAGGGGCTGGTGGGGAACCAGTTGGGCTCGGGGCGCACGAGGGTCGTGGTGCGGCCAAACTTGTAGTGCTGCAGCCCCAGGAGGCCGGGCGCGGCGGAGTAGATGCTGCTGCCGTGCACGATGCGGACCTGGACGCCGGCGGCGTGGGCGCGCACCAGGAGGTCGGTGTGGGTGGTCGCGGTCAATGGGTCGCCCGCCGTCAGGAGGCAGACCTCTTTGCCGCGCGCCTCCTCCACGAGGTCCTTGCCGCCGGTCTCGACGCCGAGGCGGTCCAGCACCTGCACGCTGCGGCCGAGGAACGCCTCCAGGTCCTTGTGGGGCGTGCCGGTCAGGATGGCCGTGTAGAACTCGGCGTAGACGGCGTCGGCGGCCCGGATGCGCTCGAGGCCCTTGACGGAGACGTCCCGCGCGTCGTGCAGGCCGAGGCCGACCAGGTGCAGGGCCACGCGCTGCGACCCGGGCGGGGGTATGAAAAGGAGCCCCGGCGGGAGCTATGCACGTTCCTGCCACGGGTGGTGCTGGGCAGGCCCCGCCGGGGGTGGTGGTGAAACCATGCCACCCGCTGATTTGTCACGAATTGAACACCCAGATAGACTTTGGCGTCGGGTGCCTGAAAGCTGGGCTGGGGCGCAGAGCCCCGCGCTTTTCTTCTCCGCTCGCGTGGCGCGGCCATGGTCCAGGCCTCCGGCGTTCGCGTCCCCCGCTCGGAGGCGGAGGCGACGCGGCGGCGGCTGCTGGAGCTGGACGTCCTGCGCATCGACCTGGCCGTGGCCCGCGCCGGCGACGACGTCGTGTTCCCGGTGCTGGACTCGTGCGGCCCCCGCATGCCGACGGTGCCGTTCGAGTTCGAGGCGCGCCAGGTCCGCCCCACCTCCTACCTCGACCTGCTGCCGCCGGAAATCCGGGACGGCGCCCCCCGCGCGTTCGAGGCGCTGGGCGACATCGTGGTCGCCAAGGTGCCGCCCGCGCAGTGGGGCCACCGTGCCAGCATCGGCCGCGCCCTGCTGGAGTTCCACGGCGCGCGCGCTGTCTTCCACGACCGCGGCGTCAAGGACGAGTTCCGCGTGCGCGACCTGGAGCGCATCGCGGGCGAGGGCGAGCCGCTGACGCAGGTGAGCGAGAACGGCGTGCGGCTCTGGGTGGACCTCTCGAAGGCGTACTTCAGCCCCCGCCTCGCCGCCGAGCGCGCCCGCGTCGCCGCCCTGGTCAAGCCAGGCGAGCATGTCGTGGACCTCTTCGGTGGCGTGGCTCCCTTCGGCGTGCAGGCGGCCCTGCGCGGCGCGATCGTGGACTCGGTGGACCTCAACCCCGACGCCGTGGCCCTCGCCCGCCGCAACGTCGAGGCGTGCGGCGTGGCGGACCGCGTGACGCTGCACGAGGGCGACGCGCGTGAGGTCGCCGGCCGCCTCGCCCCCGCCGACCGGGTCTTCATGAACCTCCCGCACGGCGCGCACAGGTTCCTCGACGTCGCGTGCAGGCTCGTCAAGCCTGGCGGCACCGTCCACCACCACGAGATTCTCGCGGTCGACGGGGTGGACAAGCGCGAGCTTGCGCTCAAGAAGGAGATGGCCAAGCTCGGCCGGCCCGTCCACGGCGTCTCCATCCGCACCGTCCGCAACTACTCGCCCATCGAGGCGCACTTCGCCATCGACCTGCGGGTGTGAGATGCCGCCGCGCCTCGTGACCCTGGACCTCGACGGCACGCTGCTGCCGCACGACACCGTGTTCGCCGCCGTGCTGCGCGAGAGCGGCAAGGCCCGCGAGGTGGAGGAGTCGGACGCGCGCTACGAGGCGGGCGCCACCACCCTGGAGCAGTGCTTCCGGGAACAGTGGGCGTGGGTGCAGCCCTTGTCGCCCGCCGACCTGCACCGCGCGCTACGGAAGGCCGCGTGGCTGCCCGACATCGCGGACGGCGTGCGGCGCCTCAAGGAGGTGGGCGTGCGGGTCTGCCTGCTGACCGACCAGCCCAGCACCTTCACCGACTTCCTCGGCCGCTGGGGGTTGACGGACGCGATTTGCAGCCCGGTCACGGTCAAGGACGGCAAGCAGGTGGCCATCGACGCGCGCTTCGACAAGCTCGCCAACCTGCGGGCGCGCCTCAAGCAGTGGGGCATCGCGGAGCGCGATGTCGCCCACGTCGGCAACGGCGTCAACGACGTTCCGGTGTTCAAGGCGGTCGGGCAGTCGGTCGCCTGCTTCGCGCCGCCCGAGGTCGCGGCCCACGCCAGGAAGGCGATTGCGGAGCCGAAGAGCCTCCTGGAAATCGTTGAGGCCCTCCTTGCCGCCTGAACACGGATCACAGAAAAAGCGGCACAGGTCTTTGGAAATCTGTGGCCGCGGAAATCTAGCTGACGACCTGCACCGTGATTTTGGCCTGCGCGGTCCACGCCGTTCCAGCAGCGGCAGGCGACTCCAGCTCGAACCGCCACGCGCCCGGCGCCGGATGCAGCAGGACGACGAAGCTCGGCGTCCCCATCGCCTGCGAGCCGCCGTCCGGGCCGATGAGGGCAATCGTGGTGCCCGTGGTGCCGGGCCCGGTCCCGGCGTCGATGCTGAAGCGCAGCGTGGTCGCGTTCTGCGGCACCACGAACGCCCCGCCTCCCTTGGCTGGCATCAGCGGCGTCCCGGCCAGCGTGCCGGTGAAGTTCTCGATGCGCGTCTCGTCGTGGGCGACCGGCTCGTGGGACGGCGCGGCGGGAAGGAGCGGCAGCACTTGGCTCACGGAGCCGAGCAGCGCAGCAACGGCGATGCCGCCCAGGACGATGCTGGCGGCGACGCGGTGCGGCGTGCGCGAGACCTGTGGCAAGGTTCCGTCAGCCGCGGCGCGGCGCAGGCGCGGGACCGTGCGCTCGAACAGCACGATGGCCGCGCCCATGGCAGCGAACAGGAAGAGGTGCTTGACGGCGATGGCCTGCACCCACGCGGAGCCGGCAATCTGCCCGAGGCGCGGGTGGTCCGACTCGTAGGTGCGGAAGAAGCCGCCCAGCAGGTTCACCGCGATGGAGAGGTAGGTGGCGAACGCGGAGGCGCGCAGCAGGCCGCCGAGGTCGTGGCCGCGGCGCAGGGCGCGGTGCCAGGCGAGGTAGCCGACGGCGCCGGCGAGGAAGCCGAGCGCGCCCAGCGTGTGCATCGTCGTTGCCGTGGCCACGCCCAGGTCCGAGTCGATGAAAGACTGGACGAGGTCGCCCACGCCGTTCGACCCGGCCTGCGCCGCAAGAAGGTTGTGGTCACCGGCGGCAGAAAAAACAGGGGAAAAGGAGAGGGGCGGGGGGAGCGCTTGCCTAGAGGCGGCGGCGCAGCATGAAGACGGAGCCGAGGACGGCGCCGCCGACCGCGATGGCCATCGCGGCGGCCGACGGGAAGAACGGAATCTCCGTCGTGGTCGTCGTGGTGGTGGACGTCGTGGTGGTCGAGGTCGTCGTGGTCGTGCACTCCGAGCCGCCGACCAAGCCGTCGATGAAGCGGTTCTGGGCGTGGTAGGTCACGGTGGGCGGGTTGAAGTGCTCGATGACCGGGCCGTACACGAGGTCAATCTGGAAGTAGCACGGCGGGACCTGGATGGTCAGGCTGTGGCTGCCGGCGGTGAAGGTGCCGGTGTCGGAGTCGAAGACGGTCTGGTCCGGCAGGTTGTGGTCCGCCGTCGTGTTGTAGGAGACGAAGCTGACCTGCTTCTCGCCGCAACCGGACAGCGTGAACACCGCCGTGACCGTGTCTCCGGCGTGGGTGTTGGCGCCCGTGAGGTGGTCGTAGCTCACCCCGCCAATCTCGTAGTGGTACGCGGAGATGGTGGGGCCGTCGTTGCAGGCGTTGGCGGCAGGGACGAAGAGGGCGAACCCGGCGAGGGCGAGGGCGACGGCGGCAGCGAGGCTGGCGCGTTGGTGGGAGGCCATGGTGACCGCACCAAGGTTGGCGGGTCCTGGGAAGACGCTTGAGGGACGCCGCTCACCCCTCGCCAGGACGGCCGGACCTGTTCGGAAAAAAGTGGGAGAGGGGAGGGGAGAAAGAGGGGAAAGGAGCGCGCGTGCCTACAGGCGGCGGCGCAGCATGAAGACGGTGCCCAGCACGGCGCCGCCCACGCCCACGGCCAGCGCGGCGGCCGAGGGGAAGAAGGGAATCTCCGTCGTGGTGGTCGTCGTGGTGGTGTTGGTGCAGGTCTGGGTCACGTGGTCGGCGGTCTTGGCGCCGTTGTCGCACGGGTTGCAGTCCTGGATGCTGCTGCGCTGCTCATCGCAGGGGTTGCACTCCTCGCCGCCATCCGTCATCACGGCCGGCCCGTCCTGCTTCTCGCACGGGTTGCAGTCGTTTGGCTCGCCACCCGTCATCACCGAGTGGCTGCTCGGCTGGTCGCACGGGTTGCATTCCCCGCCGCCGGTCATCATGGCGGACCCCTTCGGCTCGTCGCAGGGGTTGCACTCCTGCGGGGTGGTCATGCCCATGGAGGTGCCGTTGGGACACTCGGTCGGGTTGGCGGAGGCGGGGAGGGCAAGGAGGAGGATGGCAAGGACCGCGCTGGAGGCCAGGGCGATCGCGAGGGGACGCTTGGTCGTGGGGGTGGGATGGGTCATGCGGACCACATCCGGGTTTCAGCGCCGCACGCAAGGGGCTTCGGGGACGGCGTTCATCCCCCAAGGCAGCGGGTGGACCTGTCAGGCGCCCGACCGCAGCTCGCGGTAGACGATGGGGCGCGCCTGCTTGAGGCCAACGTCCGACTTCTCGACCAGCCAGCGGATGTAGAACCCGGGCTCCTTCAGCGGGCCGGCCTCCTTGTCCTTCGCCAGCCGCTCGCGCAGCGCCAGCGTGGCCGGGTGCGGCGTGCGGCCGCGCGTCGCGCCGCCCTTGCGGCGCTTGCCCTTTGCCCCGCCGGCGGCGCGCAATTCGCGGTAGACGGTCTGCTGCAGCCCGGCGCGGGGGGCCTTGGGGTCGCGCGCGGCCACCCACTCGACGTAGTCGCGGGCGGCGCGCAGCTTGCCGGCCGCCTTGTCGGCCGCGAGGCGCTGGCGCAGTTCGAGGGTGCTGGGGCGGGGCGGGCGGCCCTTGCCGGAGACGCCCGGGGTGGAACGCGACAATGGGGTCACGCTGATGCCTTTCCCGTACGGGCCGGGCTGCACGCGCACGACGCTGCCGTCGGGGAGGGCGAGGTCCATCTTGCCCGTCAATGACAGAGCTTTCGTCTCCTTCGTCATTGGGAGCGCCACGCCTAGGATGATGATAATGCTTGGCAATGTTCTGTTTATGTCGAGCGTCAGCCCCGCCAGAAGGCGTTGGTGCGCGCGAAGGTAAGCTCGGCCTGGAGAATCTCTCTCCAAAACGCCGGGTTGGCCGGGTCGGCGACCTTCTGGAGGATGCGGGCGGCCGTGTCGGGGCCGACGCCGCGCGCCACCAGGCAGCGGCAGGCGAGCGCGCCGAAGCTGGCCACCAGGGCGCCGTTGCGGAGGAGGCGTTCGCGCTCCTGCATCCACTCTGCGGGGACGCTCTTGATGCGCAGCAGCCGCGCCTGCTCCTCGTTCCACGGCCGCAGGCAGGCGACCTGGATGGACTGGCAGCGGCGGCACGCGATGCGGCGCGGCAGCAGGTCGACGCGGCTCTGCCAGGTGGTGCCGCACGCGCAGCACGCCATGAGGGCGTCCGACTCCTCGATGCGCTTGCGGACGGCGGCCAGCAGCGCGTCGTCGGTGCGCGGCGCGGCGAGCAGGCGGCGCGCGAGGTCCTGCCCGAGGAACGTGAGCGGCCCCGTGCCCTGGATGTGGACCGCGAGCCGGCCCTCCTTCAGCGCGGTGACGAAGGTGCGCACGGCGGCGAGGTCCATGCGGTCGTGGATGAGGCGCGACAGCGTCTCCTCCTCCAGCGCCGGGTGCTCCAGCAGCGCCTCGATGCGGTTGCGCGTCGCGTGGTTGGGGTCGAGCTGGGGCGGCAGCGCGCCGAACTGCTTGGCGACGTGGACGAGGTGGTGGCGCACCTGCGGCGACTCGCGCAGCAGCAGCAAGAGCAGCAGGTCGAGGCTGCCGGCGTCGAGGCTCTGCCACGTCTCGACGATGGCCTGCGCTGGCGTCTGCTCGGGGAACGTGAGGTGGATGCGGTAGGCGTCGGCCTCCATCGCGACCGGCGAGCCGAGCCGTTGCGACAGGAGGCCCTGCGTGATGCGGCCCAGCGCCTCGTTGCCGCGCGTGCCGAGCGCAGTGTTGGCAACGACAAGCCGCTTGGCCATCTCCAGCGTGACCACCTTGTCCGTCGCAACCGCGAGGCCGAGCGCCTGGTGGTCGCGCAGGACCTTGGCGCAGCGCTCCAGCAGGCCCGGCGCGAAGGGATACGGCTCCGTGCCCTTGCCCGCGAGGATGGCGCCACGCAGGGCGGCGACCTCCTGCGCGACCTCGAAGCTGACGGGGAGCTGGCTGCCGGTCCACTGCGGCACGGGGCCAAGCTCGCGGCTTGGCGCGACGCGGACGCGGGCCGTCTCGACCTCGACCTCCAGCACGCGCCAGCTCCGCCCCGCCATGACGACGAGCGCGCCCGGCGCCATGCTGGAGGCCACGAAGGCGTCGTCCACGGTGCCGATGGCGCGCTTGCTCGCCTCGTCGATGACGCGGTAGGTGCGCTCGTCCGGAATCAGGCTGATGTGCTCCAGGAAGTGCTTGCGCGCGCGGCCGCTGCGGGCCATGCGGTCGGCGCCGCCGCGCCCCTCGGCGGGGTAGAGGGTCTTCACGTCCTGGAGGCAGGACCACGCGGCGTCGAACAGCGCGTCGTCCAGCTCCAGGAACGGCCCGGCGCGCCCGATGACGGCGCGGCACCACTCCTTCTGCATCTCGCGGTACTCGTTGGCGAGCGCGACGAGCTGGTTGGCCAGCACGACGAGCGGCACGAGCCGGATCAGGAGCGGCTCCAGGCGGCCCTCGGCGGCGCGGCGCGCGACGGCGGCGCACTCCATCGCGTCCTCCTCCCCCGCCGCGATGAGGGTGCCGTCGCTGACGCCGCCGACGCGGTGGCCGCTGCGGCCGAGGCGCTGCACCAGGCGCGCGACGCTGCGCGGGCTGCCCACCTGCACGACGTGGTCGATGGCGCCGACGTCGATGCCAAGCTCCAGGCTGGAGGTCGCGACGAGGCCGCGCAGCTTTCCCGCCTTGAAGCGCTCCTCCACGTCCGCGCGGTGCTCGACGCTTAGGCTGCCGTGGTGCAGGCCCAGCAAGGGCTCGGCGTCGCCGTCCAGCAGCGCGCTGCGGCTGGCCAGAAGCTCGGCCCCGTCGCGCGTGTTGTGGAACACGAGGACGCGCCCGTGCTCCTGGACGATGCGGCGCACCTCGCGAATCTGCGCGACGACGGCTGGCGGGAGGCTGAACTCGGAGGCAAGCTGCTGGTCCTCGGGCCGCTGCTCTGGCTCGACGACGGTGAGGCGGATGACTTTCTTGGCCTCGACCACGACGGGGACGATGGGGCGGTCGCGGCCGGCCAGCCAGCGCGCGACGGTCGCAGGGTCGGCGACGGTCGCGCTCAGGCCGATGCGCTGGAACGCGCCGCCCGGGCGGGCGCTGGTCTTGGCGGGGCCGTCGCGGTCGCGGGCGGGGCTTGCGCGCAGCGCGGCCGGCGGGGCGATGGCCTCCACGAAGCGCTCCAGGGCGACGAGCATCTGCGCGCCGCGCTCCGACTGGGCGAGGTCATGCACCTCGTCCACCACGACGAAGCGGACGGTGGCGAGGTGGCGGCGCAGCGTGTCGCCGTAGAGCAGGAGCTGCAGCGTCTCCGGCGTCGTGATGAGCAGGTCCGGTGGGCTGCGCGCCTGCCTCGCCCGCTCGCTCGGCGTGGTGTCGCCGTGCCGCACGCCGACGTTGAGGTCGAGCCCGGCGGCCCACGACTTGAGGCGGCCCATGAGGTCGCGGTTGAGCGCGCGCAGCGGCGTGACGTAGAGCGCCTTGAAGCCGAGCGGCCACGGCTTGCCCTGCGCGGCGAGGGCGTCGCGCTCCTCCAGGATGCGGCTGATGACCGGCAGCAGCGCGGCCTCCGTCTTGCCGTGCCCCGTCGGTGCCACGAGCAGCACGTGGCTGCGCGCCTGGAGCGGCCCCTGCGCCGCCTTCTGCGCCTCGGTCAGGCCGGTCCAGCCCTGGCTGCGCAGGAGGGCGACGAGGCGCGGGTGAAGCCCGCCGGCGTCCATCCGCCTAGGTCCCGGCGACGGTCCGCAGGCCCAGGTTGAGGTAGGCCAGCAGCAGCGGGGCGCCGAAGATGAAGCCCAGCGGGTAGGCGAACGCGCCGGGCAGCCCCATGAAGCGGCCGCCGCGCGCCAGCAGGACGCCGTTCTTGAGAATCATGCGGATGGGCGCGACGACCGCGAAGAGCACCGCGAACATGGGCGCAAGCTCCAGCGCGGCCAGCACCATGAAGGACTCGCCCGACGCGTTGCCGGTCAGGAGGCTGATGCCCCACACCGCGCGCACCTCCAGGTCCCACAGCCAGAAGAAGAGCAGGAACAGCAGCACGCTGCACACGAGGCCGACCCAGCGGTAGCGGTCGAAGACCGGGTGGTCCTTGGGCGGCTTGGTGACGAGGCGCGCCACGAACAGGCCGATGGCGGCAATCCACAGCAGGTAGCTCCACCACGGCATCTGGAAGATGGCGAAGCCGACGAGGGGCTTGGCATCGACGACCTGGCCGTCCTGTACCTGCAACGGGCCGGAGCCGGCGAGGGCGACCGCGCTGCCGTCGCTGCTCGCGTCGAGGGTGTCGAAGCGGACGAAACCGAGCTGGCGGACGGGGTTGCCGGCGCTGGTCTTGGTGGGCAGCGTGAGGACGGCGCCGTTCAGCAGGTGCGACAGCAGCGGCTCCAGCGGGCCGAGGCTCAGGGACGGGGCGTCGGCGCTGCCGCCGACCTTGCTGGCCTGGTTCAGGTTGTTGCCCAGCCCGGCGATGCGCTGCAGGTCGAGGCCGACGTCGGCGGCGTCCTGGCGGGCGGGCGCCATGTGCGCGGTGCTGCCGGACTCGAAGGGCAGGACCATCAGGCTCGGGTGCAGCTCGTTGAGGGCGGGCTGGCCCTGGAAGGCGATGGGGTCCTGCTTGCCGGCGGGGAAGGTGGCCTTCACGAGGGTGCCGTCGAGGACCTGGATGCGGGTCTTGTCGTCGAGCGCCACGAGGCCGCCCGCGTTGGGGCGCGCGCCGACCGCGTCGGGGATGCCGGTGGTCGCCGGGATGCTGGGAAGCTGCGTGAAGCCGAAGCGGCCGAGGATGGCGGGCGCCATCAGGGTCTTGCCGAGGCTGAAGCTGTTGAGGTCGCGCTTGCCGCCGAAGTCCACCAGGAGGCCGAGGACGTGGTCGGCGTGCGCCTCGGAGCTCGTTGCCTTGGGGAACTTGACGCCGAAGGAGCCGCCGTTCGCGATGACGATGGAGAGCTGGCCGCTCGTGCTGGCGTAGCAGACGGTCTGGAAGCAGACGCGGGTCAGGCCGGTGAGGCGGGCCTCGTCGGTCTGGAAGAAGCCGTAGGGGCCCTTTACGTCGGGCATCTTGGCGTCGAGGGAGCCGGACAGCAGCGTGAAGGAGCCGCTGTCGGTGCCGAGGCCGGCCTGGTAGGGGAGGGACGCGGCGTAGGCGTGGTCCCCATTGATGGCCGCCTGGGCCTGCGGCACCAGGAAGAGGGCCAGCATCCCGAGCAGGACGGTCCGGTTCATGCGCTTCCCACGACGCCCCCCCTTTATCCATTGTTCGGCTGCGGCCTCTCTGGCGTTGGCAAGCGCAACGGCTTTGCGGGGGCCGGCCCACGCCGGGGCGATGGCGGTCGAACGGTTCCGGCCAGGTCCCTTCGTCGCGGTGAACGCGATCGAGCTGCTGGAGCGCCTCGCCTACTACGGCGCGCTCTCGGTGACAGCGCTCTACATGAAGGAGCTCGGCTACCCGACGGGGGCCATCGGCCTCGTCTCCGCCATCCTGCTGCCGCTGCCCTACCTCGTCAACCTCGTGGCGGGCCCCCTCGCGGACCGGCACGGCTACCGGCCGGCGATGCTGGTGGCGTTCACGGTCTACACGGCCGGCTTCCTGCTGATGGGGCTGGTGCCGAGCCTGTGGGGCCTGCTGGGCGGCATCGTCCTGGTCGGCGTCGGGGCCGGCGTGTTCAAGCCCGTCCCTGCGGCAACCATCGCGCTGACGACGACGGAGGCGCAGCGCAACCTCGGCTTCAGCGTCTACTACTGGGCCATCAACCTGGGCGCGTTCGTCGGCCCGGTCCTCATCGCGTTCCTGCTGCACGGCTACCGCGCCGCGTTCTTCCTCGCGGCGGCGCTCACGGCGGCCAACTTCGCGCTGGCGCTGCTCGCCTACCGCGACCCCCGCCCGCCGCAGGAGCGCCACGGCGACCTCAGCGCGCTGCGGACCTTCGTCGGCATCCTGCGCGACACGCGATTCCTGCTCCTGCTGCTGGTCTATTCGGGCTTCTGGTTCGTCTACAGCATGAACTTCAGCTTCGTGCCGATTTACCTCTCCGACTTCGTGGCGCTGCCCTCCTGGTTCACGCCCAATCTGCAGCAGTCCATCGACCCCGGCGTCGTCATCCTCGCCAGCCTGCCGCTCGGCGCGCTCGTGTCGGCGCGCAACTGGCCGCCGCTGCGCGTGATGACCGTCGGCGTCGCGACCCTCACCGTCGGGTTCGCCATCGTCGGCTTCTCGGCCTCGTGGCAGATGTTCGTGGCCGGGATGGTCGTGATGGCGGTTGGCGAAATCCTGACCTATCCCGGGTTCCTGAGCCTCGTCTCGCGCCTCGCGCCGCCGGGCCGCGCCGCCGCCTACCAGAGCGCCGGGTTCCTGCCCATCGGCATCGGCTTCTTCCTCGGCCCCCTCGTCAACGGCGTCCTCTACCAGGCCGTCGCGAAGGACGCGCTGCGGCCGAAGCTGTTCTGGGCGCTGGAGTGCGCCGTCGGGTTCCTCACCGTCGCGGGCTTCCTGCTCGTGGTGCAGCGCGCGCGGTCCAGTGAGGCCGCCCCACCCCCGCGTCGCCGCGCCGCCCCCGCCTTCGCCGGGCTCGCCGTCGCGGCCGCCACGGTCCTCATCCTGGCAGGCATCGCGGGCGGAACCACCGCGCTCGTCGGGGGCTCGTCCGCGCCGCCTCTCGCGGGAGGCGAGGTGACGGGCCAATGGGAAGGCACGCTCCCGGAGCGCACCAGCGTCGAGCAGGGCGTCCAGGTTCCCGCCGGCCCCGCGCGCAACGTCACGCTCACCTTGGGCTGGACCGACGAGCCGGCCGGCCCGCTGCCGGGCACCACGAACGGCCCTGACCACTTCCGCCTCGACCTGCGCAACGGCAGCGTGCCGCTCGCCTCGACGGAGGGCAGCAACCAGGTCGGCTCGGCGGGCGCCATCGCCATCCGCGTCCAGGTCCCCGCCAGCGCGGTGGCCATCACCTGGACCGTCCGCATCACCCTCACGGACGCGGGCGACGTGGTGGCCGGCCCCGCGACGGTGGGCGCCGACACCGGCAACGCGTGGACGCTCGACGCCCGCACGCAGGCCTGAGGAAGCGGCAGCCTCACAAGGCACGCCCTCGCTCGGGCCGCGTGGACTTCGACGACCTCGCCGTCGGCCCCGCGCCCCAGTTGCCGCTCCCGGTCTACGAGGCCCGCCGCAGGGCGCTCGCCCGGCAGCTCGGCGACGGCAACGCCCTCGTCGTCGCCACCCACCCGCCGCACCAGTACAGCAACGACGTGGAGTACCTGTTCCGGCCGCACAGCGATTTCTGGTACCTGACGGGCCTCGACGAGCCGCGCGCCGCCCTCGTGCTGCACGGCGGCTCCGGCGCGACCGACCTCTTCGTGCAGCCGCGCAAGAAGGAGGCCGAGATCTGGACCGGCCGCCGCCTCGGCGTCGAGCGCGCGCCCAAGACGCTCGGCATCGACCGCGCGCACAGCTTCGACAACCTCGGCACGGCCCTCGCGGGGGTGCTCGGCAAGGCGAAGGTGCACGCCATCGCCAGCCACGACCCCGCCGTGAAGCGCCGCGTGGCGCGCGCCGCCGGCCGCCGCCTCGTCGCCGACCCGCAGGACGCCCGCCCCGGCGGCCCCGCGAAGAAGCAGCCGAAGCGCAGGGGGGCGCCGCACGGCAGCGCGCTCCTGCACGAGATGCGCCTCGTGAAGGCTCCGGAGGAGCTGAAGATGCTGCGCAAGGCGTGCGACCTCGGCGTCGCGGCCCACGTGGAGGCGGCGCAGCGCATCGCGGACGGCACGCCGGAGCGCCACGTCGAGGCCGCGTTTGCCCAGCACGCGCGGCACCACGGCTCCACCGGGGTCGGCTACCCCTCCATCTGCGGCTGCGGCCCCAACGCGGCGGTGCTGCACTACGTCACGAACCGGGGGGCGCTCCGCGACGGCCAGTTGTTCCTCGCCGACATGGGGTGCGAGTGGGGCTGGTACACCTCCGACATCACGCGCACCTTCCCCGTCGGCGGCGAGTTCTCGTCGCGGCAGGCGGAGCTCTACGACATCGTCCACCGCGCGCAGAAGGCGGCGCTGCGGAAGGTCAGGCCCGGCGCCCTCTTCGCCGAGGTGCACGACACGGCGGCGCGGTCGGTCTCCGACGGCCTCGTCGACGCGGGCATCCTCAAGATGGACAAGGAGAAGGCGCTGGCCGGCAAGGCGTACCGCGCGTTCTTCATGCACGGCACGAGCCACTGGCTCGGGCTCGACGTCCACGACGCGGGCGCGCGCACGGAGCCGGACGGCAAGCCCCGCCGCCTGAGGGAAGGGATGGTGCTGACGGTCGAGCCCGGCCTCTACTTCAACCCCGACTTCGCGGAGTGCCCTCCCGGCACGGCGGGCATCGGCATCCGCATCGAGGACGATGTCGCGGTCACGGCCGACGGCGTGCGCAACATGACGCGCAGCCTGGCCGCGGAGGCCGACGCGGTGGCGGGCCTGGTCTCGCGGGCCTAGTCGCGCCTGCGCCGGACGAGGCCGACGCCCAGCGCGAGCGCGGCCAGCACCGGCATGAGGTCGGCTGCGGGCGTGCCCTTCGTCGCCGAGGCGGTCCCGGTGCGCGGGTTCGGCAGGCCGGAGCCCATGCCGTCGTCCTTGGCGAACAGGCCGAGGCCCGTGGTCTGGCGCAGGATGGTGGCGTACTGCGTGCGCGAGTCGGCGCCGACCGGGGCGGGGCCCTTGCCGTCAACCCAGTCGAAGTACTTCTGCGCGCACTTGCCGGTGCAGCCGTCCGCGAGCGCGATGTGCAGGCGGCCGTGCGAGTCCATGTCCATGCCGGCGAAGTCCAGCAGGTTGCGGCACGGCACCCCGCCGCCGCCGTCCCAGATGGCGCCCACCTGCACAGGGTCCTCCCACAGGCGGCTGACCGTCCACCTCTGGCCCGCATCGAAGGTCTGCGCGAGGTAGTAGTGCCACAGGACGCCGTCGGAGATCTTCGAGCAGTCGTCGAAGGGGTGCTGCGCCGTGGCGTTGGTGGAGCCGAGGAACGCGACCGCCGCGCGGTCGTCGTCGCCCGCGAGCGTGTTGGCGAAGGTGGCGAACCGGATGGGCGAGCCGGTGCGCGGGTCGTGGTAGGCCGCCGAGAGGTTGAGCCAGAGCGCGGGCTCGGCGCCGTCGGTCGCCCCGCCCAGGGTCTCCCAGCCCTTGCCCTCGTCCTTGCTCATCGCGACGTGGATGCCCTGCTGGTCGGCCTGCGCGTAGTAGAGCCAGCCGGACTTGCCGGAAAAGTCGAGGCTGGGGTCGAAGCCGCCGGGGCTGCTCACGCTGCCCGGGATGCTGCGGCTGCTCCAGGTGACGCCGTTGTCGGTGGTGTAGCCGAAGCCCATCTGCTCCGGGCCGGCCGTGATGACGCCGCCGGGGACGGCGCTGCCCTCGCCGGTGTGGCAGGAGGCGTCGGGGACCGTGGCGGTGCCGGTGACCTCGCTGACGCGGATGTGGCCGTGCAGGCCGCCGCAGCCGCCCAGGACCTCGGTGAAGGGGAGCCAGGTGAGGCCGCCGTCCAGGCTCGTCGTGCAGGCGGTGCCGGGCGTGCTGCCGACGGCGGTGCCGAGCTGGAGCTGCGAGCAGTAGTAGGTCGCGCGGCCGTAGACGGCCCCGCGCGGCGCGGCGCTGCCGGCCCACGGCCCGGAGCCGATGGACTGGTGGTCGAACTGCGCGAAGTTGCACATGTTCCCCGCCGGGACCCAGGTGAAGCCGTCGTTGTCGCTCATCCCCATGAGGCTGCACGCGCCAGCGAGGCCGCCCGCCCAGACGCGGTTGCTGACGTGGTCGGCGTGCAGCATCGGGTCCACGTTGATGGGCGTGAAGGCAGGGCTCGCGTCCTGCCACAGCGCCACCGGCCTGCCGGCCTCGAGGTGCTGGTCGTCGAAAGAGACGCGGTAGGTGCTGGAGAACGCCTGGAAGAAGGCGTGGTCGGTGTTCCACGGGATGCCGATGGCGGGCTCGCCCGCGCCA
>JAXDQP010000025.1:0-14921 GCA_034667745.1 Thermoplasmata archaeon
CGCCTACTCGGTGCGCAAGGTTGCGGCGGCGGGAGGCCCTCTCTTCCCCTACGCGATGGGGTGCAACATGGCTTGGCGCCGCGCGGTCCTTGAGGAGATTGGTCTCTTCGACGAGCGCTACCTCTACGGCCACGACGAGACGGATGTGGCGGTGCGCGCGCAAAAGGCCGGCCATCGGTTCTGCGAGGTGGAGGCGGCCTCCGTCCGCCACGCCGCCGCCGAGGGGCACAACCGCTCCTCCAAGCTGATGAAGGACTGGGGCCGCATGGCCTTCAGCGGCGCCTACTTCTCGCGCAAGAACTTCGGCCGCGCGCGGGGCCTCCAGTCGGCCTCTCTGCACTTCATGGGGCTGTCGAAGAACGTCCTCCGCGCCAGCCTTCGCCGCCAACTGCCGGTGCGCAAGGTCGTGCCCTCCGTGTGGGGGATTGTCAAGCAGCTTCGGGGGGGGTTGCGGACCGGGAAGGCCGCAGCAGGTCCCGCAGCAGGAAGCAGCCCAGCACCAGGCCAATCGCCTCGGTAAGCACCGTTCCAAGGCCAGCACCGGCGGCGCCAAGGCGCGGGATGAGCAGCAGGTCCAGCCCGACGGCGAGCGCAAGGTTCGCCCCCATGTAGGCGACGGTGCGGTAGGGGCGGTGCGCAGCCTGGAGCGTGGGCCCGATGAGGATGGAGAGCGAGAACAGCGGCAGGTCCAGCACCAACAGCCGCAGGATGCTGGCGGAGCCGCCATATCGTGCCCCGAACAGGACGTGGATGATGAGCGGGGCCGCCACAAAGACCGCGGCGGCCGCCAAGCCCGTGAAGATGAGGACGCGCTGGGCGGTGGTGCGGAACACGGCACGGAAACGCTCCGGGCTGCCGGAGGCCGCGGCCATCATCGGGAACGCAGCGCCGGTGAGGGCGGTCGGGATGAGAATGAGGCCGGTCAGGAGTTGGCTTGCAGCGCTGAAGATGCCTGCCTGCTCCGCCCCTGCAAGGCGCTCCACGAGCAGAAGGTGGACGCGTTGGTAGGCGACCGCAAGGATGGCGGAGAGCGCGAACGGCAGCGTGCGGCGGGTCAGGGCACGCAGGTAGTCTGGGTCCCACGCGACCGGTTGCCATGCGTAGCGCCGCCGGTAGATGGCAAAGGCGACGAGGCACCCGAGGAAGGCGCTGGCCAAGAGAATGAGCGCTGCCGCGAGCGGGCCATGCACCCAGGCCCACAGGATGGCAAGAAGCGTCATTAGAACCGTTCCTTCGATGATGCGCGCCGCGGCCTCAAGTTGCATGCGTTGGCCTGACCGGAAGACGGCGCCGACGAACTGGGTCAGCATTCCAAGGACCGAGTATCCCAGCGCGGCGAAGGTGAGGAGCAGTGCAGCCGACGCGGCGCCGGACGCGACGCCAAGCAGCAGCACGGCGCCCACGCCCACGACGAACAACGCCAAGCGCAGCAGGAGGACGCGGGCAACGTGGCGCGGCAACTCGTCCTGCCGGGTCGCGTAGTCGCGGATGGTCAGCTCGTTCAGGCCGAAATCGGAGGCCACGGCGTAGATGGCGCCGATGGCGAGGGCCGAGTTGAGGGAGCCAAAGTCCGCCACCGACAGCAGCCGCGCGAAGACGAGCATCGCGGCGAAGAAGATGGCCTTGCGCGCGCCCTCCGAGACAAGCAGGATGGCGGAGTTGCGGTGGTGGGCGTCAAGGCGCATGCGCGACCGCCCCAAGTACCTCAAGAACCTGCGCGGCCGATTCCTCCAGTGTGCAGACCGGGTAGCGTGGCGCGGCGGGCAGCACCGTGCACCCGGCGACCTGTGCCTCCAGCGGCGCCAGCCCGAACGGCTCGTCGATAGCCATGAAGAGGAAGACTTGGCTCGCGCGCAGCCACGCCAGCCGCTCTTGCTCCGTCACGTAGCCAAGGAACCGGATGCGGTCTGCGACGGGCGACGCTGCGGCCTTCACCTTGAGGGCGGCTTCCTCTGGCCCAAGGCCCGCGATGTAGAGCCGCGCCGTCGGGTCGGTCGCAGCCTTCTGCCCGAAGAACTCGATGATCTTGTCAATGCGTTTGCGCGCGTGCAGCTTGGAGACCGAGAGATAGACGGTTTCCCCTTCCGGTAACTTCAGCCTCCGCCGGGCCGCCTCCGGGTCTACCGCGAGGATGGCATCCGTTTCCAAGCCAGGATAGATGACCGTGGAGTCCTGACCATAGATGGCCTTGACCTGCGCTTGGGTCCATTCAGAGATGGAGATGATGCGCGCTGCGCGTCCAACCGCCCAACGGTCGAGGCGCTTGATGACGGGGCCGGCCAGGTTGAGGCCAGGCACGCGTTGCGGGACCGTGCCCTTGAGGTCGTAGAAGATGCGGGGCGGTTCCAGGCATTCGTAAACGTAGGGAACCTTGTGGCGCCGTCCCGCCAGCGCCCCGCCCAGCGCGGCCTGCGTTCCCAACGCAAGGAAGATGTCGTGGTGTTTGGTGCGGCGGGCTAAGGAAGGCATAGCCAGCCAGTCGCTGATGGTCTGCTTTGAGTGGGATTTCCGCAGCCGGCCTAGACTGACGGTCGCGGCGCCGGCCGGTTCAAGGCCGGAGGCAATGCCGGGCGTGTAGAACGTCACATCGGCGTTCCGCGCCAACTGCTCCACGGTCTGTAGCGTGAGGCGCTCGCCACCGAAGCGATTCTTGATGGAGCCGAAGAGAACGCCAACGTCAAGCCGGGGCATGGGACTCAGCCACCCCCCGCACAATGGCCGCGTACTGGTCGCCCATGCGGGCCTTGCTCCAGCGGTCGCCGGCCGCGCGCTGGATTGCCGTGCGGTCCGCCAGCGCCTGCCGCCTGACGATGGACACGATGGCGTCCGCCATGCCCGCAGGGTCCGTCGCATCGACGAGGAGGCCGGTCTTGCCAGGAAGCACGGCATCGACCACTCCATCCAGGTGGTTTGCCACAACCGGGATTCCGCGCGAGGCTGCCTCCGCGGCGACGATGCCGAAGCCCTCGAAGTCCGCCTTCGAGGGCTGGTTGTTCAGCACAAGCGCATCCGCCTCTCGGTAAAGCGACTCAAGGAGAGGCTGGGGGGCGCGGCCATGCAGCGTGATGCGGTCATGGTGGGGCGCGGCCTCTGCAGCCTTGCGGACGGCGTCGCGCTCGGGGCCGTCGCCAGCAATGTCAAGGCGAGCCTCTGGCAGTTGCGCGGCCAGCAGGGGCCACACCTTCTCAAGGAAGGGAACGACGCCCTTGCGGGCGACAAGGCGGCCCACCAGGAGAACGTTCCCCTTTCTGGCGGCAGGCTTCCACCCGGGAGGCGCCTCGGCGGCCGGATGCACGACATGGATGCGCTCCTCGGGGACGCGGAACCGCTTCAGCAGCACACCAGTGGGCCCGCTGCACGGCGCGAACGCTGCGACGCGCGGCAGGTATTTGCGGAGAAGAAACTGGTGCAGCGGGTTGGGGAACAGCAGGTCCAGCCCCTGCACCCGTAGGATAGCCGGCGCCTTGGAAGGCACGATAGCAAAGGCCAGCGACGCGTCGCTACCGTCCACGATGGGCGCGGGCGCGTCCCGGACCGCCTTCCGGACCTTGCCGCGCAGGCCAGCAAGGTATCGCCATTGCGCCTCCTTGCCGCCGTGGTTGGCCAAATCGCGCACCGCGAACCTCGCCTGCAGCGCCTCAAGGACATCCGCCGACAGCCGTTCCAACCCCCCTACGACCTTCGGCGGCATCAGCCGGGCCGTGAACACAACCGTGGGGTCCGACACTGCTGTTGCAGCCCCGGGAGTGTTTTCCCAGTTTCGCTTCAGGCTTGGCAAGGTTGCGCGGGCGGCAAGCCTAATCCCTGGGCAGGCGTCGTGGCGTCGGGCATGGGCTCGAAGGCGTGGGGTCTGGTCTGCTTGGCGTTGCTGCTGCCGCTCCAGCCGGTCGCCGCTGCGGATGCGCCTTACCCGGTGCGGCTCGACCTCGGCGGCACCGTCGCTCCCGCCAACCAGGCTCTTGGCGTCACCGTCGTCGGGCCGGCGGCGGACCTTGGCCCGAACCTCATCCAGAACCCGACGTTCTCGCAGGGGATTCCGCCGTGGCAGCGCACCAACCCGTTGGGGACGCAGGGGGTCGCGACCGTGGACGACGGGACGGCGCTGCTGCGGGCGACGCAGCCGGCGGCGGGCGGGCTCCTCTACGTCTCGCAGGCCATCCCGTTCCCCGGCAACCGGCCGTTCCGTTTGAGCTACCGCGCCATCGACGAGGGGGGCTCGCCCACCACGCTCACGGTGCTGCTGCGCGAGGCCTACAGCAACACGACGACGCTGGACACGCGCTTCACGCACCTGGCGCCGCCGGCGTGGGCGACGTTCAACTGGACCTGGACGCCGAAGGCCACGGACGCCCGGACGCTCACAGTCTTCCTCCAGGCGACGATGGTGAAGGGGGCGACGCAGCAGGTGCGCTACGACGACGTCTCGCTCACGGCGACACCGCAGGTCGCGTGGTCCGTCCCGCACGGCGCGGTCCTTGAGTCGGGCACGCTCACGGCGCGCGTCCGCTTCGACCAGAAGGGCCTCCAGTCCGTGTACGCCAACGCGACGGAGGGCGGCGTGCGGCTGTGGAGCGCGGTCGGAAAGTTCGACGTCCGCAACGCCCTGCCGGCGGCCCGCCTCGTGGCGCCCGCAAGCGTCGCCATCAACCAGCCCGTGGTGCTCGACGCGACGGAGAGCGCCGACCCCGACGCGCCGCTCAGCCTCCTCGACCCCGCCTTCGCCGGCCTCGGGACCACGTGGCGCCTCAACGGGCTCGAGGTGGGCGGCACCTCCAAGGCCACACCGCTCGACGACGCGCGCGGCGGTGTCCGCGTGGATGTCTCCGGGACCGCCAAGGCCGGGACGGCCTTCGTCTACCAGGACATCCGCCTCGGCCGGCTCCAGAACGCCACCCTCACCGTGCGGGTGCGCGACCACGGCGACCTCGACGGCTACGCGTTCCTGCTGCGCGAGTCCAACGGCACCTTCCGCAAGGACACCGCGTTCGCGTTCCCGCCCGCCGGCGACCGCGAGAAGCTGCTCAGCATGCCGTGGACGCCCCAGCTCGCCAACGCGACCCAACTGACGGTCTACCTGCGCTTCCGCATGGGCGCCGGCAAGGACGCGCAGGTGGAGCTCATCCAGCCCCGCCTCCACTCAGGCGTCACGTTCTCGTGGTCCATCGACGGCCGCCCCGCTGCCACCGGCCCCGACCCGACCTACACGCTGCTGCCCCGCTCGCCCGGCGCGCACGTGGCGCAGGTCACGGTGACGGACAGCGACGGCGCATCGGCAGCCGCGCGGGCCACCATCAACTACACCGACCTCGGCTTCACCTGGGAGACGCCGCCCCCCGGCGTGGTGCCGCTCTCGCCGCCGACGCCCCTCGCGCTCAACACCATCCGGCGCGGCGAGGGCCGCGAGGACCAGCTCGCGAACGCAGACTTCGCCGCCGGCAAGAAGGCGTGGACGTTCGTGGACCGCGAGGTCGGCGGCGGAGGCACGTGGACGGTCCTGTCCGAGGCGGACCGCAGCTTCGCCCGCATCGCCGCGAAGGCGACCACGGCCGGCTCCATCTACCTCCAGCAGGACGCGGGCCACCTCTGTGCTGATGTCCCCTGCACCCTCTCCTTCGACTACCGCTCCAGCGCCGGGCTCGACGTGCTGCTGCGCGACTACAACAGCACCGACCCCTCCAGCCCCCTGATGGACGTCCACATCCTGCTGCCGCCCTCGCCCGGCTGGAGCCACGTGGACCAGGAGTGGAGCCTGCCGCCCGACGCCGGCCGCCTCGTCGTCTACCTCCGCATGCGCCTCGCCGCCGGGCAGGCGGGCAGCGCCGACTTCCGCGCCGTCACGCTCCAGCCCAGCCTCCGCATCGACGCCACCGTCAGCGGCCCGCAGGCGCGGCTCGACAACGGCACCCTCGCCATCGCGGCGCCAGGGACCTACATCGTCCACGCCGCCGTCTCCAACCCCTACGGCCAGGTCGGCGGCTTCGACCGCACCGTTCTTGCGCTCCCCGTCGCGGTCTTCCCCACGCAGGGCGGGCTCGGCCTGCGCGCGGCTCCCGGCGTCGGGACGGTGCGCGTGCTCGACGGCGCAGGCGCAACGGTGATGGGCGCCGACCTCGCGAGCCTCGGCGCGCTCTCCGGCGTGCCGCAGTTCGAGGCCGGCGGCCAAGCCTTCTTCCGCCTGCCCGCCAACGGCACGCTCGTCCTCGCGGCAGGCGGGGCGCAAGGCACCTTCACGCTCACGGAATTGCGCGAACGCCTCACAGGTCCTCTGCTGACCAGCAACGCGACGCTCGTGCGCAGCGGCTGGAACAGCCTCGTGCGCGTCCGCATCCACACCCCGGACGACGCCGTCACGGGCGGCACCGCGACCGTCACCGAGAAGGGCAGCCCCATCGCCACCGCTGCCTTCACCCGCGACGGCCAAGACCTTGTGGCCGACGTGCCGCTCCCGCTCGACCTCTCGTCCCACCAGTACGTCGCGCACGCCGAACTGCGGGACGGCTGGGGCGGCGCGCTCCACCCCGAGTCCAGGGGCGTCGTGGCCAACGCCAACCCGGTCCTGGCGGGCGGCCTCGCGTTCCTCGCCGCGACCCTGCTCGTGGCGGCGGCCGGGGCGGGCTACAGCGTCTGGCGCGCGCGCCGGAGGCCGTGATGGCCCTCGACGCCGGCGTCCTGAACCTCGCGGCGGGGCTGCTCGCGCTCGTCGCCGTCACGCGCGTGGCATCGGCCAACGTCCCCGTCAACCTCGCGCCGTTCGCGGGCGACGCGCTGCTCGGCCTCGCGCTGGCGGGGACCGCATTGCTGGCGCTCGGCTTCAGCCTGGAGCTGGCGGTCCTCTACGTCGGCGCCGCCATCCTCGCGGGCCTCTACTGGACCGGCGTGGCCCGCCACCGCCCCAAGCTCAGCGGCGCGGGCCTCGCCCTTTCCGCCCTGGGCGCCGCGTTCGCGGTCCTCCTGGTGCTCGGCGCCGCGCGCCTCTACCAGTGGTGGTTCGCGCCGCTCGGCCTGCTGCTCGCGATGGCGGGCGGTGTCGCGGCGCAGGGAATCGGCTGGCTTCTCGGCCGCCCGCAGCCGGTCGCCGCCGCTGCCGCGCCCGCGCCCGCTGCCCCCGCCGCAGCAAAGCCTGCGCCTCCCGTGGCCAGCGCGGCTGCTCCGGCCACGGCGCCGCCTCTCGCCCCCGCGCAGAAAGTCTCCATCACGTGCCCGTCGTGCGGGCTCATCGGGCAGGTCGCGGCGCAGGGGTCGCCCACGCTCAAGTGCCCGCGCTGCTCGGCCTTGGTGCCGCGCCGCGCTACCGCGTCGCCGCCGCCAGGTGGCGCACCAGGTCCGCGTACGCCGCCTCCGCCGCGGCGCGGTCCGTCGTCTTGAGCAGGACCTTGCCGTTGTCGTAGAGGCTCGACTCCACGCCCTTGCGGACGATGAGGATGATCTTGGCGTCCACGACCACGAGGTAGCCGTCGCGCAGCAGGGCCGCCTTGAGGCGCTCCATGTCGATGCGGCGCGGCGGCTCGGGCGTCGCGGTGAAGCCCGCGGAGGTGGAGCAGGGCCGCAGCAGGGCCACGGTCGGGGCGACAGGGTGCCGGACTTAATGGCGACGGCGCGCCCCTGCCCAGCGATGGCCTACGCGTTCTCCGGCGCCATCTGCTGACGGGGCGCTCCAGGCGCAACGCTTTACCCGCCGTCCTCCTCGAACACCGCGTGAAGGCGGTCCTGCTCCTGTCCGGCGGCTTCGACTCGCCCGTGGCGGGGCGGATGCTCCAGCGCCAGGGGGTCGAGTTGGAGGCGCTGCACTGCTCCTTCGAGCCGGTGACGGACGACGCCTCGGTGCGCAAGGCGGCGACGCTGGCGCGGCAAATGGGCCTGGAGCGCCTGTGGGTGGCCAAGATTGGCGAGGCGCTCGGCCGCATCCCGCACGACCGCGAGGCGCACCGCTACTACTTCCTCCTCCAGAAGCGCCTGTTCTACCGCCTCGCCGACGCCGTGGCCGACCAGGTGGGCGCCACCGCCATCGCGACCGGCGAGAACCTCGGCCAGGTGAGCAGCCAGACGCTGCCGAACCTCGTGACGCTGGAGCAGGCGGCGCGCCGCCCCATCCTCCGCCCCGTCCTCGGCCTCGACAAGGTGGACATCATCCGCCTCGCCAAGGAGTGGGGCACGCACGACACGAGCGTCGGCCCCGAGCTGTGCGACCTGCTCGGCCCGACCTACCCCGCCACGACGAGCGCGGCGGCGACGGTGCGGGCGGCGGAGGAGCGCGTCGGCCTTGAGCGGGACCTTCCCGCCATCGAGTGCCTCGCGCTCTGACTCCCGCTTCGTCTTGGATGCAAGTGGGCATCCGCGTCATCCGCGGAATCCGCGGTTCGAGGGTCTCAGCGCAGGCGGCGGCGGGCCACGAGGACCAGCGCCGCGAGGCCCAGGACCATCAGGGGGGCCTCGACGCCAGGCGACTTCTTCTTCGTCGGGCTGGACGAGGCGGTGCCGCTGTCGCCGCCCGCGTGGCTGGGGCCGGTGGTGTGGCTGCCGGTCGGGACCTTGGTGTAGGTCGGGACCTGGCCGGCCGGGTCGGCGGCGTACCACGGGACGTAGACGAAGCTCGGGGTCAGGAAGTTCCAGTAGACCAGGGGCTGGCCGGCGGCCGTTGCGACGGGGGCCTGGCTGGAGCCGGCGGTGAGCGACAGGCGCAACTGCACCGTGCTGCCCTCATCCACCTGCTTGTCGATGATGAAGCTCTTGCTCTCGTTCAGCAGGAACGCGACCTTGTAGGAGCTCGCGAGCGTGGTGATGCCGTAGGCGAGAAGCTGCCCCTCGGCGTAGGCGAGCGCGGCGGCCGGGTCCTGCGGGTTGGGCGGCACGAGGGCCGTCGCGTTGGGCAGGAACGAGGTGGTGTTGCCGGCGTCCATGCTGAAGGTGGTGGAGGCGATGACCTCGCCCTTGGGCTGCAGGTCCGTGACCGCCACGCCCTTGGGGACCACCACGAGCTGCACGGTGACGTTGCCGTGCTGGACGGTGGGGCTCTTGGGCAGGAAGAGGAGCGTGATGACGGGGCCGTAGATGCGGCCCGTGTTGGCGCTCGCGTTGGAGTTGAACATCACCGGCAGCGCGAGGTCCTGGCCGGGCAGGATGGCGCGGCTCTGCGGCGCCTTCGTCTGCATCGCGGTGGAGGGCAGCGAGGCGGGGTCGCTCGTGTTGAGCGGCGGCAGGCCGGGCGGCGAGAGGGTGACCAGCTCGCCGGGCAGGAGGGGGATGCCCGTGACGATGGGCGTGGCGGGCACGCCGGCGGGGAACGCCTGGTCGTGCAGGAAGTAGACGGCAGGCTTGGGCAGCGCGGCCGCGGCCGGGGCCAGCACGAGAAGGGCGAGCGCCACGGCGGCGAGGGCTGCGGCGCGGCCAGGGACGGTCTTGCTCACGCTTCTTGCTCTGGATGCCCTGACATATAAGGTCTTGCGGGAGATGTTGAAAAGGTCGGCGCGGGCCCGCGGCCCTCGCCAAAAGGAGCCTTCTCCCTGGCATGTCGGGACGGTGGGATGCCTTTTGTCCGCCCCTGGCCTGCGCGCGGCCGTGAGCCCCCGCGCCGCCGCCCGCGCCGCCCCCCGCAAGACCGCCAAGGCCGCCCAGCGCGCGGTCCCGGCGGAGGTCCAGCGGGTCTACGCGTTCCAGGAGGGCAACGCCACGATGAAGCCCGTCCTCGGCGGCAAGGGCGCCAACCTCGCCGAGATGAGCCGCATCGGCCTGCCGGTCCCGCCCGGCTTCACCATCACGGCGCAGTCCTGCATCGAGTACCAGAAGAAGGGCCAGTTCCCCGCCGGCCTCGAGGACGGCATCTGGGCCGCGCTGGCGCGGCTGGAGAAGGAGGCCGGCATGAGCTTCGGGGACGCCAAGAACCCGCTGCTCGTCTCGGTGCGCTCCGGCGCCGCCATCTCGATGCCGGGCATGATGGACACCGTCCTCAACCTCGGCCTCAACGACCGGACCGTCGAGGGCATGGCCAAGGCCACCGGCAACCAGCGCTTCGCGTGGGACAGCTACCGCCGCTTCCTCACCATGTTCGGCGACGTCGTGCTGGGCCTGCCCCACCATGGCTTCGAGGAGCGCCTGACGGCCACCAAGAAGCGCCTCGGCGTCGAGCAGGACACCCAGATTCCCGCCAAGGACCTGGAGCGCCTCGCCGGGGAGTTCAAGCAGTACATCCAGAAGCAGACCGGCCGCCCGTTCGAGCAGGACCCGCGCCAGCAGCTCCTGCTCGCCATCGAGGCCGTGTTCAAGTCGTGGAACAACGACCGCGCCGTCTTCTACCGCAACCTCAACAAGATCCCGCACGACATGGGCACCGCCGTCAACGTCCAGATGATGGTCTTCGGCAACATGGGCGACGACTGCGCAACCGGCGTCGCCTTCACCCGCGACCCCAGCAGCGGCGAGAAGGTGTTCTACGGCGAGTTCCTCGTCAACGCCCAGGGCGAGGACGTCGTCGCCGGCACCCGCACCCCGCTCGACATCAACAAGCTCGACGCCATCATCCCCGCCGCCGCCAAGCAGCTGCGGCAGGTCGCGCAGCGGCTGGAGGGCCACTTCCGCGACATGCAGGACATCGAGTTCACCATCATGCGCGGCAAGCTCTACATGCTGCAGACGCGCACCGGCAAGCGCACCGGCTTCGCCGCCGTCAAGATCGCGCTGGACATGCTGGACGAGAAGGTCATCAGCGAGACCGAGGCCCTGCTCCGGGTCAGCCCCGACAACCTCAACCAGCTCCTGCGCCCCATCTTCGACGCCAAGGAGAAGCTCAGCGCCACCCGCGAGAGCCGCGTCCTGGCCAAGGGCCTCAACGCCGGCCCCGGCGCCGCCACCGGCCGCGTCGTCTTCACCGCCGACGACGCCGTCGCCTGGAAGAAGCGGGGCGAGCAGGTCATCCTCGTGCGCGACGAGACCAGCCCCGAGGACATCCACGGCATGCACGCCAGCGAGGGCTTCCTCACCGCGCGCGGCGGCATGACCAGCCACGCCGCCCTCGTCGCCCGCCAGATGGGCAAGGTCTGCGTCGCCGGCTGCACCACGCTGCGCATCGACACCCGCGCCGGCGCCTTCGCCGTCGGCGACCGCCTCGTCCGCGAGGGCGACTGGATCTCCCTCGACGGCTTCACGGGCGAGGTCATCCAGGGCAAGCTCACCACGCTCCCCAGCGAGGTCGTGCAGGTGCTGGTCGAGAAGTCGATGAAGCCCGCCAAGGCGCCCGTCTACCAGATGTTCGACCGCCTGCTGAAGATGGCGGACAAGGTGCGCCGGATGCGCGTGCGCGCCAACGCCGACCAGCCCGACCAGGCGCAGACCGCCATCGCGTTCGGCGCCGAGGGCATCGGCCTCTGCCGCACCGAGCACATGTTCTTCGGCCCCGGCAAGATCGAGCACATGCGCGAGATGATCCTGGCCGAGGACGAGGCGGAGCGCCGCGAGGCCCTCAAGGACCTCCTGCCCCTCCAGCGCGCCGACTTCGAGGGCATCTTCCGCGCCATGGGCAGCCGCCCCGTCACGGTGCGCATGCTTGACCCGCCGCTGCACGAGTTCCTGCCGCACGAGGAGAAGGAGCAGCGCCAGATGGCCCTCATGCTCGACGTCGGCCTGCCGGAGCTGCGCGAGCGCATCGAGGCGCTGCGCGAGAGCAACCCGATGCTCGGCCACCGCGGCTGCCGCCTCGGCATCACCTACCCCGAAATTACGGAGATGCAGGCGCGCGCCATCCTGGAGGCCGCCGTGAACGTGAAGCGCGAGGGCGTGGACGTCCACCCGGAGATCATGATTCCCATCGTCGGCTTCGCCAGCGAGTTCCGCAACCAGGAGGCCATCGTGCGCAAGGTCGCGGAGCAGGTGTTCGCGGAGAAGGGCCAGAAGGTCGCCTACTCGGTCGGCACGATGATCGAGCTGCCGCGCGCGGCGCTGACGGCGGACGAGATCGCCAAGTCGGCGGAGTTCTTCTCCTTCGGCACCAACGACCTCACGCAGACGACGCTGGGCCTCAGCCGCGACGACGCGGGCACCTTCATGGGGCACTACCTTGAGGCCAAGATCGTGCCGTACGACCCGTTCCAGACCATCGACTTCAACGGCGTCGGCCAGCTCGTGCAGATTGGCACCGAGCGCGGCCGCTCCGCGCGCAAGGACCTGAAGGTCGGCATCTGCGGCGAGCACGGCGGAGATGCAGATTCGGTCAAGTTCTGCCACCGCACCGGCCTCGACTACGTCTCCTGCTCGCCCTACCGCCTGCCCATCGCCCGCCTCGCGGCGGCGCACGCGGTCCTCGAGGAACGCCAGAAGAAGTGAGCGGCTAGGCCGTCGCCAGGACGAGCTTCACGCCCAGCGTCGCCTCCGCCCGCGCGAGCAGCGCCGCGAGCGGGCCAATACCGCACTGCCTGGGCCCGGGCTGCGTCAGCACGATTCCCACCGCTTTCCCTTGCGCGTCCAAGACTGGCGCGCCAGAGTCGCCGGGGCCGCACTCCACGGTGGCCGTCGCGTAGACCTGCCTTGCCGCAGGGTTGGGGTCCGCGTTGGCCACGATGCGCCCCGCCTTCGCGACGCCGGAGCCCTGCAAGGCCGAGATGACGGTGACGGACTCGCCGTCGGCCAGCGGCGTCGCCCGGAGCGCCGTCGGCGCAGCGCCCACGAGCGGAACCGGCGACACGCGTGGCGCCAGCGCGGCGTCCACCTCGATGAGCGCGAAGTCGCCGTAATAGCACTCGTATGGGTCCGTGACGCCGCTGGCCTGCATGGCGAGGAACGACACGTAGGCGAAGCGGCCGATGGGGCGTGGCCCCTCCGGCAGCGCCGCCGTTGCGTTGGCCTGCGCCCCGGCCAGGCCCGGCAGGGGCGTGGCGCAGGTCGCGGCGTCGAGGAAGCAGTGGCCGGCCGTCGCGAGGAAGGTGCGGCCGCCCGCCCCGTCGCGCAGCACGAAGCCCGCGGTGCAGGCGCGCGTGCCCTGCTCCACCACCAGCCCGACGCCGGGGCGCAGGTCCTTGCTGGGCAGCGCGGGGACCACGACCGGCGGGTTTGTCGATGACGAACCGGGAGCCACATCCAGGGACGAGCTTGGCGGCCCGCCCACGGCTGCACCAGTCCCCATCGAAGCTGGCGCAGCGCAACCAGCCAGCAGGAGAGCAAGGGCCACTGGAACGAACGCGCGCATCCTCTCCTGCCTTCGGCGGCCGCGCCCAATAAGGGTTGGCGAGCGCTACGCGGGCTGCGCCGAGAGGGTGTAGTCCACGTGGCAGGTGGGCGACGCCTCGACGCAGCGGAAGCCCAGGATGTAGCGCCCCGCCTCCAGCGGCGAGCGGTCGCTGTAGGACTGCACGCTGTAGCTGCACGCCGCGCCGCCGCCCTCGCCCGCCACGAAGGCGTCCCACTGCCCCGGCGTCAGCAGGCAAACGTCGGCGTAGCCGTCCTGCACCTGCATCGAGTAGGCGACCGTGGCCGCGTTGCCAAGCCGGAAGCCCTTGCCGTCGGACTGGCCGCGCGGGATGGCCAGGGAGCCGTGCGCCCCGTCGCAGTCGCCCGCATGGCTCGGCTTGAACAGCGGGTCCATCGGCTCGCCGGGCCCGGCCGGGCCGTCCTTGCCCATCGCCTGCCCGAGGGCGCGCGCAGCAAGCGCCTGGATGCTCTCGGTGGTGTAGGCGCTCCACGACCCGCCGCACGCGCTGTCGCCCAGGGGAACGACCGCGAGGCCGCTCCCTGAACCCGTGGCGTCGGCGGCGTCCAGCACGAACTGCACCTCGACGTCGGCGGAGCGTCCGCGCGCCTCGCGCAGGTCCAGCCCCTCGTTGCCCCAGTCACGCATCGCGCCGCGCGCGGCGGCCAAGGCGCCTGCCGGGTCTGGGGCGTTCTCCGGGACATCCCCTAGCGCCACGCGGACCACGTCCGGCTCCGGCGCGGACGGCGTGGTGGCGGCAGAGGTCGGCGTGGAGGTGGACTTGGCGGGTCCCTTCGCCTTCGGGTGCGGGGCTGCGGAGGCAGCGCTGCCCGAGTGGGACTGGCTGGCCTGCCCGGCGAGCGCGACCACCACGGCCGCGCACAGCAGGAGGGCGACGATGCCCCAGCCCTTGCGGCGGCGGCGCGGCGCCAGCGTCGCCTCCGTGGCGGGCGTCACCAGCAGCTCGAGGGGGCGCGCGCCGCAGCCGGGGCAGGCGGAGGCCCCGTCGGGCAGCGCGTGGTCGCAGTTGACGCAGAGCAAAACGGTCCCCGCACCTGTTGCGGTGGGCGATTACAAAGCCGCCGCAGGGACAACCTGGGCGGACAAACTTGCCGCCTACTCCAGCGTGGCGTGCCGTTTCCGCATCAGCGCCTCGGTCTCGCCAAGGCGCTCCATCAGCATCGCCACCACCGCGTCGAAGAACAGCCACGCGCTCGTCTCGAACAGCGTGCCGAGGGGCGCGAGCTTGGCGCGCTGGCCGTTCCCGTCCGGCGGCAGCAGTGGCACGACGACGTGCGCGAGGCGGGCAATCTCGCTCTCGGGGTCGGCGGTGATGGCGACGACGGTGGCGCCTTGGCGGCGGCCCAGTTCCGCCGTCATCACGACGGGGTAGGTGCTGCCCGACCCGGACACGAGGACCACGACGTCGTCCCGTTTCACGGGCGCCGTGATGGTCTCGCCCACCACGTAGGTCTGGTAGCCCAGGTGCATCAGGCGCACGGCGAAGGCGCGCGCGACGAACCCGGAGCGGCCCCGGCCGTACAGGAAGACGCGGCGGGCCGGCTGGAGCGCGTCGAGGAACTCCTTCAGCGTGCGCGGGTCGACGGTGAGCGTCTTGCGCGCGGCGGCGGCGATGTAGTCCAGGGGGTCCTGGAGGTCCATCGCGCGCCTACTCCTCGCCTTCCAGGGCCTTCAGCAGCGGGCGCGCCTGCTTGTCGTAGCGCACCTGCCGCCCGTCGGGGACCTTGAA
>JAXDQP010000026.1:0-3271 GCA_034667745.1 Thermoplasmata archaeon
AAACCCTTCCCCTTGCCGACCCCCAGGCTTCTTTAGGCGCGTTCCTGTGCCGGAGGCGCTGGCCATGCCCTCCTACGTCTTCTCCTCCGAGTCGGTCACCGAGGGGCACCCCGACAAGGTGGCGGACCGCCTGAGCGACTCCGTCCTCGACGCGCACCTTCGGAAGGACCCGCACGCCAAGGTCGCCTGCGAGGCGCTGGTGGCGACCGAGTTCATCTGCCTGGCCGGGGAAATCACCTCGCAGGCGGACGTCGACTACGAGGCCATCGCGCGCAAGGCCATCAAGGAGATTGGCTACGAGTCGGCGGAGACCGGCATCGGCTGGGACACCGCGCAGTTCGTCTCCCGCATCGTCCCCCAGTCGCCCCACATCGCGCAGGGCGTGCACGCGCGCGGCGACAACCAGATTGGCGCCGGCGACCAGGGCCTCATGTTCGGCTACGCGCAGGCGGACGGCCGCAAGAAGGCGCACCGCGACATGATGCCGCTGCCCATCAGCCTCGCGCACGCCCTCACGCGCCGCCTGACGGAGCTGCGCCGGAAGGGCAAGCTCTCCTACCTCCGCCCCGACGGCAAGTCGCAGGTGTCGGTGCGCTTCCAGGACGGCAGGCCCGTCGCGGTCGACGCCGTGGTGCTGGCCGCGCAGCACAGCCCCGACGTCTCGCAGGAGGACCTGCACGCGGAGCTGAAGGAGCACTGCATCGCGCACGCCATCCCCGAGGAGCTGCTGCACAAGGGGACGCAGTATTACATCAACCACACCGGGACGTTCGAGATTGGCGGCCCGAAGGGGGACTGCGGCCTCACGGGCCGAAAAATCATCGTGGACACCTACGGCGGCTGGATTCCGCACGGCGGCGGCGCGTTCTCGGGCAAGGACCCGACGAAGGTGGACCGCTCGGCGGCCTACTTCGCGCGCTACGCGGCCAAGAACCTCGTCGCGGCCGGCCTCGCGGAGCGCCTGCAAATCCAAGTCGCCTACAGCATCGGCAGCCTCCAGCCCGTCAGCATCAACGTGCAGTCCTTCGGCACCGCCGCAGGCCACGACGACGAGGCGCTGGAGCGGCTGCTCCGCAAGGAGTTCGACTTCAGCCCGGGCGGCATCATCACGGAACTTGGGCTGCGCAAGCCCATCTACACGCAGACGACGGCGTACGGCCACTTCGGCCGCCCCGACCTCGACCTGCCGTGGGAAGACACCAAGCGCGCCAAGAAACTCTGACGCGGCCACCACAGGGATTGCGGACGCCGTTGCGTCAGGACTGGCCCGGCGCGAGCGCGGTTTCCTTGGCGGCCTTGGGTTCCTTGCCGTCGAAGGCGGCGAGGGCCTGGCGGAACTCGGGGGAGTCGGGCGTGATGCCAGCGCGGGCGGCGAGCACGAGCAGGAAGACGAGCGCCTCGCGGCGGCTCTTGCGGGCCTGCAGCACCAGGATGACGTTGAGCGGCAGGAGCGCGAGGGCGAGGGCGAGCGCCGCCCCGATGGTCCACAGCCCGAGCGAGCGGGCGTCGCGCGCGACGGCTTGGGTCTCGCTCGTCGCGGCCTGGATGCGCTGCATGTCCTCGCGCAGCGCCGGGTTGGCCAGGGTCAGGCGGGTCTGGCCGGCGGCGGTGGCGTTCGCCTCGACGAAGACGGTGACGTTCTCGGCCGCCTGCGCGGGGAGGCGGGCGAGGCGGGCGGTGACGTTCGCCTGGAAGAGCCGCTGCCCCGCCTGGAGGCGCGCCTCAAGCGCCTGCAGCGCCTTGGTGAGGTTGCCGATGGCCGACGCCGAGCGCGGGTCCGCGCGGTCGAGCGCGAGGGCGGTGTCGATGTCCTGCAGGCGGGTGTCCACGAGGACGAAGCCGCGCGTGGTGGTGGTGACGTTGCTGGCCAGGATGCTCAGCGTCCACTCGTGCAGCCCCTCCTTGAGGCCGGTCACCGCGACGGTGGCGCTGGCGGAGGCCGCGACCTTGGTGGCGGAGGCGTCGCCGATGGTGAGCTTGACCTCCGCGCCGGCCACGGTGCCCGTGACGTAGGCGGGGACGGTGCCGTCCAGGACCAGGCCCGGGACGTAGGAGGAGGTGGCCGCGTTGGCGGGGGCCGGCAGCAGCAGGAGCAGCAGGGCCAGTGAGGCAAGGACGCGGGCGCGCATGCGGAGGGATTGCCGGGAGGAGGTTGTTGAACCCCACCGGTCAGGGGACTTGGGGGGATGGGGCCTCCGCCCCAGGGGTGGAGGGGGCGCGCTCCCCCGCCTTTGCCGTTCTAAATCCCCAGGCCGCCAATGTGGTTGTGGAGCGACCCTCCATGAGCCAGAAACCCAACTACATGACCCAGGACGAGCGCGCTGAGATCGGCATCGGCACCATGATCGTGTTCATCGCGACCATCCTGGTCTCCGCCGTCGCCGCAGGCGTCCTCATCAACACCAGCCAGAAGCTGCAGGCCAAGAGCCAGCAGACCGGCAACGAGGCCACCCAGAACGTCGCCTCCGCCCTCAACGTCATCCGCGTCGACGGCATCCTGAAGACCGCCGGCGGCGACATCGACCAGCTCGACCTCACCGTCCAGCTCGCCTCGGGCGCGGACCCGGTGGACCTGAACAAGCTGGTCATCCTGGTCGACACGGCCGACGGCCAGGTCCAGCTCAACACCTGCAAGGTGGGCGGCGTCGTGACCGACGAGGACGTCGAGTTCGCCATGGACTCCCTGCGCGGCAACGTCGCCGACTGCGGCGTCATGAACGCCGGCGACCTCGTGCAGCTCCACCTCGGCGAGTCGGCCACCCCGCTCTCCATCGCGGGCGGCCTGACCAACGCGGTCAAGGTCTCGCTGTCGGTCATCCCGGCCCACGGCACCAGCGCCATGATCGGCTTCACCACGCCCGACGGCTTCGGCGACGCCACGCACCTGTCGCTCTTCTGAGCCGGCCCGGGTGGCTTCGCCCCGGCAGCACGGCCCCGCATCACGGTCCCTCCCGGGGCCGGCGGCGCGGCGAGGCCACCCCTGCCCCCTCTTCCCTCTCCCTCCCCTTCCTCCCCTCCGCCCTCCCTGTCACTGCTTGCCTCCCCTCCTCCCCCTTCCCCCACTCTCCCCGCTGCACGGTTCACCCCTCCCCCGCCTCCTCCCCTCGTCCCCTCCCCTCCACAGGTGTCCCCATGAACTTCCACATCGGTCCAGGTGCGCGGGGGCGCCGGCTTGCCGACCTCCTTGCCCAGGTCCAGGGCGCCGCCGGCGCACCGCCGGCCGCGCCTCCAGTCACCGCCAGCCCGGCACCCGCCGCGGTTGCCGCGGCAG
>JAXDQP010000027.1:0-21598 GCA_034667745.1 Thermoplasmata archaeon
GGGCCTCGGCGGCGTAGTACTGCGACTGGCTCTTGGTGCTGACGTACTCGCCCAGGCCCATGCTCAGGGCGCCCGCCAGGATGGCGGCGAGGCCCGCGACGGCGACGCTGTGCGGCGAGAACCCCGCGCCCGCGAGGCCGGCGACGAGGGCGTAGACGGACACGATGCCGTCGTTGAACCCCAGCACGAGGTCGCGGATGTAGTTCCGCAGGCCGCTCCCCTCGGTGTGCTCGCCGGGGCGGGGGTCGGTGAGCAGGCCGCGCGGGGGCACCGGGTGCTCCGCCTGCAGCTCCGCGAGGTTCCTGGGCTCCTTCTCCCGCACGCCCCGCCATGCCGGCGGCGGTTGATGGCCGTGCCGCTTCCGCCACGACGGCCAACCTTGAAACGGCCGACCGCGTGGCCCGGGCCATGCCCCCCAAGGCCAAGCCGCGCGCCGCCAAGCCCCCCGTGGCCGCGTCCCCCTGGCCGGTCCTCCAGATCGCCCTCGACGAGGTGAACCTCGACCGCGCCCTCCAGTACGCCCGCGAGGCGGTGGCCGGCGGCGCCGACTGGGTGGAGGCGGGCACCCCGCTCATCAAGGCGTGCGGCCTCGACGCGGTGCGGGCGCTCAAGAAGGAGTTCCCGGGCAAGGTCATCGTCGCCGACATGAAGACGATGGACACCGGCGCCTTCGAGACCGAGATGGCGGTAAAGGCGGGCGCCGACGTGGTGGGCATCCTGGGCGCGGCCGCCGACGGGACGTTCCGCGAGGCCGTGAAGGCGGCGCGCAAGTACGGCGCCAAGATCTACATGGACCTCATCGGCGTCAAGGACAAGGTCCAGCGCGCCAAGGAGGCGCAGGCGCTTGGCTGCGACTACGTCGCGCTGCACATGGGCATCGATGAGCAAATGGAGCAGATGGCCGGCGAGTCGCCGCTGCAGGTGCTCAAGGCCGTCGTGGGCGCCGTCACCATCCCCGTCCTCGTGGCGGGCGGCCTCAACTCCGAGACCGTGGCGCCCTGCGTCAAGGCCGGCGCCGCCGTCGTCATCGTGGGCGGCGCGCTCACCAAGGCGCCCGACATCGCGGCCGAGGCGCGCAAGCTCAAGGCCGCCATCCGCGACCGCAAAATCATCCCGACCGCCTCCTTCAAGCGCTACGGGCAGCAGGAGCTGGCCGCCGCGTTCCGGCAGTGCAGCACCAGCAACGTCTCCGACGCCATGCACCGCAAGGGCGCGATGGACCCCGGCATCCAGGCGCGGCAGCAGGGCGTCCGCGTCGCGGGCCGCGCCGTCACCGTGTTCACCGCCGACGGCGACTGGGCCAAGCCCGTCGAGGCCATCGAGGTGGCGCAGCCCGGCGACGTCATCGTCATCGACGCGCGCGGCGGCCCGACCGCCATGTGGGGGGAACTGGCCAGCCACTCCTGCCAGGTGCGCGGCGTGGCGGGCGTGGTCATCGACGGCGCCATCCGCGACATCGACGACATCCGCGCCATGGGTTTCCCCGCGTGGAGCCGCCACGTGGTGCCGAACGCGGGCGAGCCGAAGGGGTTCGGCGAGATTGGCGCCGAGGTGCGCTGCGGCGGCCAGACCGTCCGGAGCGGCGACTGGATTGTCGCGGACGACATGGGCGTGGTCGTGGTGGCGCAGGAGGAGGCGCACGAGGCCGCCAACCGCAGCCTGGAGGTGCACGAGCGCGAGGACCGCCTGCGCGAGGAAATCCGCCGGGGCAAGACGCTGTCGTCCGTGCTGAGCCTGAAGAAATGGGAAAAAGTCGTGGGCTAGCGCGGCAGAACGCGCCCATTCTTCACGAGAAGCTCCATCTTTTCCGCACTCCACGGAAATAAACCTTCCCCGTGCAGGGTCTTAAGGCAAAGGCGGCGTCGAATGCCTGTCGGTGGACGCGGCTTGAACCTCTACTGGAAGACGTTCCTGCTCCTCTTCACCACGCTGGTGGTGGTCCTCGTGGGGAGCCTGCTGGTGGCCAACTCCGTGGTCGTGGGCAGCTTCCGCACCCTCGAGCGCGAAAGCATCGCGCAGGATGTCGAGCGAGCGGACCTGGCCTTGCGCGAGGACCTGCGCGTGCTGGACCTGGCCGCCAAGGACTGGGCGCAGTGGGACGACGCCTACGCCTTCGTGCAGGGCCGCGACCCCGGCTTCGCGGCCAGCAACCTCTTGCCCGCCAGCTTCAGCACGCAGGACCTCAACCTCGTCCTGTTCCTCGACGCCACGGGCGGCGTCGTCTACGGCACCGGCTTCGACCCCGCCACCCTCGCGCTCCAGCCGCTGCCCGCCCCCTTCGGGAACCTGCCGCCGGAGCACCCGCTGCTGCACCCCGTGGACCCCGTGCATTCCGTGGCCGGCCTGCTCAGCGTCGAGGGCCGCCCGATGGAGGTGACGGCGTGGCCCATCCTCACGGGCCACCAGGCCGGCCCGCCCGCCGGGACCTTGGTGTGGGGGCGCTGGCTCGACGCCGGCGTCGGGGAGCGGCTTGCGGGGCGCACCCGCCTTGACCTGCAGGTGCGGCCGTGGCCGACGGTGCTGCCGCAGGCGGACGGCCAGCCGTCGACGCGCCTGGTCGGCGACGGCGCCACGACCATCCTGGAGATGTCGCCCACCTCCGTGCTCGCCCTGGAGCGCCGCGACGGCCTCGACGGCCAGCCCGCCCTGCTGCTCCAGGTGCAATTGCCGCGCCCCATCTACGGCGAAGGCGTGCGCACGCTAGCCTACCTGCTTGCCTCGGGCATCCTGGGCGGCGGCGCGCTGCTGACGGCCGTCGTCGTCGCGCTCGACCGCGCCGTCCTCTCGCCCGTGCGGCGGCTCACGGGCCAAGTGGTCGAGTCGCGCTCGTCGGGCAGCCTCTCCGCGCGCGTCGAGGTGCACAGCGGCGACGAGATTGGCCGCCTGTCCGGGGAGTTCAACCGCCTCATGGAGCGCCTGGAGCGGCACGCGGCGGAGCTGGAGCGCAGCAACGAGGACCTGCGCCAGTTCGCCAGCGTCGTCTCGCACGACCTCCAGCCGCCGCTCTCCACGCTCACGCTCAACGTCGCCGTGCTGCGCCAGCGCGCCAAGGACCGCCTCGACGACGAGTCCAGGGGCCGCCTCGACCGCATGGAGCTGACGGCGCACAACATGTCGCGCCTGATGAACGCCATCCTGGAGTACAGCCGCGTCAGCTACGAGCCGATGCGCCGCGAGGACGTCGCGCTCAACTACACCCTGGCCGAGGTGGCGGGCCTGCTGGAGGCGGACCTTGCCAAGAGCGGCGGGGAGCTGCGCTCCGGCAACCTGCCCGTCGTGCGCGGCAACGCCACCCAGCTCCTGCAGCTGATGCAGAACCTCATCGGCAACGCGCTCAAGTTCCGCCGCCCCGGCGTGCCGCCCCGGGTCGAGGTGACGGCCGAGCACGCCCCTGACGGCCGCGGCTGGCGCGTCACCGTGGCCGACAACGGCACCGGGTTCAACCCGCAACTGATTCCACTCCTGTTCCGCCCGTTCTCGCGCGGGCTGTCGGACGCGCCCGGCTTCGGCCTGGGCCTCGCCACCTGCGCCAAGATTGCCGGCCGGCACGGCGGCCGCATCGGCGTGGACACGGTGCCGGGGCAGGGCTCGCGCTTCTGGTTCGAAATCCCCGACGAGCCCACGGCTTAACGAACTGCGGAGCGCGCCTCATCCGTGCTGCAGGTTCAGCTCGCGCTGGAGCAGCCCGTGCCGGACGGCCTGGATGGTGCGCTCGGCGTTGGGCGGCTTGGGGATGAAGTCCACCACGCTCGCCTGGTTGACGGCGTCCATGGCGAGGTCGAACTGGTTGAAGCCGGTGATGAGGATGCGCGGCACCTTGGGGTACAGCTGGCGCGCGGTCTCCAGCAGCTCGATGCCCTCCATGCCGGGCATCGCCTGGTCGGAGATGAGCAGGTCCACGGGGCGGGCGGCGAGCACCTTGAGCGCCTCGGGGCCGTTGCTGGCCAGGGCAATCTCCACGCCGGGCAGGAACGCCTTCAGCAGGTCGCGCAGGTCGCGCAGGAAGGCGGGGTCGTCGTCCACGACGAGGACGGTGCGGGCCGCGCTCATGCTGCCTTGTCCACCCCCCCAGCGGGGTTAAGCGTGCCGCTCAGTGGCGCGGCCCTGCGTCACAGGAAGAAGGTGAAGGTGAGGTAGGCCACCAGCACCATGAGGAAGCTGTGCCGCAGGCCCAGGACGGCGCGCCCGGTGCCCATGAGCCCGGCCACGATGCCGTCGCCGAGGCCCTGCATGATGGCGGCCATGAAGTAGAACACCTGGAAGTCGCGCAGGTTGAGGCTGGGGCCGCCGATGCCGGCGACGGTGCCGCCCGCGCCCAGGTTGGCGGCCTGCGCGGCCTCGCTGGCGGCGACGAGCTTGGGCACGAAGCTGGCGTAGAGGACGGCGGCGACGCCGAGGAAGACGAGGAACGTGATGTAGATGACCACGGTGTAGAGGCTCATCGTGAGGCGGCGCTCCGTCTCCAGGGTCTTGATCTCGCGGGCGTCGCGGCTGGCGGCCAGCAGCACCTCGATGGTGGAGCCGCCCGAGCGATTGGCCTGCAGGACGAGGTTGACGGCGCGGCGCACCAGGGGCGTGTCCACGCGCTCGGCGAAGCGCTCCAGCGACTCGGTGAAGGGCAGGTTCCAGCTCAGCTGGTCCGCCATCTTCTGCACCTCCGGCGTCAGGGGGCCGTACTCGCCGCGCGAGGCGACGATGACGGCCGCCGGCAGCGTGAGGCCGCCCTGGTGGCCGCTCGCGACGTCGCGCAGGAAGTCGGCGAAGCGCTCCTCGAGGCCGCGGATGCGGCGGGCTTCGCGCCCCATGTGGAAGCCGTAGGGGCCGAGCGCGGCCAGGACGCCCAGGCAGACGAGGTGGACCCACGCCGAGGGCGGCAGGCCGGGCAGCGGGATGCCGGCCGCCAGCAGCAGGCCGGGGATGAGCAGGATGGAGCCGCCCAGGACGGAGGCGCCGAGCAGGAGCTGGCGGCGCAGCTTGCGCGGGTCGCGGGCCTGCCGGTAGAGCGGGTTGCCCTTGGCGTCCGTGGGCGCGATGGTGGGGGCGGCGTGCGCGCCGGGATCCGGGCGCGGCAGCGGCGGCCGGAGGACGGATTCCGCCATGCTACGCCTCCGGGGTCATCACGGTGATGGTCCAGGCGAAGCCGAGCTGCGAGAGCGGGATGACGATGAACACGAGGGCGTAGCCGATGAGGAGCGCGTCCTGCGGGCTGCCGCCGAAGCTGGTCATGACGGAGAGGATGACGATGAGGAACAGCGGGGCGGCGACGACGACGGTGACGAACGACTCGGCCAGGACGCCCAGCCCCTCCAGGAACTTGCGCTGGTCCTGGCGGTTCTCGTAGAGGTACTGGTCGGCCTTGGCGGCGAAGAACGCCTTCAGGTCGCTGCCGGAGGTGAGGGTGGTGACGGCGCCCTGCAGGAAGTCGCGCCACTTGTCGCTCGGGCTGCGGTCGATGCCGTTCTGGAGCGCGGTCACGACGTCCTGGCCCAGCACGCGCATGTCGCGGGCAATCCACTGCGCCTCGACGGCGACCTCGCTGTAGAGCGGCTGCTCGGCGAGGGTGCCGAAGAGCTGCTCCGGCGTGGCGCCGGCGGCCGCCATGGTGGAGAGGTAGTTGATGGCGTACGGCAGCTTCGAGTTGATGCTGCGCGCGCGGCCGAGGGCGCGGGCGGCGGGCAGGACGAGCGTCAGCAGGTAGGCGGCGCTGCCCAGCACGAGGGCGCCGGGGACGAGGAGGATGAAGAAGCGCCACGCCACCGGCACGGCGCCGGTGAAGGTGAGGAACGCGACGGTGCCCACGCCGAGCAGGCCCGCGAGGGCGACGAGGCTGGCGGCGAGGTAGGCCTTGGCGAGGAAGACCTCGGGCCGGATGGCCATGCGGGCGCGCTGCAGGGCGGAGCCGAGGGCCGGCTCGCGGCCGACGGCGCGGCGGGCGCGCTCGCCGAAGACGCGGAAGGCCGCGCGCTCGAACGTGGTCAGCGTCACGTCGGCTTCCCCCGGATGCGGTCGAGGAAGCGCTGCGGGTCGCGGTAGTAGGCGCCCACCGAGTTGGCGACCTCGTCGTAGCGGCGCACGCCGGAGGCGACCATCCAGTCCAGCACCTCGACGCGCTGGCGCCACTCCTTCAGGAGCTGCTCCTCGGTGAGGTTGCGCGCCTGCATCACCTGCTCCAGGATGTAGGACTTGCCGAGGTAGGCGTGCTTGTCGTCGGTGGGGTCCCACGCGAAGACGGTGTTGCTGAGGATTTCCTTGGTGTCGGGGTCGAAGCCGACCAGCTCGCTCAGCTCCTTGATGCGGCGCACCATGCGGCCCTTGACGCGCGCCTGGCCCTGGATGAGGACGAGGTCGAGGGTCTGCAGCATCATGCGCGGCACGTTGATGGGCTCGTTCTCCAGGCGGTAGATGGCCGACGTGACGCTGTCGGCGTGCATCGTGGAGTAGACGGCGTGCCCGGTGGCCATCGCCTGGAAGAGCGTGAGCGCCTCGGCGCCGCGCACCTCGCCCACGAGGAGGTACTCGGGGCGCTGGCGCAGCGCGGACTCCAGCAGCTTGTACATGTCGACGGCGCCGGTGCTCTTGACGCCGATGCCCTCGCGGCCGAAGCCGGCGCGGGTGATGCCGGCGATCCAGTTCTCGTGGCTGAGGTTGATCTCGCGCGTGTCCTCGATGGAGACGATCTTCTTCTCCGGCGGGATGAACTGGCAGATGGCGTTGAGGGTGGTGGTCTTGCCGCTGGCGGTGCCGCCGGCGAGCAGGAACGAGGCGCCCATCTCCATCACGAACCACAGGAACGCGGCCATCTCGCTGTTGAGGGTGCCGTAGCGGATGAGGTCGGGCGGCGTGAGGGGGTCGGCGCGGAACTTGCGGATGGTGAAGCTGCTGCCGCGCGTGGTCACCTCGCGCGAGAGCGTGGCCTGCAGGCGGCTGCCGTCGGGGAGGGTGGCGTCCAGCAGCGGGTCGGCGACGCTGATGTGCTTGCCGCTGCGCTGCGCCAGGCGGATGACGAAGCGGTCCAGCTCCACCTCGTCCTGGAACACCACGGTGGTGCGCAGCGAGTCGTAGCGGCGGTGGAAGAGGTAGAGCGGGATGCCGGGGCCGTCGCACGAGATGTCCTCGATCATCGGGTCGCGCATCATCACGTCGATGGGGCCGAAGCCGAGGAAGTCGCGCAGCAGGTGGTACTCGATGCGCTCCTGTCCCTGCGGCGTGGTGCGGACGCGGTGGTCCTTGATGGCCTGGCGCGCCGCCTCCAGCAGGATGCCGCCCCAGTCCTTGCTGTCGCGGCCGGCGGAGGAGCGCCCCTCCAGGGTGCGGATGAGGGTGTCGCGCAGGAACTCGAAGACCTTGCGCTCGTCGTCGGACAGCACGGGCTCGACGACCTGGTAGAGCTGGGTCTGGGTGGACTCGTCGAGCAGGATGCGGACCCAGGCGCGGCCGGGCACCAGCATGGCGGACTCCACCTCGCGGTGGCCGGGCGGCAGGGGCGGGACCTGGGTGACGCCGTCGTTGGCCGGCTCGGGGTGGGCGTGCCCGGGGGCGGGGATGGCGGCCGGCTTGGGCTGGGGCGCCACGACGCTCACGTTCTCGGGCATGCGGCTCTTGGCCTCGCGCGGCTGCCGGGGCTCGGGCGGGGCGGGCACCTGCGCCGGGGTGCGGCCGTGCAGGGCGGAGAGGAGGGGGTCGTGCGGCGCGTCGGACCCCTTCTGGCCCAGCGCGGCCCCCAGGGCGTCGCGGCGGCGGGCGGGCGCGGGGGCCGGCTTGGCCGGGGTCGCCAGGACGACGGTGGGGATGGGCTTGGCCGGGGGCGGGCGCGCGGGCGGCGCGGCGGGGACCGGCGCGGGGGCAGGGTGCGGCACGACGACGGCGCCGGTAGGCAGGCGGTCCCGCGCGGGCGGGGCGGCCTTGCGGGCTGCCGCTGCCTTGGGCGCGCGCTTGGCGGGGGCCTTGGCGGCGGGCTTGCCGGCCTTCGCGCCCGCCTTGGCGGCCTTGGCGGTCTTCGCGGGCTTGGTGTGGGAAGTGGAGGTCATGGGGAAATCCCGGGGGCCGGCCGCGGAAGGGTGCATGGGCCGCCCCGTATTTTTCCGGTTCGCAGCGGGTCCGCTCACGGGAAGGTGAAGAGCACCACCAGGTCCTGGAAGTCGGCGGCGTAGCTCGGGTAGCAGCAGATGTCGAACAGGATGATGGCCTGGTTGGGCTGCAGCACCATCTGCTGGGTCTGGGTGTTCACGTACGGCACGAGGAAGCTCGCCAGCGGCGCCTGGCCCGAGAAGGGGGCGTAGCTGGGGGCGGGGTCGCCGGCCTTGAGGACCAGCGCCTGCTGCGGGTGGGTGACGGAGTTGATGGTGATGTCAGCCAGGCCGCAGGGGCCGCCGATGCCGCGCGCCTCCACCACCAGGACGGAGCCGAGGGGAACGAGGCTGTCGTTGAAGGCCTGGCCGCTGCCGCCCGGGGAGACCGCCTGCGCGCCCAGGGGCGAGCGCCACGTCGCGCCGCCGTCGATGCTCAGGCGCACGAAGACGTCCATCGGGTTGCCGCAGGAGTACTGCGCGCCCAGCATGCCCAGGACGACCGTGCCGTTGCGCAGGACGTTGATGCCGCCGCCGCTCCCGATGGAGAAGCCGGGGCCGGGCGCCACGAGCGCGTTGACGTGGAAGACGATGTTGTTCTTGGCGATGGCCGTCACCTGCACGGTGGTGCCGCTGTGGCGGTAGCACTGCGCGCTGGGGCCTACGATGCAGATGCGGGTGCCCACGCCCCACTCGCCGGCGCTGCCGAGGGTCGCGGCGAAGGCGGAGAGCGGCACCGTGGTCTGGGCGCCGTCGATGGTGACCAGCAGCTTGCCGGTGTCCACCGGGAGGCCGTCGGGGCCGGCGGGGGTAAGCCAGTAGCCGTCCTGGCTGAAGTCCGCCTTGGCGGCCGACACGACGAGGTCCTGCTTGGGCGCGTTGAGGCGGCTCACCTGGAGGCCGTAGACGGTGATGAGGACGGTGACGACGGCGATGGCCAGGATGGCGTCCAGGGGGCCGACGGCGGCCTGCTCCGACGCCCGGCGGGGCGTGCGCATGGCCTTCCCTCGGGGGCTGCACCTATAAGCGGGTTTGGCCCAGGCTTCAAATGGCAAGGCCACGGCCGTCACCCCGTCGGCCGCAGGTTGACCGCCACGCTGCGCTCCTTGAACAGGACGAAGACGTCGTTGGCGGGGTCGTTGGCGCCCGAGCACGGCCCGAAGAAGTTCAGGGTCGCGCTCGTGGAGGTCGCGAGGATGGCGTACTGCGGCGAGTTGGGGGTCGCCTGGCAGGGCGCGACGGGCGTGTAGCCGGGGAGCGCGGTGAGGCCCGCGAGCTGGAGCTGCTGGTCCCAGTACGAGGCCCACTGCGCGCCGTGCGTGGTGCTGATGGTGAAGGTGATGTCCTTGGCGGCGGCCTGCAGGTCGGTGCCGCCGCCCGCCGCCGTCAGCCCCACCTGCGCCTGGCGCGCGCCGTTGACGGAGGAGGAGCCGCCGCCCAGCGCCGCGAAGCTCCACGCCAGCGAGGCCTGGGTGGCGCTCGTGCCGACGGAGAAGGTGGGGGGCACCAGCATCGCCGAGCCGTCGGGCTGGTCGAGGAAGACGGCGCCGTACTCGAACGTGAACGCCTGCGCCGGCAGCTCCTGGTAGGGGATGTTCACCGTGAAGGAGCCGACGCCGATGAAGTTGTTGTAGCTCGCCAGCACCTGGCCCGTGCCGCCGACGTGGACGCTGCCGCTGGAGGTGGCGGTGTCGTAGGTGACGGCGCCCGCGCCGGTCAGGCTCGTGGCGGTGAGCGTCAGGCCGATGGGGTAGGCGGCGGCCGCCAGCGGCGCCGTGAACTGCAGCGCCGGGTCGAGCGCGTCGAGGTAGTAGTAGGCGGGGCTGCTGGCGCACAGCGTGCCGAGGCACTTGACCAGCTCGTCGTGGGTGTTGATGGGCGTGGCGAGGCAGGCGGCGGCGGGCGGGCTCTGCGGGCCGTAGACCTGCGCCTGGATGTTGCGGTCGGTGGAGGCGGCGCCGCGCTCCTCCAGGATGAGCTGGCCCGCGCACTTGCCGTTCGTGTCCGTGACGAAGAGGTTCAGCGTCGCGGGGTTGCCCGGGGAGCCGACCGGGGCCTGGATGCGCAGCCGCAGGTGCTGGATGCCCGTGATGCCGCTCAGCGGCGTGCCGGGAACGAGCGTGGTGAAGTCCTCGCCCAGGCCGTACAGCCCCGCGCCGCCGGACTGCTGGATGGTGAACGGGTGCGCGGTGGAGACCGCCATGCCGGCCGAGGCGGCGGTGGGCGTGAAGGTGGCCGTGGCGGGCAGGAGGCCGCGCGTGAAGAAGTTGAAGCCGCCCGGGCGCACGAGCGTCAGCGGGTCCGAGAACGGCCCGGTCGTCTCGTTGGCCACGAGGCGGTCGAGGTCGGCGCGCACGGCGGCGAGCTGGGTGCCGACCTGGAGGGAGAAGTCGCTCTCGCGCTGCTTGTCCCACGCCGGGACGAAGTTGACCTGCACGGTCACCAGCGTCAGCACGAGGAGGCCGAAGACCAGGATGGCGCCCAGGACCGTCGAAACGGCCTCGTCCGCGCGCGGGGGCGTCATGTGGTGGCCACCCGCGCGTAGTCGAGCAGGACCGTCGTCGCCGTGGTGCTGGCGGGGGTGGCGTCCACGATGCGGGCCAGCGGCGCGCCGGCGGCGTACTCGGCGGCGATGAGGACGCAGCTGTAGGCGACGGGGCTGGCCGAGGTGGAGGTGAGCTGGAGCGGGCAGGTGCGCCACGCGGTCGAGGTGGGGTTCCAGACCTGGACGTTGAACACGTCGTTGCCGGAGGTGGGCGTGACGTGGTAGCCCAGCTCCAGCGTCTGGCTGCCCGTGCCGGGGGTCGAGTTGGGCACCTGCGCGAAGGCGAGCTGCTGGTTCATGGCGCGGCCCGTGCCGCCGCCGACGGCGTAGGTCACCTGGATGAAGGGCGAGTCCATCCAGACGTCGCGGGTCGAGGTGGCGGTGACCGTGAACAGGACGCGCAGCGCCTGGATGTCCGCGATGGTCCAGGAGCGGTCGGCCGTGACGTCGAGGAAGCTGGCGGGGAGGTTGGCGTCCGTGGCGGTCGTGAACTGGATGCCGGCCTGCGTGGTGGGCTCCGCGACGCCGCCCACGGTGTAGGAGAGCGTGCCAACGTGGCTGGTGCCGGCCGAGGAGGAGCGGCCGTCCACGCCAATCATGACCTTCGTGATGCCGCCGGCGCCGACGGGGGGCGTCGCCCAGAAGCCGCTGGCGGCCGCGACGTCGCTCACCGCGTTCAGCACGCCGTGCTTGTTGTCGTTCTGTGCCGCGCAGTCCGCCGCCACGGCGATGGCGCCGCCGAGGGTGCAGTCGGTGGCGAGGGTGATGCTGTTGGAGCCGGTGCTGGCGGTGCCGAAGAACGTCGCCGTGGTCACGGTGGTCTCCGCGAGGCTGGCCTCGGGGCCGCCTGCGGCGGTGGCGTCCGCGCCGTTCGTGACCGTGCCGACGACGGCGGTGATGCCGGTGGCGCCGATGTAGGTGGGCGACACGATGTCGACGAGGTCGCTGGCGGCGGCGCTGCTGCCGGTGTTGCCGCCGAGGTCCTTGAGGTTCTGCAGCTGGTACTGCAGGGTGCGGCCGGCCACCTGGTTCCAGGCCTGGGAGGGGATGGTGCCCTGCCACTGGTTGACGCCGGCGGGGGTCATGGCGGCGGCCTGGACGTAGGCGGGGTTGGTGCCGTCGTTGAGGCGCCACCAGAGCTGGGGCGTCGCGGTGTTGTCCACGCCCCAGCAGTTGTCGGCGAGGGTCGCGGTGATGGCGACGGCGCCGGCGGCGGTGCTGCTGGCGAGGTTGGCGGGGGCCTGCCCCCACGGCGAGACGTTGGGCGGGCTCGCGTCGGCGGTGCAGTCCACCTCGACGGTGTCGGCCTGCACGGCGCTCTGCGCGCTGTTGCCCTGCAGGTCCTTCAGCGGGGCGGCGTAGTACTCCAGCACCTTGCCGGCCTGGAGCAGCCACGCCTGCGACGGGATGGTGCCGGTCCAGATGCCGAGGCCCTGCGTCACCATCGCGCCCGCGTCGGTGAACGAGGGGGTCGCGACGCCGCGCAGGCGCCACCACAGGTGCGGCACGTTGGAGTTGTCCACGCCGGCGCAGTTGTCGATGAGGGTGGCGGCGACCGCCACCGCGCCCACCGTGTTCTTGGTGACGTCGGCGGGGCTCTGCGCCCACTGGCTCACCGTGGGCGCCGCGGTGTCGAAGGGGCACGCCGCGCCGGCCGCGACCTGGCCGGGGACGAGCACGACGGAGGCGACGAGGGAGGAGGCGCCGCCGGTGCTGACGACGTTGATGGCCACCGTGTCGGAGGCCTGGAGCGTGAGGGTGCGGACCCAGACCTGCCCGATGGCCCACGTCGTGCGCGGCGGCAGCAGCGTGGCGCCGTCGTAGAGGCTGGACCCGATGGCGGCGCCTGTGACGCTGGGCTGCGCCACCCCGTTGATGGAGTACGCGATGACGGTGCCGGCGGTGGGCATCCCCTCGCCGCCGTTGTGCGCGACGCGAATCTGCTCGTCGCCGTTGCCCCACGCCGCGTTGCCGGGGCTGACCGTCACCGCGACGCTGGACTGCGGCAGCGCGACCGGGCCGCGGAAGGAGAACAAGAGGCCGCCGAGCACGGTGGCCATGACGACGGTGATGGCCACCAGCAGGATGGAGCCCACCGTGTCGGCGACGGCATCGTCCTGCGGGTGTCGGCTCGGGGTGCCCATTCAGCGCGCTCCCTTGTAGGAGGGCGTCGCCAAGGCTTGGCGCACGCGCTCCACGACCTGGTCTGGGTCGAGGGGCTTGATAAGGAACGCCTCGACGCGGGCCTGGTTGATGGCGTCGATGGCGACCTCGAGGTCGGGGAAGGCGGTGATGAGGATGCGCGGCACGTCGGGCAGGCGCTGGCGGGCCTGCTCGAGGAACTGGATGCCGTTGAGGCCGGGCATCTTGTAGTCGGAGAGGATGAGGTCGATGGGCTGCTTGCCCAGCATCTCCAGCGCCTGCGTGCCGGAGTTGGCCAGGATGCACTGCGAGGGCACCGCGTCCTCCAGCAGGTCGCGCAGCGACTCCAGGATGTCTGGCTCGTCGTCGGCGATGAGGATGACGGGAACCTTCGAGGATGCAGCGGGGATGGGGGTCGGCCTCCGGATGCAGGCCACCCTGAGCGCCCGCGTACATAACCAACCGGAGAATCCTTTATACGTTTGCGGATGGGAAGGTCCGCCGATGGCGCCCGCCCCCGCCGCCGATTCCCGCCGCCGGGCGCTCGGGCCAAAGGAGCTGGCGCAGCTCCTCCTGGGCGACCCCGAGCCGGCGGCCCTGCAGGAGGACGGGCACGTTCTGGTCGCGAACAAGGCGTTCGCGGACCTCTACGGCTACAGCGTGGACGAGCTGGCGGGCATGAGCGTCCTGGCGCTCGTGGCGCCCGGCTCGCAGGCGACGGTGCTGGAGAACGTGCGCAGCCACGCCAAGGGCCCCTTCGAGGTCGAGATTCTCCGCAAGGACGGCTCCACGGTGGCGGTGACGGGGCGCGCCGACGAGGTGGACGTCGGGGGCCGCCTGCTGCGCCGCACCCACCTCAGCCGCCTGCCCGGCAGCGCCGAGCTGGCCGCGCTGCGCCTGGCGGAGATCGAGAAGCTGCGCGAGATGGGCCAGTTCAAGACCCGCATCCTCAACATGGCGGCGCACGAGCTGAACACGCCGCTCACGCCGCTGCGCCTGCAGACCCACCTCCTGCTGTCCGGCAGCCTGGGCGGCCTGGAGGCGCGGCAGCGGCACGCCGTGGAGATCGTGGACCGCAACGTCAACCGCCTCGCCACGCTGGTGCAGGAGATCCTGGACGTCGCGCGCCTGCAGGGCGGCCGCCTCAAGGTGCAGGTCGCCCCCGTGGACCTCGTGGGCGCCGTCAACGAGGCGGTGGACTCCTTCGCCGAGACCGCGCGCCGCCTCAGCATCGACCTCGCCGTCCAGGTGGACCCGGCGCTCGCCGTGCAGGCCGACCGCGGCCGCCTGCTGCAGATCCTGTTCAACCTGCTCTCCAACGCGCTCAAGTTCACCCCCGAGGGCGGCCAGGTCCGCCTCGACGCCGCCACCGAGGGCAGCTTCGCCCGCATCGACGTGCGCGACTCCGGCTCCGGCATGGCGCCCGAGCAGATTGCCCGCCTCTTCCAGCCCTTCACCCAGGTGCACGACACCAAGGCGCTCACCGTCCCCGGCACCGGCCTGGGCCTCTACATCTGCCGCGGCCTGGCCGAGGCGATGGGCGGCCGCATCGAGGCGCTCTCGCAGGGCCCCGGCAAGGGCTCCACCTTCCGCCTCCACCTGCCGCTGGCCACCGAACGCCCCACGCCGGCCACCCCCGCCCGGCAGCCCGCCCCCCAGGACGCCCTCGCGCGCCGCCTGCGCGAGCTCATCTGAGGTCCCCCCATGGCGTCCTCCCTCCTCATCTCCGCCCTGGCCAGCCTGCTCTCGGGCGCGGTCTATGCCTACATCGGCCTGCGCCTGTCGCGCCGCCGCGTGTCGGCGGAGGCCAAGCCCGCGCAGCGCCTCTTCTCCATCTGGTGGTTCGCCCTCGCGGCCACCACGGCGCTCACCGCCGTGGACGTCGCGCTCTACCTCACGGGCAACCTGCCGGTCTGGCTCTACATGACCCTCAGCCAGCTCGCGGTGCTGCTGCTGGTCGTCGCCCTCACGGGGCTGCTCTACTACCTCGTCTACCTCTACACGGGCTCCAACCGCATCGTCGTCCCCCTCGTGGCGTACGCCGTCGCGCTCTTCGTGCTGTTCCAGGCGCTGCTGGCGTGGTACGGCCCGCCGCCGGCGCTGGGCGACGACGGCTGGACCATCCAGCGCGTGCCCAAGGTCGAGTTGCCGCCGGTGGCCGGCCTGGCCTTCGTGGTGCTGTTCCTCGGCCCGCAGATGGCGGCCGCGGCGGCGTACGCCCTGCTGTACCGCAAGGCGCAGGACCGCACGCAGCGCTACCGCATCGCCCTCGTGGCGGGCAGCATCTTCATCTGGTTCGGCTCGGGCATCCTGGCCGCCGGCGCCAACATCCAGGGCCGCGCCTGGCAGGTCGCCTCGCTGCTGCTGGCCATCACGGCGGGCCTGGCCATCCTGCTCGCCTACCTGCCGCCGCGCGCGTGGAAGGCGCGCTGGGGCCTGCGCTCCATCGACGACCCCGGCGGCGCGTGAGCCCATGCTGACCACCGCCCTCGCCCTCGACCTCGTGGCCAACCTCGTCGCGGCCGGCATCTACGCCGCCGTGGGCCGCATGGTCGCCGCCCGTCCCGTCGAGGCCCCCGGGCGGCCGGCGCGGCAGGCGTTCGCCGCGTGGTGGAACGTCCTGGCGCTGCTGTCGCTCTACGGCGCCTTCGCCGACGTGGTGACGATGGCGGGGTGGTGGACGGTGCCGCTGCTGGTGGCCGCCACGCACGTGCTGCTGCTGGTCATCCTGCTGGCGCTCGGCGGCCTGCTCTACTACCTCGTCTACCTCTACACGGGCCGGCAGGGGGCCTGGAAGCCCATCCTCCTGTTCTACGGCCTCTTCTGGGCCTGCCTCGTCTACTACGTCGAGGCGCTCGGGCCGGACGGCGTCCAGGCGGGCGCCATCAACCCGCAGCTGCACTACGCGCACGACCCCCAGACGGACGGCTTCGGCCCCATCCTGGGCGTCCTGCTCGTCCTCCCCATCATCGGCGGCGCGGTGGGCTACTTCACGCTCTTCTTCAAGGCCAAGGAGCCGACGCAGCGCTACCGCATCGCGGTGGTCTCGGTGAGCATCGTGCTGTGGTTCTCGTTCTCGCTCGTCGGCAGCCTCGCCGGCGTCAGCCAGGCGCTCGACTGGATTGTCCTGTCGCGCCTCGTCAGCCTGGGCGCCGCGGCGGCCGTCTACGCCGCCTACCGCCCGCCGCGCTGGGTGCAGCGCCGCTGGGGCGTCCAGGGCGTCCGCTAGGGACACGCGCGACGAAAGAACAGAGAAAGGGAGGGAGAGGGAAAGGAAGAGGGGTTGCGGCTACTCGTACGGCGCCGCGTCCTTGATCAGGTCCACGTGGGAGATGATCATGCGGCGGCAGCAGAAGCGCGTCAGGCCGGTGGCGTCGAGGGCGTCCTTCGACTTCTTGCCCTTGGCGAGGCTGGCCTTGTACTCGTCGTAGGCGGAGCCGACGACCTTGCCGCAGGTGAAGCAGCGCACGGGAATGATCATCGGGTCACCTGTACGACTTCTGGCGCTTCTTGCGGGCGCCGCGGCCAAGGGGCTTCTTGCTCTCCTTGACGCGGGTGTCGTTGACCAGCAGGGTGCGGTCGTAGGCCAGGTACTGCTCCTTCAGCTCGGCGTCCTCGGTGTAGTCGAGGATGGCGCGCGCGATGGCCGTGCGGACCGCGTCCGCCTGGCCGTACACGCCGCCGCCGGCGACCGAGACGGTGATGTCGAGCTTCTCGGCCTTCTTGCCGGCCACGAGCAGCGGCTCCTCCATCTTGAGGCGGGCGAGCTTGGGCTCGACGATCTCGATGGGGACCTGGTTGACGCGGACCTTGCCCGAGCCCTTCACCGCGGCGGCACGCGCCACGGCGGTCTTGCGCTTGCCGCTGGTGTTGACGACTTTCTTGGCCATGTTATGCGACCTCGCGGGGGCTGCCGAGCCAGCTGGCCAGCTCGGAGATGGTGAGATAGCTGTGCGCGTCGCGCTGCGCCGCCGGGAGCGACTCGGCCTTCTGGCCGGCCAGCTCCTTCGGGACGCCGATGTGCGCCTTGATGCGCTTGTAGGCGGCGCGGCCGGCGCTGCTCTGGTAGTTGATCATGCCGCGGCAGGTGCGCTTCACGATGAGGTGGGGCTCGCGCGGGAAGAACGGGCCCTTGCGGGAGGTGCCGACCTCGCGCTTGAACTGGTAGTGCTCTTGGATGGCCTTCTTCGACGAGCCGACGATGATGGCCTTCTCGGCGTTGACGATGTGGACCTCGTCGCCCAGGATGGCGCGCTTGGCCACGTGGGTGGCCATGCGGCCAAGGACGAGACCAGTGGCGTCGATGACGACCAGGGCGCCCTTGGGGGCGGGGAACGCGGGGCCGGATTCGGGGTGTTTTGCTCCAGACATGGGGTCACCCGACAATCCTGCAGTTCTGGCCCTTCGGGAAGGCCTTGATGGCCTCCGGGAAGGTCAGGACCTTGCCGCCCTTGGCCGTGATCTTGGCCTTGGCGGAGGCGCTCGCGCTGAAGGCGATGACGGTGTAGGCCTTGCTGACCTCGCCGTCGCCCAGGAGCTTGCCCGGGATGACGGCGTTCTCGCCGGCGCCCACGGTGTCATCCAGCTTGCTGACGTTGACCTGTGCCCAGTTGCGCGACGGCTTCTCCAGACGGGAAGCGATGTCTCGCCACAGGGGGGCCTCGTTCGTGCGCCCAGCGTTCTTGAGGGCGCCGATGAGGTCCACGAGCACAGGGTTCGATTTGCGGTCGATCCCGGTTGCCATGTGTAGTGACTCCTCGACATTCGCCGCCAAGCCCCGGTTTCCCAGGATTGGCTGCCTGGCGGGCGACGAAAGGGGGGTATTTGAGGACGAGGGTGGCGAGGTGGCGAGGGGGGCGGCCCAGATTAGGGGGTGCCACCACGATTTTGGGGGGATGTGGCCGCCTTGCCCTTTTCCCGGAGGGGGATGTGGCCGCCTTGGAAGAACTTCCCAAGGAAAAACTCAAGCATCTCCACGAGCGCCACCGGGTCTAAGGGTTTGGGGACCACGATTTTCACCGCTGCAAGGCGCATGGCTTCGGCCGCAAGGTCCGGGTGGGTGTCAGCGGTCATGATGACCATGGGGATTTCGGCTCGAAGCTCACGTGCCCGGCGTAGGAACTCCAGACCATCCATCTCGGGCATGTGGAAATCCGACAGAATCATGTCCAGGGCAGGGTGGGCCACGACGATGAGCAAGCCTTTGACGCCAGAGTGTGCCGTCAGGACTCGAACATGGGGCATTTGCGCCCCGATCAATTCTTCCAACGATTCGAGAATGTCCGGTTCATCATCGACCACCAAAATCAGCTTGTCCGCGCGGGGGGGGGCGAAATGGGGCGACAGGTTGCACACTTGCTCCAACGCTCCGCAGCCATGCAAGCGTTTTGGTTGGTGGGCAACCTGAGCCCCGCGGGGCATTGAGCGTGCTGTTCACGCCGGGCGCCCGCAAGCTCGCGTTGGTGGCGCACGTCACGGCCTCCGTCGGCTGGATGGGCGCCGTCGCGGTGTTCGCGGGGCTGTCCGTCGTGGGCTTGGGCAGCAGGGACGCCGAGGTCGTCCGCGCGGCCTACATCGTGATGGGTCCCACGGCGTGGTACGTCATCCTGCCCCTCTGCCTTGCCTCCCTGGCGACCGGCGTCCTCCAGTCCCTCGGCACGCCGTGGGGCCTGCTCCGGCACTACTGGGTCGCGGCCAAGCTCGCCATCAACCTGCTGTCCACGCTCATCCTGCTGGTCCACCTGAGGCCCATCGACTTCATCGCGGGCGTGGCGCGGGCGGGTCCCCTGGCGCACGGCGGGCATGTCCCGGTCCGCGTCCAGATGCTCATGGCCTCCAGTCTGGCGGTCCTGGCCCTCCTCCTCGCCACCGTGCTGTCCGTCTGCAAGCCTCGCGGCCTGACGCCCTACGGCCTGCGCCGGCGACAAGAGTCTCTTTCGACCAGGAAAAAGCAAGCCCGCACGGGGCTGCCGCTGCCCACATCGGTGCCTCGGCGCGCGGCCTGCGGATAGAAAGGGCTCTATCAGCCATGACGCTTGCAGCCTCGGAGCCCCGATGCAAGCCACGCTGGTGACCAGCCTCGTCTTCGCCCTTGCGAGCGCCGCCGTCTTCGGCCTGGTGGCGCGCACCGTGCACCGCCGCCCGGTCAGCGCCGAGGCGCGCGCCGCCCGCAACGCGTTCGTGCTGTGGTGGGCCTGCCTGAGCTTCCTCTCCCTGGTGGGCGCGCTGCTGCTGATGCCGTTCGTCCCCCTCGACGTGCCGCTGTTCCTGGAGGCGACCATCGCCATCCTGCTCATCCTGTGCGCGGGACTGTGGGGCCTGCAGTTCTACCTGGTCTACCTCTACACGAACAGCAAGCGCAGCATGATTCCCCTGGCGGTGGGCTACCTGGCCCTGTTCGGCCTGCTGCTGTTCATGACCCTCAAGTCGGCGCCCTTCCACGTCGAGGACACGAAGTGGGGGCCGCAGCTCAAGGGCGCCACCGACCTGCAGGGCACCCCCATCTACTGGGTGGTCATCCTGCTGTTCCTGGTGCCGACGCTCGTGGCCGCGGGAGCCTACCTCAGCCTCTACCGCAAGACGAGCGACCCGGTGCAGCGCCGCCGCATCCTCCTCGTCGGCCTGAGCATCCTGCTCTGGTTCGGCACCGGCCTGGGCGCCAGCGTGGGCAACATCGCCCTCGCGGACTGGTGGCAGGTCGCAAGCCGCGTCATCAGCCTCGTCGCGGCGGGCACCATCTACTACGCCTACGCCGGGCTCAAGCCCTCGCCGCCGCTGCCGATGCCGACCCCCAGCACGCCGCCGCCCTACATGGCGGGCGACCCGCTGGACCCGCGCCGCCGCGTCACGCACGTCAAGCCGGGCCTGCTGGCCCAGCCACGGCCAACGTCGTGAGGCTCCGGGGCGCGGGCTAGAGCGCGTCGAGGACCGACTGCACCGTCGGCTTGACCTCGCCTACGACCATGTAGGCGGCGCGCTTGCCGATGGGGTCGCCGGGGTCGCACCCGATGGCGCAGACGAGCGGCTCCCCCTCGATGCCCTCCAGCAGGTCGAGGGCGCCGCGGACGCCGACGGTGACCAGCAGGCGGGGGGTGATGCGGTGGTCGTGCACGCCGACGACGTTGCCCTCGTCCTTCGCGAGGCCGCGCTCCACGATGCCGGTGGTGATGCCGAAGACGGCGTCGAGCCTCTTGGCCAGCAGGCGGGCCAGGTCCAGCTCCGCTGTGTCGCGGATGCGGGCCCCCGCGACGAGGACGCGCTCCGCCGTCTCCAGGGTCGGGGGCGAGGGTGGCTGCAGCCCGATGACCTCGATCTTGGCGATCTTGCCGGCCTCGACCTTCAGGTCGTGCACCTTGGCGCCCGCGTAGGGGTCCTCCAGGGGCGCGCGGAACAGGCCGCGCTGCACGCTCACGAACTGCGGGTAGGCCTGCATCGCGGTGACGACCTGGAAGCGGTGGTGGCCGCCGGACTCGTGCGTCACGACGGCCTTGCGCTGCGCGGTGTCGATGTCGATCTTGCTGGCGCCCGTCGCGAAGCCGACGCCGAGGCGGTTGGCGGCGAAGGCGGTCACGGCGTCGCCGCTGCGGCTCTGGAAGACGAGGACCAGCTCGGGGCGGCGCTTGCGGACGACCTGCTCCAGCATCCGCGCGGTGTGGTCGATGGGCGCGTAGTCGGGCGCCTTGACGCGGTAGATGGTGTCGATGGGGTAGCGCTTGAGCGCCTCCGTCGCGGCGTCCAGGTTCTCGCCAATCAGCAGCACCTCGACGCGGCAGCCCAGCTCGTCCGCCATGTAGCGGGCGCGGCCGACGAGCGCCAGCGTCTCGGGGTAGACGCCGGTCGGCATCGCGCGGCCCAGCACGAGGATGTTGCGCCAGTCGCTGCCCTTCACATCCTCCAGGTGCACGGCGTGGCCGGGCTCGTTGGGCGCGAAGGTGTCGTAGACGGTGGCGAAGCCGAGGTCGGGCGCGTCGTCGGCCATCAGGCGCCTCCCTTCTTGTCCGCCTTCTCGGCGATGAGCGCCCGGCTCCGCATGCGGCGCACCAGCGTGCTGCCGTCCACCTGCTCCAGCGTGCGGCTCTCGCTCTGCACGGCCTCGATGCGCACGCGCTTGGTGAGCGCCTGCTGCACGGTGAACTGGTCGGCCTGCACGCGCAGGATGCCGCGCACGCGGTAGGCGTCGTGGATGCCCCACGCCGTCGGGTGGCTCGGCTTGAGGTCGCCGGCCAGGACGACGCAGGGGCGCGGGATGTGGAGCTGGTAGTCGCCGAAGAGGGACTGGTAGGCGATGCGGAAGCCGTTGCCGTCCGGCCGCACCTCGTGCACGCCCACGACGCAGGGCAGCTCCAGGTGGCCCGCCACGGCGGCGAGCGCGCCGGTGAAGCCGGAGAACTCGCTGGCGGCGGGGCCGATGACGGCGTCGTAGGGGCCGGTCTGGCGGTAGACGTCGGCGATGGTCGCGGCGCGCGTCGAGGCGTCGGCGCCCTCCAGCATCGCGCCGCCAATCAGGATGCCCTGGTCGAGGCCGTGCGCCATCGCCTCGCGCAGGACCTCCTCGCCGCCGCCGATGTCGACGTGGACCGCGACGAGGTCGGCGCCGAACGGCTGGAGCTGGCGGGCGAGCGCGATGGCTTGAAGAGATTCGGGCGAGAGGATGCGGTCGAGGCCCTCGGTGTCGAGGGTGCCGGTGCTGCGGCGGAGGCGGAGCTTGCCGTGGAAGGCGCCCGTCACGGGGACCAGGACGCGCAGCTTGACGGGCGGCGGGCCGGCCATCAGGCGCCTCCCCGACGAACCGCGGATTGCGCGGATGCCGCGGATTCAGCGTTCATCCGCGCAATCCGCGTCATCC
>JAXDQP010000028.1:0-47899 GCA_034667745.1 Thermoplasmata archaeon
CTGCGTGCAGCGCTGCAGGAGGGGGTAGGCCTCGACGAGGCGGTCCTGCTCCAGGAGGGCGCCGACGGTCTTGAGCTCGAAGAGGATGAGCTTGCACCACAGCTCGAAGTTCTGGTGGACGACCTGGAACATCAACTCGTCGTGGTGGACGCGCTTCTCCTCGGGCTTTTGGAGCATCAGGAGAGCGTCGGTCATCATGTAGCGCTCGTAGTCGGAGCCGCCGGGGCCGGCCGCCACGCCGTTGGAGCCGTAGTTGACGGGGCAGCCCAGGGAGGCAGGGGAAGCGCTCATTGTACAGACCTGCACATCGTTCCAGCCGGTGGGGGGTCGTAAGCGTTGCCATCCCGTTCCCACCTGCCCACTCTTTGCGGCCAGGCCCAGCGGTCCACCCAGGAGAGAAGCCGTCGGCAAGCCCGGGGCCCCAAGCGCAAGCCGAAGGCCGCATTCAAATAGAGGACCCGCCCAATCCAGCGGCATGCTCGGGTTCCTGTTCAAGGTCACGGCCGGCACGGTCAAGCTTGGCGTGAAGTACATCATCGTCCCGGCGGTCCTCTCCGTCGCCATCACCCTCGTCGCCGAGGCCCTGGCCCAGAGCATCCGCGAGCACACCCCCGAGCCGCCCGCGCAGAACGGCGCCGCCCATCGCCGGCCAGCCAAGAAGGCCGTGGCCAGGACCCCGAACGCCTGAGACGGCGACCCGGTCCTTTTTCAGCCCCCTCCACGTGCCCGCGCGCGTGCCGGTGGACTTCACCCTCTCCGACGAGCAGCGCCTCATCCGCGACATGACGCGCGCGTTCGTCAACGAGCACATCACGCCCGCCATCGTGCGCGAGTGGGAGCGCGTCGGCGACCACCCGCACAGCATCTACGACCGCATGGCGGAGCAAGGGCTCCTCGGCGCGCCGTTCCCCGAGGAGTACGGCGGCGGCGGGCTGGACGCGGTGAGCTACGCCATCCTGACCGAGGAGCTGGCCAAGGGGTGCAGCAGCCTGCGCACCAGCATCAGCGTGCACGGCAGCCTGTGCGGCTCGACGCTGAAGTACTTCGCGAGCCCCGAGCAGAGGAAGAGGTGGCTGCCCGCGATGGCCTCCGGCAAGAAGCTGGGCGCGTGGGCGCTCACCGAGCCGGGCTCCGGCTCCGACGCCGCCGGGATGCAGAGCACGGCCCGCAAGGAGGGCACCAGCTACGTCCTCAACGGCACGAAGGCGTGGATCTCCAACGGCGGCCTCGCGGACTACGTCATCGTGTACGCCAAGACGAACAAGGACCTCAAGCACCGCGGCATCAGCTGCTTCCTGGTCGAGAAGGGGACGCCCGGCTTCGAGTGCGTCGGCGTCGAGACCACCACCAAGCTCGGCCTCCGCAGCAGCCCCACCGCGACGCTCCAGTTCACCGACTGCAAGGTTCCCGCCGACCACCTCATCGGCAAGGAAGGCGAGGGCTGGAAGAACGCCATGCACGTGCTGAACCACGGCCGCCTCTCCGTCGCCGCCGGCGGCGTCGGCATCGCACAGGCCGCCTACGAGGCCAGCCTCCGGTACGCCACGGAGCGGCAGGCGTTCGGGCGCCCCATCGGCAACTACCAGCTCGTCCAGGCCATGCTCGCCGACATGGATGTCCAAATCCAGGCCGGGCGCCTGCTCGTATGGGAGGCCGCCCGCAGCCGCGAGGCGTTCGACCGGGGCGAAATCACCCGCGACCAGTGGACGCTTGCCGTCAGCCGCGCGAAACTGTTCGTCGCCGAGATGGCGCTCAAGGCGTGCGAGGACGCCATCCAGGTGCACGGCGCCAACGGCTACACGGACGCCTACCCCGTCGAGCGCTACTGGCGCGACGCCAAGATTTTGGGCATCTACGAGGGCACGAACCAAATCCAGCGCCTCATCATCGGGCGCCTCATCACGGGCCTCAAGGACGCCTGAAGCTCCCACGAAGCCGCGGATTTCGCGGATGCTATCGTAGTCAAGAATCCGTCATCCGCGCAATCCGCGGTTGAGGGTGTCAGGCAGACCGCATCGCCGCGATGCAGGTCTCCAGCGCGGCGGCCATCCGTGCGGCAGGGAGGTGCAGCGGCGGGCCGTGTCCCGGCAAGACGTGCGAGAACGTCCAGGCGCGCAGCCGCTCCATCGAGCGCGTCTGCTCGGTCCAGTCGAACCAGCACACGTCGGGCCACGCCTCCAGGCCGCCCGCGCCGTCACCGGCCAAGTGGTCGCCTGTGAACAGGACGCCGCCCGCGCCGGCCCAGTGGTAGGCGACGTGCCCCGCCGTGTGGCCGGGGACGGGAATCGCGGTGAGCCCAGGGACAATCTCGACCGGCTGGGTGCCTTCCAGGAACCACTCGACGGGGCCGCCGGGAATCGGCGCGTCGCGGCGATGCAGCACCCGCCTTGCGCCGAAGTGCTTGGCCCACTTCGCGTGGTCCGCCACGTCGTCGCGGTGGGTCAGGACGATGAGCGCGAGCCCTCCCAGCGCCTCGATGCGGCGCACCAGGGGCGCGGCGAAGCGCGGCACATCGACCATCACGTTCCCTGCCGGCGTCTGGAGCAGCCAGCTCGTCGCACCGAAGGAGTCCTCGCTGTGGTAGCCGCAGTCGAAGACGCCCTCCGCGCCGGCCACGGGGAGCGGAAAGTCTTGCTGCGCCTGCACGAGGTCGGGCGCCTTCTGGACGGTGCCGATGCTCGCGGTCGGGCAACTGATGAGCGCGTGCAACGCCGTGCGGCGCTCCTGCGGCGTGTCCGGCTGGCGCGTCACCGCGCTCTTGCGGCCGACGCGCGCGAAGGTCCCGGGCGCCATCCAGCGGCAGGTGTCGCAGTCGATGCAGGTGGCGTCCACGAAGAGGTCGCCCGCGACGTTCTCCGCCCGCCGCAGCGCCGCCTGGGCCACGCGGAGAGATGGACCAAGGCCCTCAAGAACGTCCCGGCCGTGCAGGTGGGCATGGACCGCAGCGGCAAGGGGTGGCGGACCGTCCGCCTGCTGTCGCTGACCAGCCTGCTCGCCGACGTCTCGGGCGAGATGGTGATGGCGGTCCTGCCGTTCCTCCTGGTGTCGCAGGGCGCCTCCGGCCTCGCGGTCGGCATCGTGGGCGCGGCGTCCGAGGCCATCGGCCACTTCTCGAAATGGCTGGGCGGCCGCGCCGGCGACCGCGTGCGGCACAAGCGCCTCCTCGTCGCCTCGGGCTACTTGGTCGCGGCGCTCTCCCGCTTCGGCATCGCCTTCGCAACGACCTGGCCCGCGTCGCTGGCGTGGCGCGGCGCCGACCGCGTGGGCAAGGGCATCCGCTCCGCGCCCCGCGACGCGATGCTGCACGCCGCCGTCCCGGAGTCCGAGGCGGGCCGCGCCTTCGCCTACCACCGCGCGGCGGACACGGCCGGCGCCGTCATCGGCGTCCTCGGGGCGCTGCTCCTGCTGACGCAGGAGTGGTCGCCGAGCCGCATCGTCCTCGCCGCCGCCTTCCTCGGCCTCGCCGCCGTCCTGCCGCTGCTGGTGCTGCGGGAGCCGCACGTCGCGCCCGTCGAGCTGGCCGAGGGCCAGGCCGCGCGCCGCCGCACGGGCTTCCGCGCCTACATCGTCGTCTCCTGCCTCTTCGCCGCCGGCCAGGTGAGCTACCTGTTCTACCTCCTGCGCACCGGCGCCACGGAGGGCATCCTCGCCGCCGTCGCGTGGTACCTCCTGTTCAACGTCGTCTACGCCATCGCCGCGTACCCGCTCGGCATCCTCGCCGACTCCTGGGGAAAGGCGCGCGTCCTCCTGCTCGGCTTCCTGCTGACCGCGCTCGCCAGCGTCCTCTTCGCCCTCGCTCCGAGCCCGCTCGTGTTCGCCGCCGGCTTCACCGTCCTCGGCCTCTCCTTCGCCGCCACGGAGGGGACCGGTCGCGCCATCGCCGCGACCCTCGCCGGCTCCAAGCACTCCACCCGCCTCGGCCTCTACCACTCCACCATCGGCTTCGCGGCCCTCGCAGGCGGCACGGCGGGCGGCTGGCTGTGGGACCACGCCGGGCCCGCGGCCCTGTTCGAGGCCGGCGCCGCCGCCGTCCTGCTGGCCGCGCTCACCCTCGCCTACATGCTCCGCCGCAGCGACGTGCGGACCGGCTGATAGCGACCGAACCGCAGATTGGTCGGCATCCGGGCGAGCCTGAGCATCCGGGGCCGGAAGAGTGTCCCCGGCGCGACCGGCTACTCTATGCCCGAAGCCCCGCTGGCGGAGGCGTGGCGGAACGGGAAGGCATCGCGGGCCGGCACGCCGTCCTCAACGCCCTGCGCAGCGGCCGCGAGGTCCACTCGGTCCTCTTCTCCAAGGAGGCCGCGCACGACGCCAGCCTCAAGGAGATCCAGCAGGAGGCCACCCGCCGCGCCCTCACCGTGCGCTACGTCACGCCCACCGAGCTGTCGCGCTTCGTCGGCATGGCCGCCCAGGGCGTCGGCGCCATCGTCGCCCCGCTCGCCAACTTCAGCGTCCGCGACCTCGTGCAGGACGCCCGCAAGCTCGGCAGCGAGCCCTTCCTGGTCGCCGTGGACGGCATCGAGGACCCGCAGAACCTCGGCGCCATCGCCCGCAGCGCCCTCCTCGCCGGCTGCCACGGCCTCATCATCCCCGAGCGCGGCACCGCCAGCATCGGCCCCGGCGCCGTGAAGGCCGCGAGCGGCGCGTTCTCCATGCTGCCCGTCGCGACGGTCTCGAGCCTGGGGACGGCGCTCGCGACGCTGAAGCGCGAAGGCGTCTGGCTGCTCGGCGCCGACGCGAACGGCGGCAAGTCCCCGTGGTCGCTGAAGCTCGGAGGCGCGGTCTGCATCGTTTTGGGCTCGGAGCACAACGGCCTGTCGCAGCAGACCTTGGACGTCCTGGACGAGCGCGTCAAGATTCCGACGCCGGGCGGCGACCTGTCGCTGAACGTGAGCGCGGCGGCCGCAGTCCTGTTCTTCGAGCGGGTGCGGCAGGCCAGCGGCAAGTAGGCGGCAGGGTTATGGCCCCCCGCGCCAGCTCCGGACCCATGCGCATCCGCGGCCACACCGTCCGCATCCTCGGCAACGTCCTCGCCGCGCTCGGCGCCGTCCTCCTGGTCGCCGGCATCGTCGCCGCGGCCATCGGAATGCTGTGGGCCAAGGACGCCAGCTCCGGCAACCAGCGGCCCCCGGAGGACCTCAAGGACGTCATCGGCGGCCTGGTCGTGGGCGGCTTGGCCTCCACCGGCGTCGGCGCCCTCGCTCTCGTCCTTGGTCTCGTCCTGCGCGGCGTGGGCCGGGCGCTGCACGAGCGCGCCACCCGCATCGACGCCGCAGCCGCGCCCGGCGCGTCCAAGGCAGCGTAGGCGACTAGTCGAACAGCGCCTTCAGGTGGCCGGCAAGTCCCGAGGCGGTCACGCGCACCTGGTCGCCGGTGTCGCGCTCACGGACCGTGACCGCGTCGTCCTTCATCGTGTCGTTGTCCACGGTGACGCAGAAGGGCGTGCCGACCTCGTCCTGGCGGGCGTAGCGGCGGCCGATGCTGCCGGACTCGTCCAGGTCGGTGAGGAAGCCGGCGGCGCGCAGGCCCCACTCGATCTCGGCCGCCTTCTCCGGCAGGCCGTCCTTGCCGGTCAAAGGCAGCACCGCGACCTGGATGGGCGCGACCTTCGGGCTCAGCCGAAGGCGCGTGTAGGCCTCGCCGTTCTTCTCGCCGGACTCGTGCGCGTGCTCCCAGATGGCGTACAGGATGCGGTCGACACCGAACGAGGGCTCGATGACGCAGGGGACGACGCGGCGGCCCTGCACCGTGACCTCCTTCGTCGTGAGGCTGTAGCACTCGGCGGGCACCTCGATGGGGCCCTGCGGCGTCTGGAGGTGGAGCGGCTGCGTGGCGGGCTCCTCCTTCGCGACCTTCTCGCTGACGAGCCAGCCCTGGTCGCGCAGCGTCCAGTCGGCCACCGCGACGCCCTTCGCCTCGGCCTCCTTTCTGAGAGGGCTCTGGTTGGCCATCGTCCACTCGGCGGCCTTCGCCTTCTGCTTGAGCGTCGGGAAGAACTTCTTCGTCGGCACCCAGTCGACGGCTGTGAACGTGACGGGACCGTTGGGGGCGCTGACGTAGCGCAGGAACTCGGGGTTCAGCAGCGTCTCCTCCGCGCCGGTGCCGGGGTTCACGCGCTTGGCGCCCGAGTGCTTGGCGTGCTGCGTCAGGTCGTAGCTGCCACGGTCGGCGACACCGACGCACTCCACCCAGCCGTAGCGGTCGCTGTAGAACTCCGCGTCCCAGCAGTCGGCGGCGTAGTGCGCCATCTCGTTCTTGAGGTGCTGGCGGAAGTGCAGCCGCTTGGCGTCGAGGCCGGCGGCGAGCAGGAACTCCTGCGTGCGGGCCAGCCAGTAGGCGAGCGCCTCGTTCGCGACCATGCCGGTCTTGACGGCCTCGCCGAAGCTGAGCGTGTGGTCCTTCTCGTCGCTGTGCGGCACGAACGTCGCCGTGCGGTCCGCGACCTCGTGGAAACGCGGGTGCGTCTTGGCGCCGGGGTCGTAGAACACCTCGGCCTCCATCATGGAGAACTCGCGCAGCCGCAGCATCCCCTGGCGCGGGCTGATTTCGTTGCGGTTGCTGCCGCCAAGCTGCACGACGCCGAACGGCAGCTTCTCGCGGAAGTGCCGGAACAGGAGAGGGAAGTCGGTGAAGATGCCCTGCGCCGTCTCCGGGCGGAGGTAGCCGACGCGGCCGGAGCCGGGGCCAATCTCCGTCTGGTTCATCAGGTTCTGGCGCGCGGCGGGGCCGAACTTCGTCTCGCCGCACACCGGGCACTTGGCCTTCAGCTTGGCAATCTGCTCGTCCAGTTCGTGCGCCTTCAGGACGCCCGCGTTGCCGACGTAGCCGGCGGCCGCGACGAGGTGGTCGGCGCGCGAGGGGTGGCCCTTGGCGCACTTCACGACCATGTCCGTGAACTCCGCCACGTGGCCCGACGCCGCGAGGACCTCCTCGGGGGTGACGCGGGGGCAGAAAATCTCCGCCATCGGCGTCGCCTCCGTGCGGACGAACACGTGCCGCCACAGGTCCTCGAAGCGCTTCTTCATCGCGGCGCCCAGCGGCCCGTAGTCGTAGAAGCCGGCGGCGCCGCCGTACACCTCGAAGCTCGGCCACAGGAAGCCGCGGCGCTTGGCCAGCTCCATCACGGCATCGGTCTTGTCGGGCACGGCCCGGCCACCGAGGCGGGACTTAAAGCGGTGGGGGCGGCGGCGCCAGATACGTAAGGGCGTGTAGGTCTGGTTGGACAATCCGTTAAATCACCCTTTGAGATTCGCGGTTTGTGCCAATAAAAAGGACGCTTGTAATCGAGGACGGTCCGCCGGCGGGTGCGGGCGATGAGAATTCCGAAGAATCGCAGAAGGCGACGCTGCGCCTCGTCGAGGTCGGACTGGATGCCCAGGTTGCCTCTTTCGGGAACTACCGTAGGCTCTTCAACATCGAGCGGAACGCTGGCTCGCCCAAGCTGCGAGAGGAAGCGCTTCGGCTGCGGGTTCGGATGCGCCGCTTCTTCGAGGCGGAGCATGGCCCGCTGTTGCGCGAATATCCTTCCCGCTCTATCGATGCGCTGTGCGCTGACTTTGCGGACGGCTGCCTCGTCGTGCGTTATGGCCAAAAATCGCTCGTCGACGGCAAGGAACTGGCTTTCCTGGAGGACGCCGAGGAGTTGTACCGCCAGACCAACCTCTTGGATGACGCCCCGGAGTCGCAGGGGTTTCGCGCCCGCATCTACGGCCTCGTCTCGCAGGTCCTGAGCGCGCAAGCCGAGCGGCCAGCCGTTGAACCTGGCTCCCCTGCGAAAAAGAAAAAGGGCAGCGTCCCACCGCCGGAGGCGCCCGACCTGGCGACTGCCCAGAAGGTGCTGGACGACACCGCCAAGAAGGTGCTTGCCGCGCAGAGCCGCACCGCGAAGATTGCCTACTTCCAAGGCATGGCGGCCTCTGCCGTCCTGTTTCCGGTGCTCCTCTACGTCCTCATCCGCATCGCAGGCGCCTTCCTGGGGAAGACGCCGTTGCCGCCCGTCGTGGTGGCCGTGATGCTGGCCGGTGGCGTTGGCGCCGTGCTGAGCGTCCTGGTGCGCCTGATGGATAACTCCATCCAGCTCGACTTGGCCACTGGGCGGTTCCTGCTGATGGCCTTTGGCGCCTGCCGGCCGGTGGTGGGGGCGCTGTTCGGTGTCGCCAGCTATCTTCTGATTGCGGGCCAGGTGTTTCCCTGGAAGTTGCCGGACGACAAGGCGGTCCACGGCTACTTCTTCGCCGGCCTTGCCCTAGTTGCGGGCTTTAGCGAGCGTTTGGCGAAAGACATGTTGGAAACCTCTGAGAAAAAGCTCCTTCCGTCCGCAGCCTAGGCAGCTTCCGCGCCTTCCGGCTCCGCCGGCAGCGGCTCGCCGATGCGGAGCGGCAACTCGACCTCCAACAAATCGAAGCGCTCGTCCAACTTGCGCAGAAGGTCCAGGACCGCGTCGGCGTAGGCGGCGCGGTCGCGGTTGATGGCCGGCGCCTCGGGGTCCTGCGGCAGGAACTCGGGCGCGGCGATGGTGGCGAGCGTGGGGACGCCGGGCGCCCAGTGCACGAGGGGGGCGGGGCCGCGGCTGTGGCCGTCCTCGTCCGTCTGCGTCAGGTACTCGTAGAGCGGGTGCGACAGGAGAAGGTCGTCGAGCGCGGCGTTCGTGACGTTGCGCGCCATCCAGGACGCGACGATTTCCTGCGGCGCGAGCCAGCCGGGCGCGTCGGGGCAGTCGGCGATGAGCAGGCGCTCGTCCTCGGAGGCGGCGAGGCTCTCCTTCGTGAAGCCCGCGTCGGGGACGAGGTGGCAGACCGTGCCGCCGCCCTCCAGGAGGAACGGCAGGGCGTCCTCGGCCCAGAACGGCTCCTTGGCGACGAGGTGCAGAGGCCCCGCGCCCTGGCACAGGTTGTTGCGGAGCAGGCTGCCGAGGCTGCGCCACGGCGGCGTCGTGCGGGTCATGCGGCCTCCACGGTGCCGGTGAAGCCGGGCTTCCGGCTGGACGCCTGCGGCAGAGGGTCCTCCGGCAGGACCACGAGGTCGAGGGGGACGTCGCGGCGCGGCGGCCACGCCGGCGGAAGCTTGGCGAGGTCGCGGCCGCTCCACGTCGCCATGCGCAGGAGGTCCTCGACGGCGAGGCTGGAGTCCCACTGGCGCAGCAAGGCAAGCTCGGCGAGGAGGTTGCCGTCCTGCAGCATGCCGTTGTCGGTGCCCACGGCGACGGCGAGGCCCGCGTCGCGCATCCGGCGGATTGGCGTCTTGAGGCCGAAGTAGGCGTTCGAGCGCGGGCAGACGGCGACGGGAACTCCCTGGTCCGCCATCGCCTCCAGGTCCGCCTTCGTGGCCTGCGCGCAGTGGACGAGGAGGTCGGGCTCCAGCGTGAGGATGGGCTCGATGGGCTCGTGCCTCGCCTCGCTGGCGTGCAGCGCCACCGTGCGGCGGCGGGCGTGCGCGGCCTCGACCCAGGACTCCAGGTCGTCCGGGTCGTCGAAGTCGCGGCGCGCGGAGAGGCCGATGCCGTCCGCGACCTTGAGCAGCGCGTCGGCCTCCGAGGCGTCGAAATCGTTCTTGGCCGGGCGCCCGAGGACGACGGGCTGCGCGTCCAGGTCGGCGGCGAGGTCCTTCAGCAGCCGCGCGCCCGGCACGCCGCCTTCGCGGAAGTCCAGGAACGCCGTGGTGCCGATGGCGGCCATCTCGCCGACGTAGGCGCCGATGCCGTCCGCGACCTTGGCGGGGTCGGCGCCGCGCAGGTGCTGCTGCTTCCAGCCGCCGGGGCCGACCAGCTCCGCCACCGTGCGCGGCTTGTCGGGCACGCCGCGCAGGAACGTGTCCGCCACGTGGGTGTGCGCGTTCACGAAGGCGGGGACAATCCAGCCCGTCGCGTCGGGCCTCTCGGGCGCAGGCCCTTCGCCCCACGCGGCGGCGCGGCCCTCCCGGACCTCCAGCCACCCCTCCACCGCCTCGTGGCGCAGGAGGACGCGGCCGGCGAAGAGGGGCACGCGAGCCCAGACCCTGACCGGGGGCAAAGCCTTGCCTACGGGGGCCGCAGCGTTTTCACGTGGCTCCCGTTGCGTGGCGCGTGCGGGGCCGCATCCTGGCGATTGACGAGGGCACCACGGGCGTCACCGCGCTCGTGCTCGACGGCCCCCGCGTCGTCGGCCGCGCCTACGCCGAGGTGCCGCAGTCCTATCCCCGGCCCGGCTGGGTGGAGCAGGACCCGGTCGCCATCGCGGAGACGGTGCGCTTCGTGGGCCGCGAGGCGCTCCAGCACGCCCGCACCGAGCCGCGCAACGTCGCGGCCGTCGGCATCACGAACCAGCGCGAGACGACGGTGCTGTGGGACCGCCGCACTGGCCTTCCCGCCGCGCCCGCCATCGTGTGGCAGGACCGCCGCACCGCCGCGCGTTGCCAGGAGCTGCGCCCGGAGTGGTCCGCGCACGTTCGCCGCCGCACCGGCCTCGTCCTCGACCCCTACTTCTGCGCGACGAAGCTGGAGTGGCTGCTCAAGCGCGCCAAGGGCCGCAAGCCCCTCGCGTTCGGCACGGTGGACTCCTGGCTCGCCTTCCGCCTCACCGGCCGCCACGCCACCGACCCCACCAACGCGAGCCGGACCCTGCTGTGGGACATCCAGAAGGGCGCCTGGGACGCGGACCTGCTGGACCTGTTCGGCGTTCCCGAAGAAATCCTCCCGGAGGTCGTTCCGTCCAGCGGCATCCTCGGCGAGACCGATGCGTTCGGCGGCTCCATCCCCGTCGCCTCGCTCGTGGGCGACCAGCAAGCGGCGCTGTTCGGCCAGGGCTGCACGCGGCCCGGCGAGGCGAAGACGACCTACGGCACCGGCGCGTTCCTGCTCCAGCACACGGGCACCGGCGCCGTCCGCAGCCGCCACGGCCTGCTGACCACGCGCGCCGCGTCACACACCGGCCGCCCCCAGTTCGCGCTTGAGGGCTCCGTCTTCACCGCCGGCGCCGCAATCCAGTGGCTGCGCGACCAGCTCGGCATCATCGCCTCCGCGCCCGAGGTGGACAGCCTCGCGGCCCAGGTGCCCGACACGGCGGGCGTGCAGGTCGTCCCGGCCTTCACCGGCCTGGGCGCGCCGCACTGGGACGCCGACGCGCGCGGGGCCATCCTCGGCCTGAGCCGGGGCGCCGACCGCCGCCACGTCGCCCGCGCCGTCCTGGAGTCCATCGCCCTCCAGGCCACCGAGGTGCTCGCGGCGATGCAGAAGGACTCCGGCCACAGGCTGCCGCGCCTGCGCGTCGACGGCGGCGCCGCCAAGAGCGGGGTCCTCCTCCAGATGCAGGCCGACCTTCTCCAACGCCCCGTGGTGCGCCCCGCCAACGTCGAGACCACTGCCATGGGCGCCGCCATGCTCGCCGGCCTCGCCGTGGACGCCTGGACGCTGGCCGACGTGCGCGCCAAGCAGCCCGGCGACGCGGTGGCCAAGCCCAGGCTCCCGGCCGCCGAGGCCAAGCGCAGGATGGCCACGTGGGCCCGGGCCGTCGCCGCGACGCGCGCCTTCACCCAAGCTTGAAGAGCGCCGAGGCCTGCCCGGCTGCGTGGCGGGAAGTGCGGAAGAGGTCGAGTTCACGGAGGCGTCCGGCCGCCGCCTGCAGTGGAAGACGGTCCTTGCCGTCGGCCTCATGGTCGCAGGCGTCGTCGCCGGCAGCCTCGCCGGCCTGCTCGGGCCGCAGACGCCGCTGGCCTCCCGCGCCACGGGCACGCCGCTGACGGACGCGCAGGAAGTGGGCGGCATCGTCGGCCTCGTCGCCACGTGGGCGATGGTCGGCACGCTGTTCCTCGGCTGGGCCTGGACCGGCGTCCCCGCGATGCTCCGCTACCGCCGCCACCGCGTGGACGTCCACAACTGGGTCAGCATCGGCGTCCTGGCGCTCGCCCTCCTCCACACCTTCCAGTTCACGGCGTGGGGCGACCTGCGCGGCTGGCTCTCCGGTTGGCTCGCCAACGTCCTGCTGCTGGCCCTCTTCGTGACCGGCTGGTGGCGCGCCCACTGGGTCCGCCGCTGGGGCCGCCCCACCTGGCGCGTCGTCCACTGGGAGCTCGCCCTCGGCGCGCTGGCGTTCGCGTTCCTGCACTGGCTCCTCATCGAGCACGGCAAGGAGATTGCCGGAATCCCCGAAGGGTTCTGAAAAACTGCGTCCGCGAAATCCGCGTCATCCGCGGTTGCGGCGGTCAGGACCCGTAGGCTTCCAGCGCCGCCTGCACGATGCGCGTCAGGTACACGTTGGTCTCGGGAACGTCCCAGAACGGCACGCGCTCCTTCAGCTCCTCGATGGCCGCGATGTAGCGCGCGTAGAGGTCCGGGTCGCGCTGCTTGGTGTAGGGCATCGCGGCGCCGAGGCGCTCCAGCCCCTTGCACGCCGCCTCCGTGTAGATGGGGTAGGCGTGGTGGAAGAAGTGCAGGTAGTGGCTTAGCGTGCGCAGGTCGAGGCCCGGCACCGCACGGAGGGCCGCGAGGGGCTGCGTGTCGGGGTAGCGCAGGCCGTCGAGCGCGTCGATGCCCTGCCGGCGGCTCGCGGCCTCCCACTTGGGGCGCGGCAGGCGGAACGCGGCCTCGATGCGGTCCGTCGTGTCCTCGTGCAGCGGGTGCTCGACGCTGTAGAGCAGGCCCTGGTACTGCGCCTGGACCTTGCGCTGCTCGGCGGCGTAGAGTTTGGGGACGAGCGCGAAGAACTCCTTCAGCCGCGCGTCGTCGAAGCCCAATTTCGGCGCCGATGGAACGCCCGACCAAACCGCGGATGACGCGGATTTCGCGGAGCGTCGTGAATCCGCGTCATCCGCGAAATCCGCGGTTCGGGAGCCCGGGAGCTTGCCGGTTCGTTCTGGCATCTCAGGCGGCCTTGGCGGCAATCCAGTCGCCCTTGAAGCACTCCGCGAGCACCGCGTCGTCCTCCTTGGTCGGCAGCACCGTGGCCAGGTAATCCTTGTAGGAGCCCTTGCCCTTCCAGGGTTGGCCCTCGGGGGTGACCTCGGCGCCGACGTGGTCGCCGATGGCGCGGTTGAACTTGGGGTCGGGCACGAGGAGCTTCTGCGCCCCCTCGACGCCCTTGTTGAGGAGTTCCACCTCGCGCACAATCTCGGCGCGGTAGAGCTCGCGGTTGTAGGCGTTGAGCATGCGCTTGTCGGTGACGGGCGCGCTGTTGGTGTCCTCGTCGTAGCGGCCCTTGATGCCCCAGACGTAGCCCCACTCGCTGCTCGTGCTGCCGTCCTTGCCGAACAGGTCGAAGGCGGTGGGAATCCAGCGGTTGAAGGCGCGCTGGAGGACGGGGATGGGGACCTTGCCGGCCTTGACGATGCGGCGCAGGCCGTTGGCGCCGGTGCCGAGGTGGAACGACTCCTCCTTCAGCATCGGCCCCATCGACGCGGCCAGCGGCTTGAAGGCCGAATGGCTCAGCATCTTGAGCTGGTACTTGCCGTCGCGGTCCACGAACTGCGTGAAGACGAAGAAGTCAAGCCAGTTCTTCGTTGGCTCGTTGAAGGACCCGAGCAGGCGGTTGCCGTCGTTGGCGTCGCGCTGCAGCAGCTTCTGCGCCTCGCGGGCGCCCTGCTCGCCGAAGTGGGTCATGAGGACGTGGCACATCTGCCAGCCGTGGCGCTGCTCCTCCGCCATGATGCGCAACGCAGATTTCCGGTCGTACTCGGTGGGCGCCGTCGCCAGCAGGTGGCGCTGCTGCTCGACCGACGCGAACTCGGTGTCGCCCTGCACGGTGATGAGGTGCAGGAGGGCGTCGCGGATGTTCTGGTGCGGAATCTGCAGGATGCGCTCCCACTTGGGGCGGCCCTTGTAGTCGCCGAACTCGATGTCCGCCTTGACGTTCTCGAAGTCGTACTTCGCCTCGAAGCGGTAGTCGCCCAGCCAGTCGGTGTCGAAGCCGACCTTGCGCTGCCACTGGCCGAACTGCTCCACCCATCCATCGAAGGAGGTGGGGACGCTGGCGGTCACTGCCATGGGTGGGGACTGAGCCTTTCCCGGATATGAGGGTGGCGACGGCGCCTGCCGATGCGCGCGGGCGGCCATCCCCAGCAACGGTCGTCATCCCGGCGCTGGGTTTATGGGGAACCAGGCGGGCTGCCGGGCCATGCGGCGAACCTCGCTGGCAATCCTCCTTCCCACGGCCCTCGTGCCCCTCTCCTCCTTCCTCGGCCTCGCCGCCACCGTCGAGGAGGCGGGGTGGCAGGTCTACGGCAAGGTGTGGGGGGCCGACTTCTGGGGCGACCTCGCGTTCACGGCGGGCACCGCGGCGGCAGCGTTGGCGGTGGCCGTCGCCGTGCGCCGGCTGCGCGAGCGGTCGCCGGGGCAGGGCGCAGCGCACGCGGCGCTCCTGGTCCCGGTCGCCTTCCTGCTGAACTGGGCCGTCTACGCGGTGAGCTGGAGCCTGACGGGCAGCTCCGACCCGCAAACGTCGTTCTTCGCGTGGTCGTTCGCCAATTTCGGCAAGTCGTGGGCCTTCACGCTCCAGTGGGGCTGGCCGGGGCTGCTGTTCTGCGCCGTGGCGGTGCCTGCCGGGGCCGCGTGGCTGGAGGGTCGGCGGTGGGTGCGGCGGGCCGCGGAGGCGCCTACCGCGTCGGCTGGATGAGGCCGAGGGTGTTGCCCTCGCTGTCCTTGACGTAGGCCGCGATGCCGACGCCGGGGATGGGCTCGCCGCCGCGGAGGACCTTGCCGCCGTTCTTCTCGACGGCCTTGATTGCCTTCTCCATGTCGGCGACCTGGATGGTGATGAGGAGGCGGTCGATGGGGCCCTGCCGCTTGGCCATCCCGCCGTTGATGTTGCCGGGCGTCTTGACCATCCCCTTGGCGTCGGTCTCCGTGGTGTGGAAGAGGGTGTAGCCCATCCCGGGCATGGCGTTGACCTTCCAGCCGAAGGCCTTGCTGTAGAACTTCTGGGCGCGCTCGACGTCGTCGGCGGGAATCTCGAAATGCACGACCGGGTCCGGCATGGAAAGCCTCGGGGGCGCAACGGGGCAGGGGTTGATAGCCTGCGTCCCATGTCGGCCGCGAGGCCCAGCAATGCCCGCCCGCTCCGCCAAGAAGTCCAGCAAATCAGCCAAGAAGGCGCCCTCCAGGAAGGCCGCGCCCGTCAAGGTCACCATGAAGTCCAAGCCCGCCGCGAAGGCGGCTTCCACCTCGGCATCGGCCTCCTCCGCCCCAGTGGTGCCGCCCTACCGCAACGTGACGCCACTGCTGGTCATCGACGGCGCCAGCAAGGCCATCGCATGGTACGCCAAGGCCTTCGGCGCCAAGGAGCTCACCCGCAACCCGCTGCCCAACGGCCGCCTCACCCACGCCGCCATCCAGATTGGCGACTCCATCGTGATGCTCGCGGACAGCTTCGGCCCTGCCCCCAAGGAGATGGTGGGCGTCACCCTCCACATCCACGCCCCCACCATCGACACGCTGTGGGCGGGCGGCCTGGCCAACGGCGGCAAGGTCGTCCTGCCCCTGGCGAACCAGTACTGGGGCGACAAGTACGGCCAGATGCGCGACCCCTTCGGCCACCTCTGGAGCTTCGGCTGGCCGGTCAAGATGACGCAGGCGGAGAAGGACCGCCTCCAGCGCGAGGCGATGCAGATGTTCGCCGGCACCCAGCGCCCGTGACGCCCTCCAAGAAGGCCGCCCGGGCCAAGCCGACCCGGCCCGCCAAGGCCACGAAGCCGCGCTCCCCCGGGTCGGACGCCGAGGCGCACGCCCGCCGCGCGGCGGACTGGGACCCCAAGCTCGTGGCCCGGCTGCGCAAGCTCTGCCTCGCCTACCCCGAGGTGGTGGAGGTGGAGCAGTTCGGCGGCCCCTGGTTCAAGGCCGGCAAGAAGGCGTTCTGCGCCTACGGGGCGGAGTCCGAGAAGGTGGACGGCGCGTGGCGGGGCCGCGACGGCGCCAGCTTCAGCGTCAGCCTCATGGACCAAAGCGAACTGGTGAAGGACCCCCGCTTCGGCCGCACGCACTACATCGGGCACCACGGCTGGACCACGATGCGCTTCGAGGGGGCGGTCGACTGGGACGAGGTGGTGGAGCTGGTGGACATCGCCTACCGCCGCGCCGCCAACCGGCGGATGTTGTCCCGGCTGGACTGACATATGCTTAGGGCAGGGTTGGCGCACAGTCCAACCTGTGCGGCCGCCATCGCCTGCCGTGCGCATCTCCCTGGCCTGCCTGGTGGTGGCCGTCGCCGGGTGCGTCGGGCAAGCCAGCCCCATCCTCGCCCACGCCGAGGCGCCGGACCCCGCGCTCACCACGCCGGGCCTGCACGCCATCACGCTCGCCGTCGGCGGCGACTACACGACCGGCTACGTCGCCGTCCCTGAGGGGGGCCACGCCACCGCCCTCGTCGTCCTGGCCAAGGGGCTGGGCGTCCCCGCCGCGGCCTGGCGGCCCTTCATGGAGGAGCTGGCCGCCCGGGGCGCCGCCTCCATCGCGATGGAGTACCGGGGCGCGCAGGACGCCTGGAAGGTGCGCGCCGGCGCCGAGGACACCCTGGCCGCCGCCCACGCGCTGCGGCGGGCGCACCCCGAAGCGACGCGGGTCATCCTCTACGGCGTCAGCATGGGCGGCGAGGCCTCCGGCCTGGCCCTCGCGCACGCGCCGCGCGGCACCTTCACGCACTGGCTCGCCGGCTCCGGCGTCATGGACCTGCGCAGCGAGTGGCAGGACGCCGCCAGCTTCCAGCCCCTCATCGAGGCCGAGGCGGGCGCCACCCCGCTGCAGGCCCCCGCCGCCTACAGCGCCCTCTCGCCCATCGACCAGGTGCCCGCCATCGCGGCGCAGGGGCTCCGGCGCGCCTACTTCGTGCACGGCGCCGGCGACACGGTGGTCCCCGCCGAGCAGGCCGACCGCATGGTGCGCGCCCTCTCCGCCGCCGGCGTCCCCGTCAGCCACACCGTCATCCTGAGCGAGCCGAACGCGTGGGCCTGCACCCCCGCCGTCATCGCGTGCGCCGCGACCGCCGCCCCCAACGGCCCCGCCGGCCACGAGGCGGGCATCTCGAAGGTGGCCCTGGACATCCTGCGGGGCCTCGTCGAGGGCAAGCCCGACCCCGACGCGGCGTTCCAGCGCACCTGGGTCGAGGGCGGCAGCGGCACGGCCGTCGAGGCGTGACCCAACAAGGCCAAGCCGCCGCCCGGCGGACTCCCTGCGATGGCGACCGTCTGGAAGACCCGGAAGCACCACGCGAAGAAGGACACCGCGACCGCCGCGGCGCGCCGGCCGAAGCGCACGGTCTCCGAGAGGCACAGGAAGCCGACGCAGGCGACGCCCAGCGCCGTGCGGGCCACCCGGGGCGGCAACACGCCGCGCCCCGGCCGCCGCAACTAGCGCGGCCTCAGTGCGACCACGAGGTCTCGCGCGGCCCCGGCGGCGGATACGGCGCCGTCCCTGGAGGCCGCAGGTCGGCCACCTTGACGCCCAGCGCGGCCAATCCTGCGACGAGTGAGCGGTAACGCTCCGTGGCGGCCGCCCAGTCGGCGTGGCCTGCGGGGGCTGGCCGCTTGCGCCCGCGCGCCGCGTCCTGCTCACGCTGGTCCATCTCCAGGTCGAGGAAGCGGAACTCGCGAAGCAGCGCTTGGTGCCGCGCCACAAGGTCACGCGCCCAAGCCAAGTCGCGTGGCGAAGGCTCGCGGACCTTCCGCCACGGGTAAGCGAGGACGAACCGCTCGTTGTGGATGGTGCGCCCCAGGGCCTCGAAGAAGACGTCGTAGTCCGCCACCTCACGCACCGCGCCCTGCGTGCGGGGATGCGCCACGGCGCGGTCGAGCGGCGGCATGCCGCGCACCCAGCACCACACCTGCATCGCCGCGCACGCGCGGTCCAACGCATGGACGTCCGGGTGCGCGATGCGGGCCTCGGCGTCGGCGGGGGCCAGCAGCTTGCCCCTCGCGGCGGCGTCGGCGGCGAGCGGCCACAGTCGGCAAGCCGCATGGTCCCATTCGTCTGGAGTTCCGGCGAGCATCACCAATGTCAGGAGCCCCGCGGGCGGCTTCGCAGGCGGCCGTAGGCAAGCACGCCCCAGGCAAGGGTCGAGACGGCAAGGATGGCCGGGACGCTGAACAGCAACCTGAACCAGGGCGGCACGAGGATTCCGGCCGCCAACGCGAAGGAGATGCAGGACCCGACGCAGCTCGCCGCCAGCAGTTGGTCGAACGCGGTCAGGGGCCTCGTCCCGAACGCGGTCCCGGCGCGGAGCCTCCGGGCGGTGGCCGCCTGCGGGAACGCGAGCAGCCAGGCGCAGACCGCGAGGAAGGCCGCGCCGCAGAGGAGGAGCCAGCAGGCCGCCAGCAGCGGTCGGCCCGCGCCCAGCAGCATCACCATGCCTCCGAAGGCGAAGGACAGCCCCAGCCCCGTCCAGCCGTAGACTACGGCCCCGGAGATCGGTTGCTCCTCCCAGAACGCAGGAACGCGGCCCATGCCGCCTAGTTGCCCTTGAAGTTGGCCACGCGCTTCTCGACGTAGGCGGCGATGCCTTCCTTGGCGTCCTTGCTGGCGAACAGCTTGGCCTGCATCTCGCGCTCCATCGCGAGGCCGTATTCCAAGGGGACCTCGGAGCCGCTCTGGACGCTGCGCTTGATCATGCCGGAGGCGAGCGCGGCCTTGTTGGGGGGGCAGAACTGGCCGGCCCAGTCCAGCACGTCGCGGCGGAAGTCGGCGGCGGTGCCGGGCAGCAGCGTGTTGACGATGCCGAGCTCCTGCGCCTTCTCGAAGCTGATGTTCTCGCCGGTGACCATCATGTGGATGGCGGCGCTCTTGCCGACCATGCGGGCCAGGCGCTGCGTGCCGCCGGTGCCGGCCAGGACGCCCAGGTTGATTTCCGGCAGGCCGGTCTTGCCGGCGTCCTTGCGGGCGATGCGGATGTCGGCCGCCATCGCGATCTCGAGGCCGCCGCCGACGGCGTGGCCGTTGAGCGCCGCGATGACCAGCTTGGGGGTCTGCTCGAGGCGCGAGAGCGTCTCGTTCGCGTGCAGGCAGAACATGTACTTGTAGCCGGGCGTGACCTTGTTGAGCATCTGGATGCTTGCACCCGCCGAGAAGAACTTCTCGCCGTTGCCGGTGAGGACGATGACGTGCACGTTGTCGTCGAAGCGGGCCTTCAGGACGGCCTCGTCGATGTCGCGCATCATCTCATGCGTGTAGGTGTTGGGGCCCTGCGCGCCGGGGGCGAGGGGGGCGCCGGCGGCGTCGGAGGCCAGCTCGATGACGGCGATGCCGTTGGGGGTGGTGCCGTAGTTGACGAGCCGGTTCGCCATCGGCGTGAGCTTCAGGGCGGCCTGGGCCTGCTGCTGGGACATGGCCGTTCCAGAGGCCTCCGGGATTTGAAGGCTTCCGGCGCGGGCGGAGCCGTTTGCGGCGGCGGCGACCCTGGCGCGGCGACCCGAAGCCCCTTTGTGCTGGCCCGGGCGTCGCGACGGCGTGGAGTGGGTGGACGCGGCGGCCTGGGACGACCTGGCGGAGGGCCGGCCGGCCGAGCGCTGGCTGGGCGAGCACCTGGTCATGCTGCTGCGCACGGGGGACGGCGTGGCGGCGACGCAGGGGCACTGCCCGCACAAGTTCACCTCGCTCGCGGACGGCGTCGTGGAGGGCGGGCGCATCACCTGCCCGATGCACGCGGCCTGCTTCGACCTCGTGACCGGCGAGCCGGCGGCGGGGCAGGCGTGGGCGGGCCGCCTGCAGGTCTACCCCGTGCGCGTCGAGGCCGGCCGCGTCCTCGTCGGCCTGTAGCTCAGGGGGCGGGCGGGCGCTGGATGACGCCGTTCGTGTAGTCCCACGTGCCGAAGGTGACGACCGCCGGCATCGTCGCGCCCTCGAACCACGCGGCGTAGCGGCTGGAGGGGTCCACCGAGAGCGTGCCGGTCGCGGTGCTCTGCGTCTTGGCGGCCCAGTCCGTGCGCCAATAGATGAGGCCCTTGCCGCCGGGCGTCCACTGGTCGAACGCGCCGGATGGGGCCGCCTGCGCGAAGCCGAGCGGAACCGTGATGGTGAAGGCGCCGACGCCCTCCATCGCGAGGTCGACGCGGAAGCCGCCGCCCGCCGTGTCCGTCTTGGCCAGCGTGCCGTTGTGCGCGGGCGTGCCCCACGACTGGAGCAGCGCGCGGCGCGGCGCGTCCTGCACGAGGACGTCGAAGTTGACGAAGTGCGCGGCCGAGGCGTTGCCCATCCCGGCCGGCGGGGTCACGCTTGCCCACACGGAGGCATAGGTTTGGCCCTGGACGGGTCCGTCGAGGCCGGTGCCGGTGGCGCACAGGTTCGCCTCGAAGCCGACCAGTTGCCGCCCGCCCGCCGCCTTCGCGAGGGTGAAGCCAGGCGGCAGCCACGCCGCGACCACGTCCGCCTTGGCGGGCGGCTGAGCATAGACGAAGAAGCAGTCACGGATTTCCCACGGCAGGCTCGTGCGCTCCGGCGCCGCCGGGGCGGGGGCGTGGGCTGGCGCGACGCAGCCGGCGAGGAGCAGCAGGGCCAGGGGAACCAGGATTCGCACGACCGGCGAGCCGCCCGCCGCCTTGAAGGCTTTCTGGGTCCAGGCCCACCGGGCGTGTGGATTCCCGGGCGTCCTCCACCCGCAACCTCAAAGACGGGGCGCGTCCCTGGAAGCCCCGTGCCCGGGCTGCCCATTGCCGACAACACGGACGCGGCCACGTGCCGCGCGTGCGGCGGCCAGTGCTGCAAGACCCTACCCGGCGCCTACCTCCCGGACCAGTTGACCGAGGAGCAGCTACGCGACGGCCTCGCGGCGGGCCGCCTCGTGCTGGCGTGGTGGGACGGCGACCCCCGCCCGGAGAAGGCGTGCTTCGACGTGGACTGCGACGGCTCCTGCGCGCGCTGCACCGAGGGCGGCCGCCTGATGCGCGCCTACTACGTGCGGCCCCGCAACCTCAACTCCAGGCCCGGCGCGTTCGACGCCAGCACGCAGGGCGCCTGCACGCTGCTGGGGCCGGAGGGCTGCACGCTCACGTTCCGCGACCGGCCCGCTGGCTGCCAGAACCTCCTCGCCAACAAGGCCGAGCCAGGCAACTGCACCGAGTACGCGGTGCCCACGAAGTCCTTCAAGCACTACGCCGCGCTCGCGTGGGTGCCGCACCAGGAGAGGCTGCTGCGCGTGGCGAACCGGGCGCAGCCGGCCTGCTGAGGCAGCCTCTTCCGCCTCGGGCCTCTCGCCCGCGCGTGGGCGCGTCCGCCGCCGGCGACCTCTTCGACCGCCTGGCCCGCCGCTACGACCGTGGCAACCGCATCATCAGCCTCGGGCAGGACCTGCGCTGGAAGCGCCGCGCCGTCAGGCGCTTGCACGCGCCGCCCGACGCGACCCTGCTGGACCTGGGCGCAGGCACGGGCGACCTGTCGCGCATTGCCAAGGAGGCGTTCCCGATGGCCTCGGTCGTCGCCCTCGACGCCAGCCGTGCCATGCTGCGGGCCGGACGTTTCCCACCGGGCGCCGCCGTGGTCGGGGACGCACAGCGGCTTCCCTTGCGCGACGCGTCGGCGGACGGAGCCGTGAGCGGATTCCTTCTCCGCAACCTGCCGGACCTGGACGCGTTCTTCGCCGCTGCGGCGCGGGCGCTGCGGCCCGGCGCCCGATTGGTCGTCCTGGAGATTGCCTACCCGAAGGGAACGGTCCAACGCGCGCTGTTCCGAGCCTACTTCCACGGCGTCGCGCCCCTGCTGGGCGGCATGGCGGCGGGCAACTTCGCGGCCTACCGCTACCTGAGCCGCAGCCTGCGCGCGTTCCCGCCGCCGGAGCGGTTGGCGGAAATCGCGAAGGCGGCCGGCTTCTCCTGCGTGGCCATCGAGCGCAGCGCCTGGCTCGGCCTGTTCCTGCTCGTGCTGCGGCGGGACGCCTAACGCCGGTTCTGCTTGAATTTCCAGTCCTCGGCGAGGCGGGGCAGCAGGCGGCGGCCACGGAACTGCGCACGGTGGAGGGCGCCGACGAGGCGCGTCGCCTCCGCCTCGGGGACCTCGACGACGGTGATGTGCGGCAGGATGTCGATGCGGCCCACGGCGCTGGACTCCAGCGCGCCCTCGTGGACGAGGACGCCGACGACGTCGCCGGGGCGCAGGCCGTCGACGGCGCCGACCTTCAGCGACAGGCCGATGGTGGCGCCGGGCTCCGGCGCGGCGCTCTCCTGCGTGGCGAGCGTCTGGACGGGGACGATGAGGCGCTGGAGGGCGCGCAGGGCGACCTCGCGCAGGGGAAGCCCGCTCGCCTCGGCCTCGGCCAGGACGGCCTGCGCCTGCGCCAGCGGCTCGACGTTGGCGAGGTCCGCCAGGACGCGTTGCGCCTCGGCGCGCGCCATGGCGGTGTCGGTCGGGACCTCGTAGCGCTCCAGCTTGCCGGCCACGCGCTGGATGGCCTGCAGGCGCCGCAGCCCGCCGGGCGGCAGCAGCAGGATGGACTTGCCGGAGCGGCCGGCGCGCCCGGTGCGGCCGATGCGGTGGATGTAGGTATCCACGTCGGCGGCGGGCTCGTCGTGCAGCACCAGCTCAATCTCCTCCACGTCGAGGCCGCGCGCGGCGACGTCGGTGGCGACGAGGAGCTTGGTGCGGCCGCTGCGCAGGCGCTGCATGGCGGCGTCGCGGACGGGCTGGCCCATGCCGCCGTGCAGGATTTCGGGCGAGAGGGACTTGAGCTGCTCGCCCAAGGTCTCGACGCGGTCGCGGGTGCGGCAGAACAGCAGCGCCGCCTTGGGCTGCTCGACGGCCAGGATGCGGCGGATGGCCTCGGCGCGGTCGGCGGGCTGCACGGGGGCGAAGCGCTGCTCGACGGAGGCGGCGGCCGCGCCACGGTCGCCGGCGCGGACGGTGACGGGGTCCTTCAGCGCGGTGCGGGCCAGGCGCTCCACCTGCGCGGCGAGCGTGGCGGTGAACAGCATGGTCTGGCGCGGCGTCGGGAGCGCGGCGACGATGGCCTCCAGCTCGTCCTGGAAGCCCATCGACAGCATCTCGTCCGCCTCGTCCAGCACCAGGATGGCGATGGCGCCGAGGTCGAGGGTGCCGCGGCCGAGGTGGTCCACGATGCGGCCCGGCGTCGCCACCAGGATGGCCTCGGGGTGGTGCTTGAGGGCGCGCACCTGGTCGCCGAAGTGGGCGCCGCCGATGAGGCACACGACGTCCACGGGGCTGCCCTTGCCGATGGCCTGCAACTCGCGCTGCACCTGCTGCGCCAACTCGCGGGTGGGGCAGAGGACGAGGCCGCGGCGGCCGGCGCGGCTGGCCTCGACGAGCGGGATGCCGAACGCGGCGGTCTTCCCGGTGCCCGTCTGCGCCTGCGCCACCAAGTCTTTCCCCTGCAGCAGCAACGGGATGGTCTCCGCCTGGACCGGCGTGGCTTCCTCGAAGCCCATCGCCTCCAGGGCCGACAAGGTGGCGGGGTGGATGGACATCTCGGAGAAGCGCATGATGGGTCCGGAATCGTTCCGACACCCATCCCCTATAAGGTTCCGCTCCCCGGGGCGCGGGCCGGCTGCGCCACTGGCTCCGGCAGCGCCTGCGCGCTTGCCCGGTACATCTTGAGGCGGCCCTGCGGCCGCAGCTCCACGGCGCCGCCCGCGACGAGGCGGTGCAGGCGGTGCTGCGTCGTGCTGCGGCTCCAGCCTGCCTGCGCCATCGCCTCAAGGACCTCCTTCTGCGCGGCGCCGGGGTGCGCGGCGAGCCAGTCGTGGAGTTGCCGCAGGGGCGCCTCGCGCAGCAGCACGACGGAGGGCCACGTGGCCTCGAACTTGCCGTGGTTCTCGAAGAAGCGCGTCGTGCCGCCGTGCGCGCGCTCCATCACGACGCCGTTGCGCTTGAGGACCGTGAGGTGGTGCCGCGTGGTGCCCGTCGCCGAGCCCACGCCGCGCGCGACCTCGCGGAAGTTGGCGCCCGGGTGCGCCTGGATGTACTCGTAGATGCTGCGCCGGCGCGGATGCTCCAACGGGTCGCCCTTCAGCTTGGTGAACAGGCCCAGGAGCACCTTTACGGCGACGGCAAGCGAGGCCGCCGCGGTCACACCCAGCACCCCTTCGCCGAGCAGCAGCGGCAGGTCGACGGCGCGCTCGTCCAGGCGGGCCGCGCGGATGTCGCCGCCGAGGACGGCCGCCATCCTGCCGTCGCCGTGGCGCGCGTGGGCGAGGACCAGGTCTCCCGACGCGGAGAGCGTGCGGTTGGCGGGGCCCAGGCACGCCGGGCATCCGAGGTCGGTGGACGCCTGCGGCAGGTGGACCGAGCCGCCAAGGGCAAGGGTCGCGTCCAGCGACGCCAGAAGAACCTGGCTCGCTGCGCCGCTGGCAGACACCGCGCCGCCGCCAGCGGACGGGGTGAACTCCATGAACGAGACTGCGCCCTCCCGCACGACGAGGCCGGACTGGGAGACCTCGCGGGCCGTCCAGCCTCCGCCCGCCGGGCACGGCGAGCGCGGGCAGGCGACCTCCGCGTTCGTCCACGCCAGCGACCGCAACCCCTCGACGAGGACGCGCACGGCGCCTCCGCCGAGCGCAACCACGGACTCCGCCGGGTCCACCACGACGCCGCGCGTCTCCATGACCTCGCCCGCCTGGAACGGCAGGAACGGCGAGAGATCCCCGTCCGGCGGCGCCGGGACAAGCTGGGCGCCCCGCACCGCGCCCTCCAACTTGATGCTCCGGGCATCGACGAACATGGAGCCTCCGGCGGGCCGCGCGAGGGAGAGCAGCGTCCCCTTCGGGATTCGCACATGCTCGCTGCCCACCGTCTGGGGCGCAGGATACGAGCCGCCGCCCTGCGCGCCGCGGAAGTACGCATACTGCCCCGTCGCGTTGGTCAACGTCCCCTCCATGTCCGAACCGAACACGAGGGAGAACGGCTCCCCCTGTGCCCGCCCCGCCAACACGAGGAGCTGCCCCGGGAACATCGCCCGCAGTTCACCATCCAGGAGGGCCGGGCTGCTAAACTGGACCTCGGTTCCCGCGATGGGCGCCGCGCCGGCACTCGACGCCAGCAGGAACAGCACCATCAGGAAGCAAGCGGCTGCGTGCATAATTGGTCACCGAACCTGTAGTATTTCGACGTGGCTTGGTACCCGATTCCTGAGTCCCCAAGTCCAACATAGAATCCTTGCGGGATGGCTTGCGCATAGAGCATGGGAGCGTGCATCTCCCCTGGAACGACTGAGAGTTCAGCGCCGGCGACATAGGATTGTGTTACATCGATTATCCCTAGCCCCGTTCCGTTGATCCAAATCCAGCGCTCAACCGCGCGGTCTGTACTAGGAGCAATGGTATTCGAGTTTCCAAGGGTTAGAGTGGACGCTTTCTCCCCTGGCCTTCCCCACGACCAAGAATACGTCGTGAAATCCGTAGTCTTGCTGCTGGCCTCAACATGGATGATGCCGTAATCTACAACAATGCCGTAGGTCGCATTGATGTAATTTGCCAAATCGACGTCTGATACCATCATCCGCTCAAGATTGTAGATGTAATCTGGGCGAAGGGCAGTACAGTTGGCCGGGAGTGCGCCCTTGTTGTGCAGCTCCACCATGATTTGGATGGGTCCCCGTTCAAAGGGCCCCCAGGCGACTTTCTTGCAGTCCAGCAGCTCAACCCTCACGTCAGAGCCAAATCCAGGCGAAGGCCCCCATTGGGAGGGCACGGTCCCCGGCCCAGTTCCCTTTGGGAAGGTGAAGAGGGTGTAACCGGCGATGCAATCCTGGAAGGAAGGGTTGGAGGAGAAGGTGGATGGGTCCGGGTTCGGCAGTTTCATGGCGGGTTGGCTGCAGCCCGCCGCGAGGAGCACCACAGTAAACCAGAAGGCGGTTTGCTTCAGCATGTTCGCGAGGCCGAATTCAAGTCAATCGTGAAGACTCCGAAGCCCACCACGTCGGTGGTTCCGCGTTCACTCTCAATCCGTGGTGGGAACACAAATTCCGCTCCCACACCCACAAATTGGGCGCGTTCGCGAGTGGCGTGAGGCAGTTCCAGAGTGAGAGGACCCACATGGAAACTGATGCAGAAATCGCCGGTCACGCCCAAGCACTCCGGAATCTCTCCCGCCGGTTTGCCGGTGCAGTCGCGGAGGTGGTAGAGGATTTCGCAGATCTGTTGGGCGTAGGGGCAGGGGTCCATGCCGAGGGCGGGGTCGGCGCGGGCGGTGCCGACGAGGGGGGTTGGAACCAGCAGGGCGAGCAGAAAGATGGCGAGGAGTCCTTTCATTTTGGTCACCAACATGGCTGAAACCCATTGCGGTATTAAGGGGAATGGAACACGGGTTGGCTTCACCAAATCTTCAGGAGGAGTCGCCCGTTTCACCGCCCTTGCTTCCAGTATTTGTTAATAGGATTTTTGTGGCGTTACTTGTTTGCCGAATCTGCGCGTGGTTTCCGCAATCCCCGCCAAACCACCAAGAGGAAAACGGCAAGCGTGAACGCCATGAGCCACGGGCTGCCGGCGTGCAGGAGCGCGTCCGCCGCCGAGCTCGCGGGCGGCAGGTGCGCGCCGTCGTGCAGGAACGGCGCCGGGTGCAGGTGCGGCCCCCAGTAGTCGAGCGCGAGGTTCAACGCGTTCCAGCCCACGACGCCGCCCGCCGCCACCCACGTCCACGCGTCCCGCCGCAGGTCGCGCACCAGCAGCAGCGCCTCCAGCGGCATGCCCATGTGGCTGACGAAGAGGATGGGGTTGGCGTTGCCGCGCGCCACGGAGCCCCAGTCGAAGGTGCCCATGCGCGCGGGGTACGCGAGGAAGAGGAACGTCGTCCACAGGCCCACATAGACCATCGCCGTGAACGCCACCGCGTCCAGGACCCTGCTGCGGCGGCCGCGCCCGAAGGCGTAGAGCAGCAGGCACGCGGACATCAGCACGACGGCGGTCGGGCTGTCCGCGATGAACGGCCACCACGCGTAGCCGCGGAAGTACTGCGAGGCCGGGTTGAACTGCCCAACGTCATAGTAATAGTAGTAGCCGAAGACGATGCCCACGAGGTTCGGCACCATCAGCGCCAAGGCCCACGCGCGGTTGGCCTTGAAGCGGTGGAAGAACTCCCACACCCGGTCCCCCTGCACGCCGTCGCGACGGGCGCAGTGGGGAAAACGGTTGCCGGATGCGAGACGAGTGTGGGGGCCCGGATTTGAACCGGGGAACCGCTAGGGAGCCGATCTTAAGTCGGACGCCGTTGGCCGGGCTTGGCTACCCCCACGGAAGACGCACGAATGCGTGGGAGTCAGCCTAAGCGCGGCGAGGCCACGACCCGCCACGCGCCCTGCCGCCCAAAAGGGTGCCGCCCAGAGGCCCTCTAAGGTAGGGTCTCGGAAGTGCCAAGATGCTCCGAAGGAATCTACCGACGCCGCCGGAAAGAAGTTGAAACGGTTGCAAGGAAGAGTAGGCGGGAGACCTCATGGTCTACGACGCGTACTCCCGTAGAGGCCTTCGCGGCGTTCATATAGGGGCGGCTTGTGCGCGAGTCCAACCACTGCCGCCTTAGCTTAGCGGTGGAGCGGCGGACTGTTAATCCGCAGGTCGTCGGTTCAAATCCGACAGGCGGCGCATCGAGCGAAGTGAGCCAAAAGGCTCCTGGGAACCCACTCAGTCCCTGGGACGCCTACGTCACCGATGGTAGGCACGACTTTTGGAGATAATAGCCCCTGAGTCTTGGCCAGGGGAAGCGAATGCGGCGCAAGATTGAGCGCATATGCGGGCGCTGGTTCGAATCCGGCAGGCGGCGCTAGGTCGCAGGCTCGTGCGCGAGCGTGGGGTCAGGTCACTTCGCCGTGTTGGCGGCCCCAGCCGGCAAGCATGATCATGACGCCGAAGAGGGTGAAGCCGAGGCCCTCGAAGAGGAAGAGCCAGCCGACGGTGACGGCGTCGGTGTTGCCCTTGTCGGGGCTGAGGCCGTCGGTGAGGAAGTGCAGGTGGCCCAGCGTGGCCAGGACGGCGCCGAGGATGAAGATGAGGGCGCCGAGGCCGATGAAGATCTCGCCGAACTTGCCGGTCTGGCCGAGGCCGGCCTGGAGGTCGTGCAGTCGGTGCGGGGCGGACACGTCCAATCGATTGGGGGCGGCCGCATAAGCGTGTTGCCCTGCGTGCGCGTCGCGCCAACGGCAGGGAGGCCGGGGATTGCGGCGAACCTCAGGAGATTGGTGACGGGGGAAATCCACGGAATCGCCGAAATCCCAGGCCTCCCGCGCTCGGCTCGCCAGCCGCTCTTTCCCCAAGCGCCAAATCGCGGGCCAGGGTGGCGGCGGCGTGGCGAACCGCCTGGCGGGGGAGCCGAGCCCGTACCTGCGGCAGCACGCGCAGAACCCGGTGGCGTGGTGGCCGTGGGGGGAGGCGGCGTTCGCGGAGGCGCGGCGCCGCGACGTTCCGGTGTTCCTCTCCATCGGGTACGCGACCTGCCACTGGTGCCACGTGATGGCGCACGAGTCGTTCGAGGACGCGGCCGTGGCGGAGCTGATGAACGCGGCGTTCGTGAACGTGAAGGTGGACCGCGAGGAGCGGCCCGACGTGGACGACGTCTACATGGCGGTGTGCCAGCAGATGACCGGTTCCGGCGGCTGGCCGCTGACGGTGCTGCTGACGCCGGGCAAGAAGCCGTTCTTCGCCGGCACCTACTTCCCCCGGGAGTCGCGGCATGGCCGCATCGGGATGCTGGACCTCGTGCCGCGTGTGCAGGAGGCGTGGCGGACGCAGCGAGCCCAGCTTGAGCAGCAGGCCGAACACATCCTCCAGCACGTGCGGGGGGAACCGCACGGCCACGGCGAGGGCGAGGAAGGCTTCGACCCCACGCAGGCGCCAACGACGGAAACCGGCCTCCACACGCTCCAGGCGGGCGTCGCGGCCCTCGCGCAGCGCTTCGACAAGGCGCACGGCGGCTTCGGGGTGGCGCCCAAGTTCCCCAGCCCGCACCACCTGCTGTTCCTGCTGCGCCAGCACGCCCGTGGCGACGGGCGTGCCCTGCCGATGGTGGAGGCGCAGCTTGCGGCGATGGCGCTGGGCGGCATCCGCGACCACCTTGGCGGCGGCTTCCACCGCTACAGCACGGACCGCGGGTGGCTGCTGCCGCACTTCGAGAAGATGCTCTACGACCAGGCGATGGTCGCGGTGGCCTGCGCGGAGGCGTTCCAGGCGACGGGCAACCCGGCCCACGCGGACCTGACGCGCTCCACGCTCGATTACGTCCTGCGCGACCTCGCCGACCCGGCGGGCGGCTTCCGCTGCGCCGAGGACGCGGACTCCGAGGGCGTCGAGGGCAAGTTCTACGTCTGGACGAAGCAGGAAATCCTTGACCTCCTCGGCCCCGCCGATGGCGAGCGGTTCTGCGCGGCCTACGGCGTCACGGCGGAGGGCAACTTCCACGACGAGGCGACGCGCGAGAGGACCGGCGCGAACATCCTGCACCTGGGCAGGCCGCTGTCCGCCGCCGAGGAGGCCGCCACCGCTCCGCTGCGCGCGAAGTTGCTCGCGGCGCGGAACAAACGCGTGCGTCCGCTGCTCGACGACAAGGTGCTGACCGACTGGAACGGCCTGGCGCTCGCGGCGTTCGCCAAGGCGGGCACGGCGCTGAAGGAGCCGCGCTACCTCGCCGCCGCCGACCGCTGCGCGGACTTCCTGCACGCCAAGATGCGGCGCCACGATGGCCGCCTGCTGCATCGCTGGCACGCCGGCAAGACGGACGCCACCGCGTTCCTCGACGACCACGCCTACCTCCTGTGGGGCCTGCTGGAACTGTACGACGCGACGCTGGAGTCGAAGCGCCTCGCGTGGGCCACCGAGGTGGCGGGGCAGCTGCTCGACCGCTTCGCCGCGCCCGAGGGCGGCTTCCACGGCGCGCCAAACGACGGCGAGGACCTGGGCGTGCGGCGCAAGGACGCCTACGACGGCGCTCTCCCGTCCGGCAACGCGGTGGCCGCGTGGAGCCTGCACCGCCTCGCGCTCCTGACCGGCGACACGCGCTGGTCCGACGCGGCCGACCGCACCATCGGCACCTACGCCGCGCAGGTTGAGCAGGCGCCCGCCGCGTTCACGATGATGCTCGCCGCGCTCGACCTCGCGCTGGGGCCGACGCAGGAGCTTGCCGTCGCGGGAACCGTCGGCGCCGACGCGCTGGTGTCCGCCGCGCGCGCGGGCTACCGGCCGCGCCTCGTGCTGCTGCGCGCCGACGCCGCGACCGCGCAGGCGGCGCCGTGGCTGGCGGAGCACAAGCCTCTCGGCGGCAAGGCGGCCGCGTACCTCTGCGAGAGCCACGCGTGCAAGAGCCCGACGACGGACGCGGCGGAGCTGCGGAAGCTGCTGGACGCCTAGGCAGGGACGGCCGAGCCGTCGCTGTCGGCGGGGGCCGGGCGGGGGCGGACGCCGTGGCGGCGCGCCAGCGCCTTGAGGCGGCGCTCCAGGTCCTTGCGCATCGCGCGGTAGGCGTCGAGGCCGAGCCCCTGCGGGTCGAGGACGTTCCAGTGCTCGACGTTCTGCTCGCGGCTCCACGGGCGCGGCAACGCGTCGCTCATCACGATGACGCGGTCGAACGCGTGCAGGCGGTTGACGTCGAGCGGCTTGGGGCGCCACGCCGAGATGTCGAGCCCCTCCTCGCGCAGCACGTGGACCGCCTCGGGCTGCAGGCGCAGCGACGGGAAGGTGCCGGCGGACTCCGCGTGGAAGCCAAGAATCTGGGCGTGCGCCTCGGCGACCTGGCTGCGCGCCGAGTTGCCGACGTCGATGAACAGCAGCCGCATCTGCGTGTGCCGGCTGCGGCGGGTGTGGCCCTTGACGCGGAAGCCGACCTGCGTCGGGTCGTCCAGCTTGAGCCAGTGCCGCACCGGCTCCCACAGCGCGTCCATGCGGCCCGCCCACTGCCCGCGCCTTGCGGCGTCGGGGGCCTGCGGCGCGGCGGCGGGGACCGCCGGAGTGGGGGGTGTGGAGGGGGCGGTCGGCTTGTCCATGGCGTTCTCCAGGAAGCTGCCCGCTTATAGGGGTTTCACCGGGCGGCCCGCGCCCACGAGCAGGGGCACGACCTGGTCGAGCGGCCCCTCCTCGATGGTCCAGGTGGCGTGCTGCCGCGTGTAGTCGTCCTCGGGGTGGAACGCGATGCTGCGCCCCGCCGCCTCGAACATCGCGACGTCCGGCAGGCTGTTGCCGACGCAGGCGACGTTGCGCAGCGGGATGCCCAGTTCGGCGGCGAAGCGGACCACGGGGGCGGCCTTGTCGTTGAGCGGCGTCCGGACGACGCCGTCGCCCGTGATGTGGCCGTCCGCGTCGTAGACGAACCCGTTGGCGGCCACGCGCGGGATGCCGAGGCGGCGCGCGACCTCCTCTGCCATCACGTCCACGCCGCCGCTCACGATGGCCATCTCGATGCCGGCCCCGCGCAGCGCGGCGACGGTGGCCTCCACGCCGGGCATGAGGGGCGGGACGCGGAAGATGGCCTCGAAGTCGCTGCGGCGGATCTTGGGCTTGAGCTTGAGCCAGAGCGCGGCGTCGCGGCGGATGAACTCCTTGTCGTCGAACTCGCCGTTCAGGTACGCCTGCAGGCTCGCCTCGTTCTGGACGCCGAAGTGCCTGTGCACCATCACCCACGACGAGCCGACGTCGATGAGGACGCCGTCCATGTCGAAGCAGACGAGCTTCACCGGGTCGCGTGGCCCGGCGGGCGGGGTGGCCGGACGGCGGACGCGGTGCGTGTGGTAGAACGCCGCGAGCGCATCCTTCACGCGGCCGGCGACGGGGGGCCGCCCTTCAACGTTTTCCAGGGCAAGGGAAGGCCGCCCCCGCGCGGCGCCGCGACCGGCGGGCAAGCGTGAAGTAGCGGCGGCCTGTGGCCCGCCTGACCCCCTCGCCCCAGAGCGGCCGACGGTAGCCCGCAAGGGCGGCTGAGGAAGGTCCCCACACCCGCGCCGCCGCGCAAGCGGCCGGCGCACACAGGGCCCGAGAACGGGTGGACTGGAGACGGTCCGCCGGGGCGCAGAAACGGCACAGCCCGCGGGGCAGGATGACGGGGCCGCCCCCGACGTTCCCGCGGGACCTGGTGAAACGTGCCACCGGCCCTGGGGTGCAAGTCCCTGCGACGCGCAGTCGGATGCCGCGAGCCCACCTCCCGCAAGGGCGGCTGGGGGAACAGAATGGGGCCTACTCGGGGCTGGGGGGTCACCCGCCAGGAGCCTAGCGCGCCTGGCCGTTGGCGTCCTGCCACTGGTCGCCGCCCACCGGGGGCAGGGTCCAGCCGCCGGGGAGGCCGGTCACGATGAGGCCCGCGCCGGCCACCGTGAAGAGCGCGGCGAACGCCTCGCCGACCTGGTTGAAGATAAGCACCATCGCGAGGAAGCCGAGCGCGATGCCCAGCAGGATCCAGATGATGATGCGCGCCGTGGAGTTGGCGATGCGCGAGGCGTAGAGGCCGCCCGCGACCGCGAGGCCCATCGCGCCCCAGAAGTTCCACAGCACCAGGTTGATGGAGCCGAAGGCCGGGATGCGGAAGAAATCGAGGTAGAGCCAGAAGCCCAGGAAGAGGCCGCCGACAATCATCGGGCTGGCGCGCAGGTTCGGGTGCTGGACCGGTTCCATGCCGGCTCATTCGCGGGAGGCGGGATGAACCTTGCGAAGATTCAAGCGGCGGCCCCCACTCGAAGGGACCATGCCTCCTGCCGACACCCCCGCCCCGCCCGCGTCGGCGGGTGACGACGCGCCGCGCGGGGGCCGCCCGGTGCGCCTCGCGCTGCTCATGGTCGCGGCGTGGCTGTGCGCCATCGTCATCGCGCGGCTGCTGCTGGCGGGCGGCGCCGGCTGGGTCCTCTTCGCGCTCGCGCTGCCGGTCCTGCTGCTCGCGCTGGGCCGCCTGCTCGGCGTGGGGCGCGCCGTGGTCCTGGTCGGCTTCTTCGCCGCCGCCACGCTCGCCATGCGCGCGCTGCTCACCACGCCCAAGCTTGGGTGGGCCCTCGTGCTGCTCGTGCCGGTCGTCGGGCTGTCGGCGTTCGTGGCCGCGCGGGTGGTGCTTGCCCTCCGCTCGCCGAAGGAAGCTTGAGCAAAAACAGGGGAGAGGGAAAGAGGGAGGCCTTGCGGCTTACTTCTTGGCGGCGACGGCCTTCTTGGCGGCGACCGCGTTGGCCAGGAACGGCAGGCCGGTGCGGGCGTTGATGCCGACCTTCTTGCCGTCCGGCATCTCGCAGGGCTTGCCCGAGGCGGGCTTGTTGCCCTTCTTGCAGAAGAAGTAGATGACCTGCTTGCGGCCACCCTTCAGTTCCACCGCGCGGGTGTGCAGGACGTATTCTCCCTTCGAGGTCTTGTGGGTGTAGGGCATGTGCATCCCTCATGGGGGATGTCTCGCATCCCCACAGGAGGCGAACGGGAGGGCGGGCATAATAACCCTGCCGGATTGCAACAGGAGGGCCCCAGGAGGGGATTCGGTCGCCAAAAGCGGGTCCGCCCTCCTGGGGTCCAGGAGGGGCGGCGGCCGAGGCGAAAACAACGCGCCAACAGGAGAGAAACCGGCCAGGAAGGGCGGGGGAAAGAGAAGAAAGGGGGAAGGAGTCGGGACTGCCGCCGGCTCCGGATTTGCGCTCTGGCCCCCGACCGGGTCCGCCTTGCGCCGAAACCCCGGGCTTTGGGCGCTCCGCGTCCGGTTCTGCCAATCCGAGCCAACGGTTTCCTCCGGCCACAGTGAGGCCTCCAACGGCTTGGCGATGCAGGTGGCTTGGGCGGAGCGCGTGTGTGGGAGGCCTGGGATTTCGGCGATTCCCTCGATTGGGGGATGGCCTCAGACGACTCGATTTCCCACCCCGCCAACGTCTGAGCCTACCTGAGGAGGCCCATGTCCCCGAAATCCCAAGGTCGCCGCAATCCCTGGCCTCCCTTGCATCAAGGCGGCGGAAAACGCAGGGCCGCGCGTCGTGGGGCGCTCGCTCGCCTCACAAAGCATCCAAAAAAGACGTTGGAGAAAGGGGGGAGAGGAAGTCGGGACTGCCGGATTTGAACCGGCCTACTCCAGATTTACAGTCTGGCGCCTAACCGAGCTAGACTAAGTCCCGATCACGGCTCGTGACTGGGGCGCCAGCGGACAAGCGTCCGCATCCGCCGCGACAAGGGCAGCCTACTTGACCGTTTTCACCCCGACGGAACCGCGGCTTGCGCGGAGGGCGCGGATGGCGGGCGGGCAGCCGTCGAACCCGCGCGGCCGTCGGGCCTAAATCCCGCGTGCCGGTGGCGGCGCCCATGTCCAAGACGCCGGCGGACCTGCTGTACTCCAAGAGCCACGAGTGGGTGCGCGTGCAGGGCGCGACGGCGACCATCGGCATCACCGACCACGCGCAGGCGGCGCTCAACGACATCGTCTACGTCGAACTGCCCAAGGTCGGCCAGGAGTTCGGCCTTGAGCAGGAGTTCGGCGTCGTCGAGTCCGTCAAGTCGGTCTCCGACCTCTTCATGCCCGTCGCCGGCAAGGTGCTGGAGGTCAACGGCAGCCTCGAGGACAAACCCGAGACCCTCAACGAGGACCCCTACGGCGCGGGCTGGCTCGTCAAGGTGCAGCTCAAGGACCCGGCGCAGGCCAAGGCGCTGCTGAGCGCGGCGCAGTACGCCGCCATCGCCGGGCACTGAGGCACTCTCCCCCCGCTGGCCACGATTCCGAAGGCCGCGGAGTCCGGCCTCCGCGCGCTCCGTGGAATCCGTGGTCCGCTCGGCGGCGGCGCATCCCTTTTTCTCCCCTCCCGGACTCGGCGCGCCGTGCACCTGATCCCCAACCACGCGTTGGAGACCGAGATGGCGGCCGCGACCGGGGTCCGCTCCGCGCAGGACCTCTTCGGCGACATCCCCCAGGCCCTGCGGGCCAAGGCGCTGCGCCTGCCCCCGGCCGAGCCCGAGCGCCACATGGTCCGCCGCCTGCGCACGCTCCTGGCGCGCAACCAGTCCTACGACCGCCTTGCCAACTTCCTGGGCGGCGGCAACAAGCCGCAACTCGTCCCGGCCGCGGTCAAGGCGGTGGCGCACCGGCAGGAGTTCATCACCAGCTACACGCCCTACCAGCCCGAGGTGAGCCAGGGGCTGCTCCAGGTCATCTTCGAGTACCAGAGCCTCATGTGCGACATCACGCGCATGGAGGTCTCGAACGCGGGCATGTACGACTTCCCGACCGCGCTCGGCGAGGCCGCCCTCATGGCCACGCGCGCCAACGGCCGCCTGCGCTTCCTCGTCCCCGAGCACATGAGTTGGGAGAAGCGCAGCATCCTGCGCAACTACACCGTCGGCCCCGGCATCGCGGTGGACACCTACCGCTACGACGACAAGACCGGCCGCGCCGACCTTGCCTCGCTCGCCGCCAAGCTCGGCCCCGACGTGTCGGGCGTCTACCTGGAGAACCCGAACCACTTCGGCGTCTTCGAGGAAGACGCAAGGAAAGTCGGCGAGATGGCCAAGGCCGCCGGCGCGCTCTTCGTGATGGGCGTGGACCTCACCGCGCTGGGCGTCGCCACGCCGCCGGGCCTGCTCGGCGCCGACGTCGTGGTGGCGGAGGGCTCCTGCTTCGGCGGCGCCCCCGCCCTCGGCGGCCCCCTGCTCGGCACCTTCCTCGCCACCGAGGAGCTGGTGCGGAAGATGCCAGGCCGCATCATCGGCGCCACCAAGGACGAGGCCGGCAAGCGCGGCTTCGTGATGACGCTGCAGGCGCGCGAGCAGCACATCCGCCGCAGCAAGGCCACCTCGAACATCTGCTCCAACGAGGCGCTCATCGCCAACCAGGCCGCCATCCACCTCACCATGCTCGGCCGCACCGGCCTGCGCACGATGGGGCTGCAGAACCTGGAGGCGGGCGCCAAGCTGGAGTCCGCCCTCGCCGGCGCCGGCCTGCACAAGCGCTTCACGGGCGCCACCTACAACGAACTGGTCACCCGCGTCCAGGACCCTGCGGGCCTGCACGAGCGCGCGCTCCAGGGCGGCGTCCACGCCGGCTGGGACCTCGGCCGCGACCTGCCCAGCCTCAAGGGGTGCCTGCTGTGGGGCAGCACGCCGGTCCACAACGACGAGGACTACCAGAGGCTCGGCCAGGTTTTGCTTCCCGCCATCAAGGGGGTGCGCGTTTGACCGTCCTCCCCACCCCCAAGCCGGGCGTGTCGCTGCCCGTCCGGTCCACAAGTGGACCGGAAGGTCCGACCGCTGGCGTGGCCTCACCGAGACCCCCGCGAGCGGGAGTCTCGCTGATGGTCATCCCGCACGAGGTGCCGCTCGTCGTCGAGCAGGCGCGCCCCGGCCAGACCGGCACCAACCAAGGCCACGGCGACGAGCGTATGGCCAGCCGCGTCCCGAAGGGCCTCCAGTTCAACCCCGGCACCGACGGCGACTTCGGCCTCTCCGAGCCGCAGACGGTCGCCCACTTCACCAAGCTCAGCCAGAAGAACTTCGGCAACGACACCGCGCTCTACCCGCTTGGCTCCTGCACGATGAAGCACAACCCGAAGGCGTGCGACGAGGTCGCCGGCTGGAGCACGGTGCAGCTTCTCCACCCGGACCAGGACCCGCGCACGGTGCAGGGCAGCCTGGAAGTGTTCTGGGAACTGGAGCGCTGGCTCGCCGAGGTCACCGGCATGGACGCGGTTTCTCTCCAGCCCGCCGCTGGCGCACAGGGCGAGTTCCTTGGCCTGCTCGTCGCCCGCGCCTACCACGAAGCGCGGGGCGAGGGCCACCGCGACGAAGTGATTCTGCCCGACACCGCGCACGGCACGAACCCCGCGACGGCCAGCATGGCGGGCTACAAAGTGGTCGAGATTCCATCCAAGGCGGACGGCCTCGTTGACCTCGCGGCGCTCAAGGCGGCGGTCGGCCCCAAGACTGCGGCCTTCATGCTCACCAACCCCAACACGCTGGGCATCTTCGAGAAGGAAATCCAGCAGGTGCAGAAGATTGTCCACGACGCGGGCGGCCTGCTGTACTACGACGGCGCGAACCTCAATGCCATCACGGGCCAGGTGCGCCCCGGCGACATGGGCTTCGACATCGTCCACATCAACCTGCACAAGACCTTCGCCGTCCCGCACGGCGGCGGCGGCCCCGGCGCCGGCCCCATCGGCGTCAAGCGCCGCCTGGAGCCGTTCCTGCCCGTGCCGCGCATCACCAAGCGCAGCGACGGCCGCTTCGACGCCGAAGGCATGGAGCGCCACCCGCAGAGCGTCGGGAAAATCAAGGCCAGCTACGGCCAGAGCGCAGCCCTCGTGCGCGCCTACACCTACATGTGCATGCTCGGAGGGCCCGGCATCACCCGCGCGGCCGAGATTGCGGTCCTCAACGCGAACTACGTCAAGACGGCGCTCAAGGGCGTGCTGGACTTCCCGCACCCCGGCACCTCGATGCACGAGTTCGTCGCCTCCGCGTCCGGCCTCAAGAAGCGCACCGGCATCACGGCCGGCGACGTCGGCAAGCGCCTGCTCGACTACGGCATCCACGCCCCGACGGTCTACTTCCCGCTCCTGGTCCCCGAGGCGCTCATGTTCGAGCCCACCGAGTCCGCGAGCAAGGAGGAGCTGGACCGCTTCATCGCGGCCGTCAAGGCCATCGCCGCCGAGGACCCCGCCCTCGTGCACGCCGCGCCGCACACCACGCCGGTCAAGCGCCTCGACGAGGCGACGGCCGCCCGCAAGCTCGTGCTGCGCTGGCACACGTTGAGCCGCTTGGAGAGCTGATGCCCAAGCTCCTCGTCGGCCTGCTCGTGAACCCCGTCGCGGGCCTCGGCGGCCCCGGGGCCTACAAGGGCTCGGACGGCAACTGGAGGGACGCCCTGGAGCACGGCTACGCCCCGACCGCCCCGGAGCGCGCCAAGCAGTTCATCCAACGCGTCGGCGACGCCGTCGACTGGGTCACGGTGCCCGGCGTGATGGGCGGCGACTGGCTCAAGGGCGCCCGCCTGGTGATGGAGGGCGCGCCGCTCCAGCTCGGCGCCACGACCGGCGAGGACACGGTGCGCGCGGCTCAGGCCCTGCGCGACGCCAAGGTGGACCTCCTCTGCTTCCTCGGAGGCGACGGCACCGCGACCGACATGGCGCGCGCCGTGGGCGACAAGCAGCCAACGCTCGGCGTCCCGGCCGGCGTCAAAATCACGAGCCCCGTCTACACGCACGACGTGGCGGAAGCGGCGTGGCTCGTGGCGCACCTGCAGAAGGGCTTCGAGACCATCCTGCGCGACGTGACCGACCTCGACGAGGTGGCCTACCGCACCGGCCACGTCGAGATTGAGCTGAAGGGCAACCTGCGCGTCCCCCTGAGCCCCGCCATCCAGGACGGCAAGGTCGCAACCAGCACCGAGACGCCGCTGGAGCCCCTCGTCGAGCAGGTGCTGCAGGAGTGGGACGCCGACGGCCTCACGTTCGTCGGCGCCGGCTCCGTCTGCCTCGCCGTGAAGGACCAGTTCTGGGGCAAGCCGACGCTGCTCGGCGTGGACGCCATCCAGGGCAGCCGCATCACGGCGAACGACCTCGACGACCGCCGCATCGCCGAGATGGTCGACGCCCAGCTTGCCAAGGGCGGCAAGGTCCGCATCGTCCTCTCCACCATCGGCGGCCAGGGGATGCTCCTCGGGCGCGGCACGCAGATGCTCCGCCCCGACGTCCTCCGGAAAGTCGGCTGGGAGAACCTGCGCGTCATCGCGCCGCCCGAGAAGCTGCTGGGCCTCAAGGGCCTGCACATCGACACGGGGGACGCCGACTTCGACGCCGCCGCGCCCAAACACATCCGCGTCGTGACGGGCTGGAACGAGACCCGCATGGTGCGCCTGCTCAGCGGCACGCGTAGCCCGCCCGAGGCGAACGGTGAGGCGGCTGCCGCCTCCGCTCCGCCCCCCGCTTGACGAAACACGGAGTGCACGAAGAAATTCCGTGCGCTCCGTAGAACCCGTGGCTAGATTGGCGGCAAACGCGGCAACGGAACGCACGCCTCCACCGCGAAGCACGACGGCAACGGCAGGGCGCGCGGCCAGTCGCCAGCGAACCGCAACGTTCCCGTGAAGTGAAGCCAGAGCGTGCCCTGGACGGCGCTGCCGGTGAGCGCGACGGCCTGCAACGGCCCACCCCCTTCCGGCGAACCCTCCGCGCCTTCCCGTTCGAGGGAGCCGGGCACGGGAACCTGGCGCGAGTCGCTGCCGGCCAGAACCGCGCCGCGGCCCCGCGCGAGTCCCGCGTAGAGGTCGCCGAACGCGTCGGGCGCCTGCGCCCACTCAAGCTCCAGCCGCGCGGAGGCGAGACGCTCCGCGTAAGGCGCAGGGACCGGGACCTCGAAGCGCGCCTCGGCCGGGGCCGTGGAGCCGTCCGCCGCGAGCCTGGCCATCGCCGGCCCCCACGTCGCGTTGACGGAGAACGGAAGCTGCGCGCGCAGCAGCGGCAGCGTGACGGTGCGGCCCTCGACGCGCAGGCCCCGGTCCGTCGTGACCGTGTCGCCGACCTGGACCGTCATGCCCTCGCGGGTCCAGCCGCCGCCCTGCTTGCCCGGCCCGAACGCCTGCACCAGGAGCGTCACCGGCTTGGCGTAGACGACGGAGACGAGGCCTTGGTCGTCGGCGAAGCGCGGCACCGGCAACCGGCTGGGGTCGGACGGCGCCTCCTCCTGCGGGACCAGGTAGGCCTCGGCGTCGGGCAGCGGCGCGCCGTCGGCGGTCTCGCGCACGAGGCGCAGCGTCAGGTGATACGCGGGCGGCGGAGCGTGCGTCGTCAACGTCGACGCGGGCGGGACGTTTGGCTCGACGCAGCCCGAGAGCAGCAGGAACGTGGCGGCCAAGGCCCAGCGCACAAGGGCCATCGCGGTCGGGGGAAACATGAACCTTGGCGTCACGTCGCGCAACCGAACAGGGATTGCGAGAATTTCGGGGAACGACGGCAAACCGCGGATTTCGCGGATGCCGCGGATGGAGTTCGTTCCGCGAAATCCGCGTCATCCGCGGTTCGGTGGCAGGCAAGCCCCGGAGCCTCTGCCCAAGCGGCGCAACGCCTATCCCGCGCCTTGGGCTGGGCGCGGCATGGACACCGAGACCGCCACCGCCCTCCCCCGCAGCGCCGTCAGCGTGCAGGTGACGCTGCGCGGCCACACGGTCGTGCAGGACAAGCCCGTCGCCTCCGGCGGCCGGGACGAGGGCCCGATGGCCAGCGAACTGCTCCTGGCGGCGCTGCTCGGCTGCCAGAACTCGACGTTCGTGAAGGTCGCCGCCAAGCGCCGCGTCGCCGCCACGCTGCGGCGGCTCGACGGCGAGATGGACTTCAAGGACGGCGACATCAGCGCCCTCCGCGTCCGCTTCACGCTCGCCACCGACGCCACCGACGACCAGGTGGCCACGGTGCTGCGCCTCACCGATAAGGCGTGCACCATCAGCCAGGCGCTCAAGGTGCCGGTCGAGGCGACGTTCACGCGCGCCTGACCTCCCTCTGATTGAACCACGAATCTCACGAATTGCACGAACCACTGCCTGACCAAGTTCGTTTCATGAACTTCGTGGTTCAGCCCGAGGTGCTTCTCGCAGCCAGGACCAAGGCGATGTAGGGCCGCGCCTCGCGGGGCCAACTCTCCCACCCGAGCTTCGCCAGGAGCTCCTCGACCTTGCGCGCGCCCTCCGCCGCGTCGGTCGCCATCGCCTCCACCTCGGCGAACCAGCCGACGCGCTCCACCTCGTCCAGGGTGACGGTGAGACCGTCGAGCGTGAACGCCTCGCGATGCTTGCGCACCTGCGGCCCGGGCCGGAAGCCGAGCGCGGCCAGCAGCGGGCCGGGGTCGGCGCCGACCGGGACCGTCAGCTCGGTGCGGGCCTTCACGCCGCCCCTGCCGGAGCGCGGCCCCTTGTAGGTCAGCTCCAGGCCGGCGGGGGTGCGGCGCAGGCGGAGCGCCTCGTCCGCCGCCGCGAGGTCGCGCGCCGGGTGCAGGAAGAACAGGTCCTCCTCCACGTGGCCGCCCCGCGCCACCGCGCCGCATGCGAGCAGCCGCCGCCGCGCCGCCGCCGGGTCCCCGAGCGGGAGCTTCGCCTCCACCTCCACGGGCGCCGCCACGCCCTTCCCAGAATCCAAGGACCTATCAGGGTGTCGCCCCTGCGACGGGCATGGCGGGCCAACGCGGGCTCCTGCTGGCCGTGGCGGCGCTGCTGGCGCCAGCCCTGGCGGGGTGCCTCGACCCCTACCGCGCCCACGTCGACGAGGCGGTCCTTTCCCGCGCGACGCTGGCCTGGAGCCGCGCCGACCACCCGCAGGTCGACGGCGGCCTGTTCGGGGTCAAGACCCTCGCCACCGACTACACGCACAGCGCCTCCAGCCCGCCGCCCTTCCCCGCCGTTCTGGTCGTGTTCTCGCTGCGCGCCGTCAGCCGCCCCTCCACCGAGGAGCTGCTGCGCTACACCCACCTCGCCGTGGACAACGAGACGCAGGCGCGCGGCATCCGCATCGACCAGTCGCAGTCCTCCAGCGGCCACCGCGCCCTCGCCAGCGGCGTGCAGACCGAGTTCTTCACCGAGGAGGGCACCTCGGCGACGGGCGGCCTCTTCCCGCAGAACACCAAGGTGCGCATCATCGGCGAGGTCGGCTACGACGGCCGCAGCAGCACCAGCATCGTCGTCGTGGGCATCGCGCAGGTCGAGGCCAGCCGCACCTGCCCCCTCAACCTCAACTGCGGCGTCACGCACGACGAGGGGAGCTGGGTCGAGATGGTGGGCGACGGCGGCGGCTCCGTCGGCGGCGCCACCCTCCAGACCGGCCTCATCGACCACCTGGTGACCCATGGCTGAGCCCGCGCCGCCCGCCCCCGCGCCGGCGTTCCCGGTCGCGCGCTTCGCCCCCGGCCCCCGCGTGCGCGAGTGGGCGCAGGAGCACCGCTTCAGCGACTGGATGGTCGCCCGCCTCGTCCGCCTCACCGACCAGCCGAGCGTCCTGCTCGACGGCCTGCGCCGCAAGCCCCCCCGCTACCTGCGCGTCAACCCGCTGCGCGCCAGCGTCGAGGAGGTGCAGAAGCGCCTCGCCGCGCGCGGGTTCCAGCTCAGCCGCACCGACCTCGACCCGCAGGTGCTGCGCATCCGGCAGGCCCCCATCAGCGCCGGCGCCACCGTCGAGCACATGCTCGGCATGACGACGCTGCAGGACCTCGCGAGCGCCAGCGCGCCCCTCGCCCTCGGCGCGAAGCCCGGCGACGTCATCGCTGACCTCGCGGCCGCGCCCGGCGTCAAGACCCTGCACGTGGCCGGCGACCTCGGCGGCCGCGGCGCCATCGTGGCCGTGGAGCCCGACGGCGAGCGCATGCGCGCCCTGCGCTTCAACCTGGAGCGCGGCGGCGTCACCACGGCGGTCCTCCGCAAGCACGAGGCGCAGCAGCTTCCCGGCGACGGCTGGGCCGACCGGGTGCTGCTCGACGCGCCCTGCACCGGCGAGGGCACCATCCCGAAGGACCGCAACCGCCGCTTCGCCCGCCCCGAGGACATCCCCACGCTCGCGGCGCTGCAGGCGCAGATGGTGGACACCGCCGACCGCGTCCTCAGGCCCGGCGGCACCCTGGTGTACGCCACCTGCACCTTCGCGCCCGAGGAGAACGAGGTCCAGGTGCAGCGCCTGCTCGACCGTGGCTACCGCATCGAGGCGCTGCCGTTCGACCGCTGCGGCGGCGTCCCGCTCGCGCCCGGCGTCACGGAGTGGCCCGGCTACACGCTCGACCCCGTCCTCGCCAAGGCGCGCCGCTTCCTGCCCGGCATCCACCCGACGCTCGGCTTCTTCGTCGCCAAGCTCACCAAGGGAGGCGCCTGATGCGCCGCCCGGACTTCGACGAGGAGACGGCGGTCCTCGGCTTCTTCGAGGCGATGGAGAAGGGGCTCGCCTCCCGCATCCTCGGCCTCAACGACCTCGCCGTGGTGGAGCGCGACGGCAACCAGTTCGTCTGCCTCGTCGGCTCCAGCCTGCACGGCCTGCCCGAGGCGCTGCTGGAGGGGTGCGACGCGGCGGGGCTGCCCATCGGCACGCTGGAGCGCGGCGCCTTCCACCTCGACCTCCAGGGCGCGGTGCTGCTGGCCCGCAAGACGGAGCGGCAGACCGTGCGCGTCACCGAGCACGCGGCGCGCCTGTTCCTCTACGGCCGCAACATCCTGGGCGACTCCATCGAGCGGCACGACCCGCGCCTGGAGCGCGACGACGCCTGCATCGTCACCAACCCGCGCGGCGAGGCGATGGGCATCGGCGTCGTGGTCGGCCCCTTCAAGGGCGGCCGCGAGTCGGTGAAGCCCGTCATCGACCTGGGCACCTACCTCCGGGACCAGGACGAGGGCGGCGAATGACCGCGCTGCCCGGATTGCCGGGCCCCGTTCCCGGCGCGGCGCCCGCGAGGAAGGAGTACACCGTCATCGTCGCCGTCCGGCAGGCCCGCGACGGCAAGGAGTTCCTCATGGTGGACCACAAGCAGCGCGGCTGGGAGCTCCCCGGCGGCAAGCTGGAGGGCATGGAGGGCCCGGTCCACTGCGCGCTGCGCGAGTTCCGCGAGGAGACCGGCCACCTGCTGGCGTCGCCCAAGTTCGTGATGAAGCTCGCGAAGGAGAACGGCACCTGCTACGTCTTCACGGGCGGCCTCGGCGCCGCAGTGGACGGCGAGGCGGACGGCTCCGTCGGCGAGTTCCGCTGGTTCACGCGGCTGCCGCGCGGCGAGAGGCTGGCGTTCCCGGACGACCCCTACGCCGAGATGGGCGCCAGGCTCGGCATCGACTTCGGCTGACCGCTAGCAGAGTTGGCACTGCTCGAAGAAGACGTAGACGATGGCGACGGAGCGGGCGCCGACGAAGACCTGCGCGGTGCCCGTGTAGTCGCCGGTGCCCTCGTACGGCGTGCGCACCTGCATCTGGAGAGTGCCGCGCGGCGGCAGCGGGGCGATGCTCGCGTCGGCCTCGTGGGCGAGCCCCGGCGGGCGCGAGGACTTGATGGAAAGGTGCAGTCGCGCGGGCGCCGAGGTGGCGTTGGTGTCGTTGGCGAGCCGGACGTCCCACACGACGTCGACGCCCTGCACTGAGCCGACGGGGCGGTAGGCGAAGACGATGCCGCTGCTGCCGACGACCTCGGGCTGCGGCGCGGGGGCGGCGCAGCCGGCCAGCAGCGGCGCGAGAAGCGCCACGAGGGAAAGCAGGAGCGGGGGGAGGGGGCGGTCGCGCGGCACGGTGGGCAGGATGTTCAAAGGATGACAAACCTTATGTCAATTGCTGGGGGTCTGTTCAATCCATGACAAACCTGGCCGCGCCGGCGTTCGCCCTCCTGGCCGCGGCTCTCCTCGCGCCCGCCGCCTCCGCCCACGGCGCGGCCGCCGCCCGCGAGGTCGACGCCCGGGTCCTGCTCGACCGCGACGGCGCGCTCGGCTTCGCGGGGTGCGCCGAGGGCACCTGCATCCCCGGCACCGGCCTCGACTCGGGCGCCCTCGACCTGCTGGCGGTGGACCTGCGCGAGTTCCGCGACGCCAACGGCACCGCCCTCCTTGCCTTCCGCACCACGGGGCAGGCCGAGGCCGCGCAGCAGGCCGGCCGCGCCATCACGCTCACGTTCACCCTCGGCGGCCAGGCCAGGACGCTCCGCCTGGAGGGCGACGGCCTCGCCTATGCCTCCGCCGACGTGGACCGCGTGTTCGTCTCCCCCGACGTCATCGGCGACGGCCACGCCAAGGCGGTCGAGGCGTGGATTTCCCTCGCGCGCCTCGGCGCGCAGCCCGGCGACGCGCTCACCGGCATCCAGGCCGCCAGCCTCGCCGGCAGCGCCAAGGGCGACATCGTGCCGGGCACCTGGTTCCCCGCCAACGCGCAGCAGCAGGCGGTCCCCTACGTCCCCGACCACGCGCCCGCCGGCCCCGCAGACCTCGCGGACCCCGCGCCGGGGACCTACACCCTGGCCGGGCCCGCGGGCCTGCTCGGCCTCAGCGTGGACAACGCCAAGCCCGACACGAGCCAAGGCCCCGCGACGGTTTCGGTGACGCTGCGCAACCCGCTGAAGCAACTGCCCCAGTCCGTCGCGCTGCGCGTGTCCGGCCCTGGCCTCACGGTCAGCGGCGACGCCGCGACGGCCAACCTCGAAGCCGGCACCTCGAAGACGCTGACGTTCACCGTCAACGGCCCCGCCTCGACGCTGAACGTCACGGCGACCTCCGACCTCGGCGGCTACGCGTCCCTGCTCGTGCCGGTCGCCAACAGCCACGCCTCCGCCGCGCCCGGCGCACCCACCGGCTCCGTCCTCCTGCCCGCCAAGCCCAGCGCAACCGTCGCGCCCCCTCCAGCCAGCACGCCCTCCGAGCCGACCGCGACCGCCGCCTCCACCTCCAAGAGGAGCCCCGTCGCCGCGCTGCCGCTGCTCCTGGCCGGCCTCGCGCTGCTGGCCGCTGCCCGCAAGAGGTGAACCGTGCGGGGACGCGACAAGAACCCTTTTTCCCCCGCCCCTTCGTGCGACCTCCCGGTGACCTGATGCGCGCCCGCCCCCTCGCCGCCGTGGCCCTCCTGGCCTTCCTGGCCGCGCCCCTGGCCGCCGGGCACGGCGCCCCCGCCGGCGACATCAGCCCCAACGGCCCCTTCTTCCGCGTCCTCGCGGACTACTCCGATGACTGCGGCGGGCACGGCGCCGCCTCCACCTGCCAGGGCACGCTGGACCTCATCGCGCTCGACGTGCAGGAGAAGAACGACGCCGCCAGCGGCGAGTTGGTCGTCTTCCGCTTCACGCTCGACGCCGGGCAGACTGGCGCCACCCTGAAGGCGACCACGACCTTCCAGGCGGGCGGCGCGCAGAAGAGCTTCAGCATCCAGAGCACCGACAACAGCCACTTCACCGGCAGCGCCGACCAGGTGCTCGACGCGCGCACCCTCAACGACGGCACCCGCTTCCAGGTCGACGCCGTCCTCAAGCTCTCCAGCCTCGGCAGCGTCGGCGACCGTCTCAGTGGCTTCCAGGTCGAGTCGGTGCGCGGCAGCGCCAAGGGCGACTTGATGCCGGGCACCTACAGGACGGCCCTCGGCACCGACGGCCCCGCGCCCGCCAACGACCCGACCTGCGGCTGCCCGCGCAGCGTCGCCTACGCCCTGCAGGGGCCGACCTACTACCTCGGCCTCAACCCGCCCTCCGGAACGCAGGCGGCCACCGCCGGCCAGGACCTCCCCATCCCCATCCAGCTCGGGCTCGAGAACAAGCTGAACCGGGCGCAGACCATCACCGTCACCGCGACCGGCGCCGACGGCGTGGCCGCCGGCTTCCACGCGGGCGGCGACGGCATGCACGTGGAGTACAAGCCGCAGGTCGAGGTCGCGCTCGGCGCTCAGGACCGCGGCACGACGCTGCACCTCAACCTGCACGGCGAGCGCGCCGGCGCCAGCGGCACCCTCACCATCACGGCGACCTCCGACATCGGCGGCCGCACCACCGTCCAGGTGCCCTACACCGTCAAGGAGGCCAGCCCGGACGGAGGCTCGCCCACCCCGGCCACGCACGACCACAGCACCAGCAAGTCCAGCCCCGCGCCCGCCGCCCTGCTCGGCCTCGCCCTGCTGGGCGCCGCCCTCCGCCGGCGGGCCTGAATGCGCCACGGGGCCGCGTCCGCCGCAGCGTTCGCCGCCCTTGCCGTCGCCCTCCTCCTCATCCCCGCCGTCGCGGCGCACTCCAACCTCGCCAGCAGCGACCCCCGCGCCGGCGCCCGCCTCGACGCCGCGCCCGGCCTCGTCACGCTCACGATGACGGAGCCGGTGGACCCCGCCGCCACCACGGTCACGGTCACCGACAGCGCCGGCCACCGCGTCGACGCGGGCGACCTCAAGGTGGAGACCGGCGCCAACCCGGTCCTCCGCCTGCACCTCAACGCGGGCCTGCCGGACGGCGCCTACAGCATCAACTGGCAGGTCCTCTCCGGCACCGACGGCCACCACACCTTCGGCACCGTCGGCTTCGCGGTGGGCGCCTTCACGCCGCCCGGTTCCGGCGCGCAGAGCGTCAACCGCCTCGACCTCCCTGCCGCCCTGTCGCGCGCCCTGCTCTACGCCGGCTTCAGCCTCGCCTTCGGCGGCGCCGCCTTCCTCGCCTGGATGCGCCGCGCCGGCACCGAGGGGCTCGCGCGCTCCGCCATCGCGTGGGGCACCGCGCTCCACCTCGCCGGCACCCTCGTCCTGGTGCAGGCGACGATGGACGAGGCGGGCATCCACTGGGGCCAGCTCGGCGGCTCCGCCATCGGCCGCATCCTGCTCGCGCGCCTCCTGCTCGGCGGCGGCGCCTGGGTCCTCGCGATGCTGGCGCAGGCCCGCCCGACGCGCACCGGGCCGTGGGCCGCCGTCCTGCTGCTCCTCGGCGCGGGGCTGGGCGCGGCCCGGCTCGGGCACGGCTCCAGCGACGGCCCGGCCACGATCGCGCTCGACCTGCTGCACCTCGCCGCCACCACGACCTGGGTCGGCAGCCTCGTCCTGCTGCTGGCCACCCTGCGGCGCGCCGTGCGCGACGGCGCCGACCCGGCCGACCTGCGCGCGGTGGGCATCCGCTACGGCACGCTGGCCCTCGCCTGCGTCGTGCTGCTGTGGGCGACCGGCTCCATCGTGGGCCTGGCCATCCTGGGCCGCGACGCCGTTCTGCATCCCGCCGCGACGCTGCAAAGCGCGTACGGGGCGTTCCTGGCCGCGAAGATGTCCCTGGCGGCGCTCATGATCGCCCTCGCCGCGCTCAACCGCTACGTCTTCCTGGAGGCGCCGACGGACAAGGGCTTCGCCGGGAGGCTCCAGCGCGTGGCGCGGCGGGCCAGCGGCGGCCGGGCGCAGCCCCTGTCTTTCGAGACCCGTGGCCTGCGCGGAGCTGTCGCGGTCGAGGCGGCCCTCGGCGCGGCCGTCCTCGTGCTGGCCGGCTTCCTCACCTCCGTCTCGCCGCCCGCCGCCGACGCCGCACCCGCTGCGCCCACGCTGCGGGAGCAGGGCGACACCTACCTTGTCCACCTCCTCGTCCAGCCCGCCGCGCGCGTGGGCGGCTCCTCCGTCCTGACCCTCGTCATCGAGGACGCCAGGACCGGGCAGCCGATGGCGGAC
>JAXDQP010000029.1:0-21184 GCA_034667745.1 Thermoplasmata archaeon
GGTCTTCGGGAATGCTTTTTCGCCCCACTGTTCACAGAGAGCATAGACCTCCCTGGCAGCCTTGTACGGGCCTATTTCATTCATCAAAGCGAATGGTCCCTTCGCCCACCGCAGGCCGATGGTGGCGCCGCGGTCGGTGTCGCGCATCGAGGCAACCTTCTCCTCCACGAGGTGGCACGCGATGCCGAAGACGACGCCACGCAGCCGCGCCGCGACCGCCTCCAGCTTCGCCGCGTCGGGCGTGCCGGCGAGGTCCCAGTTCTGCTTCTTCTCCACTTGGGCCTTCAGCGCCTTGCTCGGCTCGTAGAACGCGCCGAGGAGGTTGAACAGCGTCGTCTGCGCGTGCAGGCTGATGGGGACGCCGGTGACGTTCATCAGCTCGAACGGCCCCATCGTGATGCCGAACGCCTGTTTCGCGGCGGCCTCGATGGTCGGGATGGCGGCGGCGCCCTCCTCCAGGATGCGGCACGCCTCGTTGACCCACGGCACGAAGAAGCGGTTCACCGCGAAGCCGGGCGCGTCGGCGGTCTCGATGGGGACCTTGCCCGAGCGCTTGGCGGCGGCGAAGGCGGCCGAGAACGCGGCGGCGTCCGTCGCGGGGCCCTTGACGACCTCGACGAGCTTGTTGATGGCGGCCGGGAAGAAGAAGTGCAGGCCGACGACGCGGCCGGGGCCCGTCGTCACCTTGGCGAGGTCGGCGACGGTGAAGCTCGACGTGTTGGTCGCCAGCACCGCGCCGGCGGGGGCCAGCTCGCCCAGCCTGCGGAACAGCTCCTGCTTGACGCCGAGGTCCTCGAAGACCGCCTCCACCACGAGGTCGGCGGCGGCCACGGCGGCCTTCAGGTCCGGCTGCGGCTGGAGGCGGGAGAGCAGCGCGTCGAGGTCCGCCTGCGCCATCTTGCCGTCCGCCACCCGCTTGGCCAGCGGGCCCTTGATGCGGTCGACGCCGCGCTGCACGGCCTCCGCCGTGACGTCGTTCAGCGTCACCTGGAAGCCCGCGCCCGCGAAGCTCTGCGCGATGCCCGAGCCCATGTTGCCCGCGCCCACGACGGTGACGTTCCGGATGCCTGCCATGCGCGGGCCAGCGACGCTTACGTGAAAGCCTCTCCTACTCTGACGGGTCTGGCGCTCGACCTTCGGGGGACCGATGCAGAACGGGCGCCAGTCGCCCCGGACGCTCGCAGCGATTCCGGAATCGAACTCCAGATGACACCGAATCCACTTGGGCCAGAAGAGGTTTGAGCCCGAGCCCAATGCAAGAATGCCTTTTGCGGAGTGAACTTGTTATGCGATCCTTGTTTCCGTGCACGCCTGCGCTCTTGAACGGTCCCCCCATGAAGGAACGCAAGCCCAACCAGAGGCACCGGAAGCAGCGGACAGGGCATAGCCTCGCAGTCCTGCTCACTTCGGTGATGGTCTTGGCCAGCGCCCTGCCATTCCTGACGCAGGTGAGGGCGGACTCAGCCGCCCCGATGGGCACAACCCTGCCGGGCGCGCGTTGGGGGACCAGCGCGGCCTGGGATGGCCACTCGGCCTACATCTTCGGAGGAAGCGACTGCTCGGCTTCAGGGTGTTTTTCGCGGTCCGAAATCCTCAGATACAATCCGGCAACCGACAGCATGACCGTGATGGGTGGAACGCTTCCAACACCGAGCGAAAGCACGAGTGCCATTTGGGACGGACAGAATTTCTACATCTTTGGCGGCGAACGATGTAACATTCTGCCAAGTGGGGGCAGTTGCCTGTTCCTCAACCAAATTGTGCGCTACGACCCACAGTCTGATGCAGCGGTTTGGGTGAATACCCTGCCGACCCAACGCGCCGCAACGAGTGCAATCTGGGACGGGCGGAACGCCTACGTTTTCGGCGGCGACTACCAGAAAAACGAAATCGTGCAATACACCCCCTCAACAAACACCGTCCGGGTCATGGGCGCGACCCTTCCCACGTCGCGCTCTGGCACGAGTGCCATTTGGGATGGGCACTACGCATACGTCTTTGGCGACACCGGCTCGGCCTCCACGAACCAGGTTGTCCGCTATGACACGACCGCCGACGCGGTCAGCGGCGTCAACGCCGCTTTCCCCACGCCATTTGACCGCAGCAGCGCAATCTGGACCGGGCAGGAGGCGTTCATTTTTGGCGGGGAATACGGTAGCGGGCTTGACCAGATTGTTCGCTTTGACCCCGCGTCGGGGGCGGTCTCCGCCATGCCTGCGAGGCTTCCCTCCCCCCGGAGCCTGACGAGCGCCGTTTGGGACGGTTCAAACGCCTATGTTTTCGGCGGAGGCATACCCTCGAACCAAGTCGTGCGGTACAGCCCGTATTCGCCGGGCGCACCCCAGAACCTCACGGCTGCGGCTGGCCCGAATGCGGGGCAGGTCATCCTGGCTTGGCAGGCGCCCGGAGGCAGCGGCAGCCTGCCCGTGACCAACTATACCGTGTACGGCAGTGGCACGAGCAATGGCCCCTATGGCCTCCTAGCGGCACTGGGCAACGTCGCCACATACACAGACACGGGTCTCGGGAACAGCGTGGCCCGATTCTATCGCGTGGCCGCGGTGAGCGCGGCGGGCGAAGGCGTGTGGAGCAACGAGGCGAACGCAACAACGTTCAGCCCTCCTTCCGCGCCCCAGAACCTTGTGGCGAGCGCCCAAATCAATGCGGTTCGCTTGGCGTGGAATGCGCCCGCGGCCTCTGGAGGTTCACCGGTTACGGAGTATGCCATCTACCGGGGCCGGCAAGCCGGCCATGAGACCTGGCTCGCAAACGTCGGCGACGTTTTGTCCTACCAGGACGACTCGGCGCAGGGCGGGACTCGCTACCACTACCGAGCGGTCGCAATCAACGCCGCCGGGCCGGGCCCAATCGGCAACGAGGTCTCCGCCCGCCCCTACGGGCGGCTCCTGCAGACGGGTTCGATTCCCTTGCTGCCTGGAGGCAGCGTGGCAACCATCATGGTTTGCGACGCGGGCTCGCCCCAGGGGTGCCAAGTGCCTGGCACCGCCTTTTTTTGTGCCCAGGTGAGCATCGCCGACGGACCTGCGGTCCCGCTGGCCTGCGTGGCGGGGAACGCGGTTCCCGCGCAAGCCAAAGCGCTCCTGGAAAGCATCTCCCCGGTCCAAGTGCGTCTCCCCACGGTCGCGGCCCCGGCCATCACGGTCGCTTACCTGTATGAGCGCAGCGCCCTGGCCCCGTGGGAAACCAGGCCGCTGTGCGACCCGGTCTCGGCAACCCCGGGGGCTTTCGCCTGGTGGACCAGTTCCGGCGCCGACACGGCCTTGGAAATTCGCGTCAAGGGCACAGGCCCGGGCGGCAACCCAGTGGATGTCGCTCAATCCATCCCATACCTGGGCCAACTAGTGGCCGCCACCCAGGCAATGCGCGGAGTGATTGAATGTGGCTAACGGAAGCTGCCTAGAACGCGTCGCTTGAACCGAGCCGTTCGAGACGTCAAGGCCCAGTGTAGCGCAGGATGTGCAGCCCGGTCGCCTGGTCGCTGACGTAGAGGTAGCCGTCGCGCTGCGCCACGCCCCAGACGTCCGGCTGCGGCACGGGGGAGTTGGTGCGCGGGATGGCGGGCATGTAGAACGCGACCGACTTCGGCGCCTTCAGGTTCGCCTGGTCGTGCACGTCGATGACCCAGACGCCGGCGTGGTAGTGCGCCAGGGCGACCTTGCCGTCCCAGACGTCGAAGTTGTGCGGGCTGAAGTCGAGGTTGCTGACGCCCAGGGGCGGGTCCTGCGCCGGCAGCGTCCACCACGAAATCTTGGTCGGGTGCGCGACGTCGGAGGTGTCGAGGAAGGTGATTTGCCCCGTCTCGTCGGGGGCCGAGATGATTTCCGGCTCCGCGATGGTGACGGGGGTGCCGGCGATGAGCTGGCGCGTGGCGAGGTGAATGTTGTTGTAGGCGCTCGGCGAGAAGTCGGTGAAGGCGCCCACTTCCCTGAGTTGCGGGCTCTGCGCCGGGTCGAGCCTGGCGGGGTCGGGCTGGGGCGGGTCCGTGAAGTCTAGCGTCCGGACGCCCAGGTCCCAGTAGGCCAGCGTGATGTAGACCTTGGCCGGGTCGAGGGGGTCCGCGGCGACGCGGGCGTCGTGCGGGAAGGCGAGGCCAGCCCCGTTGTCCAGGATTTGGAACTGCGCCACCGGCGTCAGGCTGACGCGGGGCGGCAACTGCACCTGCGGCAGAGCGCCGCCGACGGCGTTGGGCTGGACGAGGAAGACGATGAGGCGCTGCGTGGCGGGAACGACGCCCGTGATGGCGTTCGTGACGGGGTCGCGCTGCAAATCGTAGGTGCAGGCGAGCAGGTAGTCGTTGCCGTTGAGCGGGTGGTGGACGTAGGTCAGCGTGTGCGGGCCGTTCACCGGCAGCGGCACGAAGGAGTCGAGCTGCGGGGCCCGCTTGTCGCGGATGTCCACCACGTAGATGCCGCGCGGCAGGCCCGCGTTGGGGTCCTGCGTCGCCTGCACGCCGCGCGCCACCTGGTCCGGCATGTTGCGCTGCGTGGCCAGGAACGCCAGCGTCTCGTCGGCGTTGACCTCGATGTCGAAGCCGTTCTGGGCGTTGAAGTGGCTCAGGACCTTGGGGCTCGCCCTGTCGGAGACGTCGAGGATGCTGAAGCCGCCGTAGGCGCCGTCGGTGGACTCGGCCGCCAGGTAGACGCGGGTCGGCGTCACGGCCAGCTCGTTCCAGTAGGCCGACGGCGGGATGCGGTTGGGGTCGCCCGAGGCGTCCACGCCGTTCGAGTAGCCGACGCGCTCCAGGTTGTGGGACCCCTGGTGCAGCGCCGCGTCGTAGTGCCCCGCCGGGTCGTCATGGGTCAGCGCGAGCGGCGCGTCCGCCGCCTTGGCCACGGCGTCCTGCACCTTGGCGTAATCCGTCGTGGGCGCCGCCTGGAAGCAGCCGGCGAGGGCCAGCAGGGCCAGGGCCGACAGGGTCACGGCGGCACGCATGGGAGCGGCCAGCGGGCGGCTCGCTAAAAGCGGTTCTGGTCAGGAAGGCGCCGCGCCGCCCCCGAGCGCGACGTGGAACGTAGCCCCCTGCCCTGGCTGGGCGTGCGCCCACACCCGGCCGCCGTGCAGCTGCACGATGCGGCGGACCGTCGCCAGCCCGATGCCGGTGCCGGTGAACTCGGCCTGCAGGCGGTGGAACGGCTGGAACAGCTCGGCGGCGTGCGCCATCGCGAAGCCCGCGCCGTTGTCGCGCACGCGGAAGCCCGCGGCCTCCGGCAGCGGCTCCACCCAGATGCGCGCGTCCGGCGTCTTGGAGGTGAACTTCCACGCGTTGTCAAGCAGGTTCTCCAACACGATGCGGACCAGCCCCTCGTCCCCCGCCAGCGTGAGGTTGGGCGCGACGCCCCAGACCACCGCGCGGGCCGGCTCCTGCGCGGCGTGGCGGGCCAGGATTCCCGAGGCCATCGCGGTCAGGTCGATGGGGACGGGCTGGAGCGTGACGCGGCTCAGGCGCGACAGCGTCAGCACCGACTCGATGAGCTTGCCCATCCGCACCGCCCCGTCGGCGACGTGGCCGAGCAGCGTCTGCGCCTCGGCGGGCAGGATGGGGGCGTGCTTGCGCAGGAGGATCTTGCTCATCCCGTCGATGGAGCGCAGCGGCGAGCGCAGGTCGTGGCTGACGGTGTAGCTGAACGCCTCCAGCTCGCGGTTCGAGGCGGCCAGCAGGGCGGTGCGCTCGGCCACGATGCCCTCCAGGTCCTCGCGGTGGCGGCGCAGCTCCGCCTCGGCGCGCGAGCGCTCCAGCGCCGACGCCAGCAGGTTGGCCAGCGCCTGCAGGAAGTTGACCTCGTCCTCGTTGAAGTGGCGCGCCGTGCGCGACGTCGCGCCCAGCATCCCCCACGGCCGGCCCGGCCCCGGCAGGGAGACGCCGACCAGGCTGGCCAGGCCGAGCCGCCCGACGGCCTCGGGGTTGGCGTGCGGGGCGCTCCGCAGGTCCGGCACCACGAGCGGCGCGGGCGAGTCGAGGATGGCCTTGGCCAGCGTCCCCTCCTGCACGGGGTAGGCCGCGGCCGCGTCGCCCCAGCCCAGCCCGGCGCGCCGCACCAGCGTGGCGCCGTCCGCCTCCAGCTCCAGGATGGAGGCGCCGTCCACGCGCAGCGTCGCCACGACGTCCTCCACGACGGCGGCGAAGATGGCGGGCAGGTCGCGGTCGGCGAGGGCGCGCTGGCCCAGCTTGGCGATGGTGGCCTGCTGGCGGCTGCGGCGGCGCAGGGCGGCCTCGGCTGCGGCGCGCCCAACGGCGGCGGTCAGCAGGTTGGCGACGGCCTGCAGGAAGTTGACGTCGTCCTCGTCGAAGATTCGCGGCTTGAGGGTGTGGCAGCCCAGGATTCCCCAAGGCGCCTGCGGGCCGTGCACGATGACGCTCATGCCGCTGACGGCGCCCTGTCCCCTCAGTTGGCCCTGGACCTGGAAGCGGGTCTCGGTGCGCAGGTCGGCCACGACGACCGGCTCGGAGCGCCGCAGCGTGTAGCCCGCCTGCGACGACGCCGTGGCCGAGAGCCGCTGCGCGCCGATGAAGCCGTCCGGCCACCCCACGCCGGCGCGCATCAGGAACGTCTCGCCGTCCTCGCTCAGCTCGAGGACGGTGCAGAGGTCCGCCTTGAGCGTCTCGGCGACCGCCTGGCACGCCACCGCGAAGAGGGCGTCGAGGCCGCGCGCCGCCGTCGCCTCCTGCCCGAGGCGCGCCACCGCCGCCTGCTGCGCGTTGCGGCCCTGCAGTTGGCGCTGCACGCGGCGGTTGGCCGTCACGTCGCGGTAGTAGAGGGCGAGCCCGTCGCCGGCGGGGAAGAGGCGGTTCTCGAACCAGGTGTCCACCGGCTCGTAGTAGGCCTCGAAGGTGCGCGGCTGCCGCGTCGCCATCGCCTCCAGGTAGGCGGCCTCGAAGGTCGTGCCGCGCACGTGCGGGAAGGCGTCCCAGAACAGCGAGCCAACCATCTCGGGGCGCTCGCGCCGCACCTCGCGCCCGGCGCCGATGTTGGCGAAGGTGATGCGCCAGTCGGGGCCGATGTGCAGGTAGCCGTCGGTGACCGACTCCAGCACCTCGGTGGCCTTGCGCTGGGCGTCCGCCACGCGCTCGCGCTCCTCGCGCAGGCGCACCCGGTCCGTGACGTCGCGCGTGAAGCAGCGCGTGTAGAGCAGCTTGCCGCCCTCGAAGCGGGAGTTGGAGTTGATGAGGACGTGGCGGAGGGAGCCGTCCTTGCACAGCAGGCGCGCGGCCTGGTCGCGGATGGGCTCGCCGCGGTGGGCGCGCTCCAGGATGTCGGCGATGACCGGGGCGTCGGCGTGGAAGCGCGCGATGGGCTGGCCGACGTACTCGGCGCGCGTGTGGCCCAGCATGTCCAGCTCCGCCTGGTTGGCCCACAGGATGATGCCGTTGCCGTCCACGCGGTGCAGCCCCTCGATGGCGTTCTCCAGGAAGTCGCTCAGCTCCTCCCGCTCGCGCGCGAGGGCCGCCTGCGCCTGCCGGCGCGCCGCGGCCTCGGCGGCGAAGGCGTGCGAGCGCTGCTGCAGAAGGGCGACGTAGCGGTGCAGGTCGGCGGGCGTGCTGGGGAGGCCCTCCGCCGGCAGGACCGTCCCGTGCGAGGCGCACGCCTGCGCGATGGCGGCGGCCCCGGGCTCGCCGGGGAAGGAGTGCATGGAGTAGGCGCAGAAGAGCCGCAGGCTGGCTTCGCCCCCGACCACGTTCCACAGCCCCTCCAGGGCGTCCGCGGCGTCCGCGCGCCCGTCGTCGACCAGCAGCGACACCATCTCGCCGAACGCGTACACTGGGCCGTCCCTGGCGGCGGCGCGCACGACGGAGCCGACGGCCGCCTCGAAGCGCGCCGCGTCCGGGCCGCGCTCGGTCATGAACCGCTCCAGCGTCGCCCGCGCGTCGAGCCAGCGGACCCCGCCCGCCGCCGGCCCCAGGAGGGCCGCCAGGTCCGCGCGGTGCTCCGGCGTGGCGATGACGATGGCGGGCCGGCCCGCCGCGAGCCCCGGCCGCAGGAACTCGGCCACCTTCGCCAGCAGGAAGGCGTCCGTGCGGTAGAACTGCACGAGGTGGCTGCTCCGCTCCAGGGGATGACCGAGGGCGGCCTGCATGCCCCGGCGACTTGGACTGGGGGTCAAGAACCTAACCAGATGGGCAGGCCACCGCTGGGCTCAACCCGGCCCGGCCACCGCGATGATGGCGCGCACGGCGGCGCTGAAGGCGTCGAAGTCCACGGGCTTCTGGACCACGTCCGCGACCCCGAGCGCGCGGCACCGCCCGACCTCGTCCACCTGGTTCCCCGAGCTGAACACGATGGCCGGCAGGCTCCGCCACTCCGCGCTCTCCCGGATGCGGCGCAGCGCCTCCAGGCCGCCCATGCGGGGCATCCGCAGGTCCAGCACGACGAGGTCGGGCCTCCGCTGCGCCAGCGCCTCCAGCAGGGCCACGCCGTCGTGCGCGAACTCCAGGGTCGGCCCCCGCACCCCGTCCAACGCCTCGCGGATGAGGATGCGGTCCTGCGCGTTGTCCTCCGCCCACAGGATGAGGGGCATGGAAGCGGCCCGAGGATGAAGCCTCCCCTATCAATAGGCTGCGGCCCGCACGGTCACAATGGCTGGTGCGGCAGCCACGCCTCGGAGGGGGGCTCCCGGCACGGAATGCGGTTGCGCGCCAGCAGCGCGTGCGTCGCCGCGAGCGGCAGCCCGACCACGTTGCTCCACGGCCCGGCCATGACGCGGACGTAGGGCGCCAGCAGCGGGTCCTGGATGCCGTAGCCGCCCGCCTTGCCCTCCCACTGCCGCGAGGCGACGTACTGCTCCACCACGTCCTTGGGCAGGCGGTCCACGCGGACGGCGCTCGCGGCGTGGCCGGCGTCGACGGCGCGGCCGCCCCACGCGAGGGCCAGCCCGCTCCAGACCTGGTGCGTCGCGCCGGACAGGGTCGCAAGCCGCTCGCGCTCGCCCGCCTCGTCGCGCGCCTTGCCAACCAGCTCGTCGCCGAGGGCCACCACGGTGTCCGCGCCGAGGACCATGGCGTCGGGGTGGCGGGCGCTCGTGGCCAGCGCCTTCTTGCGCGCGATGACCTCCAGCGCCTCGCCCACGGGCAGGCCGCGGGGCGCCACCTCGTCCACCGGCACGGGGTCGATGGTGAAGCCGTCGAGCAGGTGGCGCAGCAGCACGGCGCGGCGGGGCGACTTCGAGGCGAGGACAACCTGCATGCTACGGTCCCGCCCGCTCCAGGGCGGCCTTGAGGCGCTCCGAGATGAGCGCGCCGTCCGCCTTGCCGCGCAGTTGCGCCATGACGGGGCCCATCAGCGGCCCCATCGCGGCCATGCCGCGCGCCTTCACGAAATCGGCGCGCTCGGCGATGACGGCGGCGATGACGGCGTCCACGGCGGCGGCGTCCGCGCTGCCCACGCCGGCCTTGGCGATGGCACCCTCGGCGTCCAGCTTGGGGTCCGCGTCGATGGCCTTGAGCAGGTCGGGCAGCGCCTCCTTGGCGAAGCGGCCCGCCTTCAGCGCGGCGACGAGGGCGGGAAGCTGCCGGTGCGCCGCCTCCGCGTTGGCGAGCGAGGGAAGGTATTGCAGCAGGATGCGGGCCGCGAGGGCGCCCCCGGCACCTGCGGCGAGCGTTGCGAACTCGGGCTCCAGGCCCTCGCTCACGATTTGCTGCGCGGCGTCCTGGCTCAGGGCGTGCTGGCGGACCAACGCCTGCACGCGCTGCTCGGGCTTCGCCGGCAGGTTCTCCAGGATGCGGCGCCACAACTGCAAATCGTGGCGGATGGGCGGGACGTCCGTCTCGGGGTACATGCGGGCCGCGCCCGGCATCGGGCGCAGGAACCGCGTCGAGTCGTCGGGCTGCGCGCCGCGCACCTCGCGCTGCGGGCCGGCCACGGCGAGCCGCAGCCTCTCCGCGACGGCCTCGAGGGCGCGGCGGGCCACGTCGGGCCGCTCCAGGCAGAGCGCGAAGCCGTCGTCGGGGCCGCAGCGCAGCAGCGCGCGCACCGCCTCCACCTCGGGCTGCGTGATGCCGTAGCCCGGCAGCTCGTCGGAGTGGAAGATGCCCTTGACGCCGGTCGCGACCTTCGCGTGGTCGGCCAGCTCGCGGCCGAGGCGGGGGCCGTCCTTGCTGGCGCCCTTGAGCAGCCCGGCTGCTTTGGGCAGGCGCAGGCCGAGCGCCTTCTGGCCTTTGGCGAGCGCGTCCTTCACGAGCTTGGCCTGGCTCGCGGCGAGGGCGGGGCTGGCGTCGAACGCGGCGCCCACGGTGGAGGGGTCGAAGCCGCGCGAGCGCAACTGGCCCGCGACGTGGTGCATCCAGAGCTGGCGGCGGCACTCCTGCTCGATGACGCGGGCGACGGCGCGCAGGTCCTGGCAGCCCTTGATTTCAACGCGCTGCCCCACGGCGACGCTGACGTTGAGGTCCTGGCGGATGGTGCCCAGGCCGCGCTTGACGCGGCCCGTGGAGCGCAGCAGGGCGCCGATGCGGGCCGCCGTGCGCTGCGCGTGCTGCGGGTCCACGATGTCGGGCGCCGTCGCAATCTCGACGAGCGGGATGCCAAGGCGGTCGAGGGTGTAGGTCGCGAGGCCCGCCTCCTCCCTGAGCGGCCGCGCCGAGTCCTCCTCCAATGCGACGGTCCAGACGCCGACCGCGCCGCCCTCGACCTCCAGCGTGCCGCCGGTGCCGACGAGGGCCGTGCGCTGGAAACCGCCCGTGTTGCTGCCGTCGATGACGGTCTTGCGCATCACGTGCACCTCGTCCACGGGCCGCGAGCGCAGCAGCCCAAGAAGCGTGAGGCCGGTCGCGAGCGCGTCGCGGTCCATCGGCTGCGGCGGCGCCTCGTCCAGCTCCACGAGGCTCGTGAGCCCCTCGATGGCAAGATAGCGGAAGCTGCGGTTGCGGCGCGACTCGGCTGCGGCGGCAGCGTCGAGTTCCCCCGTCTCGCCGCCGGTGGCGCGCAGGGTGCGGGTGACGGCGCCGATGGTGCGGCGGCGCAGGTCCTCCTCCCCCTCGATGACCTCGCTCGGCACGCGGCTGAACAGCTTCCCCGTGTCCAACTGCTGGTGGATTTCCAGGCCGCAGCGGAACCCGATAGCGGTGTAGTCCAGCTTCTCCGCGAGCGCCCACTCCTTGGCCTGCTCGGGCGTCATGCCTTGCCCTCCGCCCCACCCAACGGGGATTGCGGGGGCAGGGCGGCGGAGATGAACGAGCGCAGGTCGACCGGCGCGTCCATCTCGCCGGCGAGGTCGGTCAGGAACAGCTTGCGGACCTCCTTGGGGTCCGAGGTGTGGCCGAGAATCCACATCATCTTGATGTAGGCGGCCTCGGGCGTCATGTCCTGCGCGGGCAGCACGCCCATCTGGAGCAGATCGCGGCCCGTGGAGTAGACGTTCATGTTGACGGAGCCGTTGATGCACTGGCTCGCCATGATGACGTGGGCGCCGCGCGCGGTGACCGCCTGGATGCCCGGGAGGCAGCGGCGCGCGATGTGGCCAAGGCCGGTGCCGACGATGACGGTCGCCTTGCGCACGACGTCCTGGATGTGCTCCGGCCACAGGCCGGGATAGGACAGAATCATGCTGACCTCCTCGTCCCACACCGCGTCGTGGCGGGTCGGGCCCTTGGCGCGCGGCTTGTGCGGCGCCGTCAGGCTGACCTGGTCGCCGATGACGTGGCCGAGCGGCGGGACGTTGATGGACTGGAAGGCGTCGCGGCGGCTCGTGTGCATCTTGCGCACGCGGTTGCCGCGGTGGATGGCGCAGGCGTCGTCGCTGGGGCCGGCGTGCATCACGACCACGACCTCGCCCAGGTCCGCGGTGGCGGCGACCCGGCTGGCGGCCAGCAGGTTCATGCCGGCGTCCGACGACGGGCGGTCGCTGCTGCGCTGCGAGCCGACGAGCACGACGGGGCCGGTGAGGTCCTTGAGCGCAAACGAGAGCGCCGTCGAGGTGTAGCTCATCGTGTCGGTGCCGTGCGGGATGACGACGCCGCGCGCGCCGTTGTTGAGGTGCCACGCCGCGCGCTCGGCAATCCTCGACCAGTGCTCGGGCTGCATGTCCTCGCTGAACATGTTGAACAGCACCTCGGCGCGCACGTTGCAGAGCCCGAACAGGCCCGGCACCGCCGCCGCCAGCTCCTCGGGCCGCGTCGCGGGCTGCACGCCGCCGGTGCGGTAGTCGACGAACGAGGCGATGGTGCCGCCCGTGCCCAGCACCGCGATGGTGGGCTTCTTCGGGTCCACCGGCGGCTCCGCCCAGGCGCGCGCCACGGCCTTGCCGCGCTCGACCAGCTCCACCTTGGCGCCCTCGGCGAGCAGCCCGACGTTGTAGCCGTTGTCGAGCTTCAGGGTCAGGATGTCCTTGCCGCTGAAGCTGTGCCTCGGCATCAGGATGCCCTCGAAGCTGGCGCCGTCGCCGGTGGCCAGGCGCACGCGGTCCCCAGGCTTCGGCTCGTCCACGGCCCGCGCAAGAGGCGGGGACTTAAAGCGACGGCGCGGGGCCGGGCTCGGGGGCGGCGGCCTCGGGCGCGGGGTGGGGCGCGCTGCGGCGGACCTCGTCCAGGATGTCCGACTCCAGGTCGGTGAGCATCTGCTGGAGCGCCGACGCCTCGGCGCGGGCGCGGGCGCGCCAACGGGACGCCTGGGCGAGGACCAGGAACGCCGCGCCTAGCGAGGCGGCGGCGCAGGCGCCCGTCACGCCCAGGACGGCGCGGGTGCCCGCAAGGGGCGCGGCGCCCAGCCCGCGCAGGCCACCGACCTGGGCCAGGACGCTGCCGACCAGGAGGAACGTCAGCACCGCAAGCGAGGCGCCCAGGAGGGAGAGCGCGAGGGCGACCTGCGGCACGGAGCGGCGGGCGGCCTGCGCGTGCAGGCGCTCGGTCGTCGCCTGGTAGCCCTCGACGGAGAGGCCGCCGGCGGCGTGGTGGCGCGTCGCGTCGTCCAGCAGGCGCTGGCCGTGCGGGTCGAGGCCGCCGACCGGGCGGACGGCGCACGCGATTCCCGTGGCCAGGAGGGAGGCCCCCAGGGCTGCGAGCGCGGGGCCGAGCAGGGTGCCGAGGATGAGCGAGGCCAACTCGCCGGGCCACGCGCAGGCTTGGGCGGGGGATGCGCGGGCGCAGCGCAGGGCGGCGTCCATGCCGGAGGAAACGCTGTCCCAAGACAGGGCGGCCGTCCACAGCAGCGCGGCGCCCAGCAGGATGGCGGCGACGGCGGCGGGGGTGCCCAAGGCACCCAGGCGCTCGACGGGGCGGGCGAGCGCGCTCACGGCAGCAGCCCCTTGATGAGGTCCTTCAGCTTGCCCTCCAGCTGGTCGGACTTCTCCAGGGTGTAGTCGTAGGCGACCTGCACCGTCTTGGCGGTTGCGAAGAGCTGGCCGCTCTTGGCGTCCTTGATCTCGTAGTCGAAGTCCCACGACTTGCCGCCGATGCGCGCGGTCCACATCTTGACGACCGGCTGCGAGCCCATCTTGATGGGCGCCTTGTAGTCGATGGCGGCCATCGCGAGGATGAAGGGGAAGTCGCGCTCCGACCGGCTGCCGGCCACCTGCGTGAAGAACCGCATGCGGCAGTGCTCCAGGTAGGTGAGGTAGAGCGCGTTGTTCACATGCCCCAGGCCGTCCACGTCGTTGAAGCGCACCTCCACGGGCACCGAGAACGCGGCCATCACGGCCACCTCCAGTGCCCGGAAGGCCCGGCCCTGCGGGCCTGCCTCGCGCCGCAAGCGCCACGAGGCGTCATCAGGTGGACCTCGGCAGGGGGCGGCCCTCGAGGCGGGACTGGACGCGGATGGCGAGGTCGTGCAGCTCCTCCGAGGCGGGCGTGCGGGGGCCGCGCGGGAACAGCGCGTGCACCGGGCCGGCGCCGTCGCTGACGGTACGCGGAATCACGTGCAGGTGGAGGTGGCGGACCTCCTGGCCGGCGGCGGGGCCGTTGTTGAAGGCGAGGGTGAAGTCGGGCGCGCCGGTCTCGGCCGCGAGCACCGGCAGGAGGCGCTGCGCGGCGGCGAGGATGGCGGCGGCGTCGGTGGGCGCGGCGGTCTCCAGGCGCTCGGCGTGCGCCTTGGGCACCACGAGGGTGTGGCCCGGCGCGAGCGGGTTGATGTCGAGGAACGCGAAGACGCGGTCGTCCTGGTAGAGCTCCGCGCTCGGGATGCGGCCCGTGGCGATGGCGCAGAACAGGCAGTCCACGCCTGGCCAACCCCGGTCCGGCACTTAGACGTGCCCGTTGCCCTCTCCTGGAGCCGCCTTCGCGACGTAGGGGCCGTGGTCGGCGTAGCCGTGCCGGCGGTAATACGGCTTGACGCCGGGGCCCGCGATGACGAGCAGGCGCGGCGCGGCCCACTCGCCGAACGCGATGCCCTCCGCCGCCGCGAGCAACGCCGCGCCGTGGCCGCGGTGCTGGAACGAGCCCGCCTCGGGGTCGTCGTCGCCGATGGCGGTCGCCAGCCCATAGACCTTCAGCTCGCGCACCACCGCCCCCGCCGCGCCCCGCCGCAGCCGCAGGAACGCCACGACCGCGTCGGCCTGCGCGTCCTCCAGCGACAGGAACACCTCGGTCCCGCCGCTGGCCCCGTACTCCACGCGGCGCAGCGCGATGCGGTCAGGGTCCACCGCAACGCCCTCGCGTTGGCGCGTGCCCGCCTCGCGGCAGCGGATGCAGCGGCACGCGGGAAGCCCTTGCGCCGCGCGGAGACGCTGGGCCAACTGCCGAAGGTTGCTGTTCATCACGCCCGCCTCCAGGTGCGTCGTCGGGATGTCGCGGTCGATGCGCTGGATGCGGCACCACTCCGGCACGAACGACTTGCCCGCCGCCACGACGGCGGTCGCCGCCTCGGTGCCGTAGGGGTGGAACTCGCCGCGCCGCCACTGCGCCTTCAGCGTCGTCTCGCCCTCCATCACGACGAGCGTCGGGTAAATCTTCAGCATGTCCGGCCGGAACGCGGGGTCCGCGAACAGCCGCCGCAGGTCCTCGACGTCGGCGGCGGGGTCGGGGTCGAGCGGCGCACTTCCTCGGGCAGGCAACGGCCCTTCCAGAACCGCGGATTGCACGGATTTCGCGGAAGGGGGGGACTCCGTGTCCTCCGTGGTTTGCTTGGGGCGCGGCAGGCCGGGCATCATGTGGACGCAGACTTTGAACCCGGCGTCGCGCGCCAGCCGCATCGCCTTGCGCGAGTCCTCCAGCGTGTGCCCCCGGTGGGTCGCCTTCAGCACCGCGTCGTCGAGGCACTGGAGGCCAATCTCGACGCGCGTGGCGCCGTGGCGGAGCATCGCGGCGAGGTGCGGCTCGAAGCACCAGTCGGGCTTCGTCTCGATGGTGAGGCCGACGGCGCGGCAGGCGGCGGACTCGTTGGCGTGCTGCAAAGCGGCGAGGCGGCGGTCGCGCTCCTGCGCAGGAAGCCCCTGCCACGCGGCCTCCGTCCCCCACAGCGCGGCGGACTGCGCCGACTTCGCGGGGCCGAGCGCGTCGGCGGCGTCGGCGGGGCCGTCGTTGAGCGCCGCGTAGATGCCCGCGACGAACCAATCCTGGTACGCCATGTCGCGCGCCGGGAACGTGCCGCCCTGCACCACGACGTCGACCTTGCCGACCGCGTGCCCGTTGCCCTCCAGCTGCGCCAACCGGCCGCGCACGATGCCGTAGGGGTCGTAGCCGTGCCGCCGCGCGCGCAGCGTCGAGGGCTCGAAGCCCGTGTAGCTCTGCGGCGCATCGACCTCCGGGCCGCCGGGGCAGAAGGTGCACTTGCCGTGCGGGCAGGCGGCCGGGCTGGACATGACGGCCACGACGGCGACGCCCGACTGGCTCCGCATCGGCTTGGCGCGCAGCAGCGGCGCGAAGCGGGCGCGCAGGCCAGCGTCCAGGAGGCGGCCAAGGTCGGGGTCGGTCGGGAGGTCGCGCAGCCCCACCGCGCGGGCGGCGGCCTGCTTGGCGCGCTGAAGCTCCTCCTTCGTCCGGACGGTGCCGGCGCGCAGGTCCCTCTCGACCTGGGCGACGAACGCCGGCAGTGGCTCCATGCGCCGGCGACCCGTTCCCCTGCGAAAGCCTTGCGCCGGCAAGGGAGACCTGGGATTTCGGCGAGTGAACGAGCAGCGCGATTCCCCAAATCTGGGAATCGCCGCAATCCCTGGCCTCCCACACCGACTCAGTTGCGCCAACTGCTCGGCGTGAACACCAGCAGCGCCGCGAACACTTCCATGCGGCCGAACCACATGAGGAACGAGAGCACGACCTTGCTGAGCGTGGTGAGGTGCGCGGTGCCGATGGTGGGGCCGACGCTGCCGAAGCCCGCGCCCACGTTGCTCAGCGCCGCGAGGCTGACCGAGGTGGCGTCCAGAACGCCCATCGACTCCACGACGAGGAGCAGGAAGGAGCCGAGCAGCCACGCCAGCAGGTAGGTGAAGAAGAACGCCACCACGGCGCTCACGGTCTGCTCGGACACCACGCGCTTGCCCACCCGGACCGGGATGACGGCGCGCGGGTGGAGCAGGCGGCGCACCTCGCGGCCGACCACCTTCATCAGCGTGAGGGCGCGGAATGCCTTGATGCCGCCCGCCGCCGACCCCGCCGTGCCGCCCACCAGGATGGCGAACAGCAGCAGCAGCTGCGCGGCGCCCGGCCACACCGCGTAGTCGGCCGAGAACAGGCCGGACCCGGTGGCGAGCGAGGTGACGGTGAAGGCCGCCTCGCGCACGGCGTGGCCCGGCGCGGCGCCAGCGCGGATGAGCAGCAGGCCGACGCCGATGACGGTGGCCGCCGCGAGGCTGAAGAAGAAGCGCCACTCCGAGTTGGTGACGAGGTTGCGCACCTGGCCGCGCCGCACGAGCAGGAACGCGAGCGTGATGTTCGTGGCGCCCGCCAGCATCATCAGGCTCAGGACCGCCTGCACGGCGCCGTCGTCGTGGAACGGGGCGTTGGCGTGCAGGGTGAAGGCGCCGTTGCCGTACGCCGCAAAGGTCTCCACGACGGCCTCCAGGGCGGCGGGCGCGTCCTCCATGCCGAGCTTGAAGCGGAAGACGAAGAACAGCAGCACCGCGAAGAGCGCCGTCAGGCCGACGTAGGCCTTGCCCAGCTCGCGCGCGGTCTCCGCGAGGCGGGGCCGGATGCGGGCGCCCGCGTGGCCGCCGCCCTCGCTGCGGAAGAACTGGAGGCCGCCGTGCGTGAGGCGCGACAGCAGCGCGGCCGTCAGGACGATGAACGCGAGGCCGCCGACCCATTGCAGGAGGGCGCGCCAGAACAGCAGGCTCAGGCTCGTGCCGTCGACCTGCGCGAGCGCGGACAGGCCGGTGCCGGTGAGGCCGCTCATCGCCTCGAAGAACGCCTCGACGGGGCCGAGCCTGCCGGCGGCGAGGAACGGCAGCCCCGCCAGCGCCGTGCAGACGACCCAGCCCAGGGCGACGGCGAGGTAGGCCTCGCGCTCCAGCAGCTCCTCCTGCGCGGCGCGGCGGGTGACGATGTGCAGCGGCAGCCAGACGGCGACCGCCAGCACGGCGGACACGACGAACGGCAGGACGCCGCCGGGGACCAGGAACCCCAGCACCAGGGTGTCGCTGGGCTCGTACAGGTAGGCGACGACGATGGGCGCGAGCAGGACGACGGCCGTCAGGCGCACCGCAGCCGCGATGGCCGACAGGATGCGCTGCAGGCGAATCAGGCCGCCACGCCCCGGGGGGCCGTCACGTGAAGAGACGCTCCAGCTCCTCGGCCGCGAGGTGGGCGCTGAAGGCGATGGCGGTGTCGCCCGCCTCCACCGTGTCCTCGCCGCGCGGCAGCACCACCTGCTCGCCGCGCACGATGGCGACGAGCGTCGCGTCCTCGGGGAAGGGGATGCTCTTGATCTTCTGGCCGACGGCGGGCGCGTGGTCGCCGACCTTGAGGACCATGAGGCGCTCGCCGCCCACGTTCTGCAGCGCGACCTCCTCGGCGCCGCCGTGCACCTGCTGCAGGATGGCGCCGACGGTGCTCAGGCGGGGCGCGACCGCGAGGTCGATGTCGAGCGCCTCCAGGATGCCCTTCAGCTCGGGCTGGTTGATGAGGACCACCGTGAGCGGCACGCCGAGCTGCTTGGCGATGAGCGCGCCCAGGACGTTGTACTCCTCGACCTTGGTGGCGCCGATGAAGGCGTCGAAGGTGTCGACGTTCTCCTGGATGAGCACGTTGCGGTCGGTGACGTCGCCCTGCACCACGAGGGTCTTCTGCAGCCGCTCGCCCGCCTCGCGGCACTTCTCCGCGTCCTTCTCGACCAGCACCACGTCGCGCTTGGACTGCTCGAGCAGGCGCGCGAGCTGGATGCCGATGCGCGTGGCGCCCGCGACCATGACGCGGCGCACGTCGCGGCCCTGCCGCAGCTCGCGGGCGCGGCCGATGTAGGACTCGACGTCCTTCAGCACGTCGATGCTGGTGAGGGCCATCATCATGCGGTCGTGCGCCTGCAGGCGGACGCTCGCCTTCGGGATGATGACGTCCTCGCCGCGGTAGATGGCGAACAGGTGGAAGCCCGCCGGCGGCTCGACCTCATCGAGGCGCTTGCCGACGACGAAGGCGCCCTCCTTGACGCGCCCCTCCGCGATGATGACCTTGCCCTGCGCCAGAACGTCGGCGTCCATCAGGCGCGGCTGGTTGAGCATGCGCTTGATGCGGATGGCCGCCACCATCTCCGGGCAGACCGCGACGTCGATGCCCATCTTGGCGTACTCGTCCGAGGTCGGGACGTTGAGGTACTCGGTGTCGTTGATGCGCGCGATGGTGCGGCAGCCGTAGGTCTTCGCCAGCGCGGCGGCGACCATGTTGATCTCGTCGTCGCCGGAGCACGCGATGAAGAGAGCGCACTCCCGCACCCGCGCCTCGCCCTCGAGCAGGGACTTGCTGGCGATGTTGCCCGCGATGGCGGTCACGTCCAGGTCCTGCAGGCGGTCGAGGCGCTCGGGGCGGTTCTCGATGACCGCGACCTCGTGCCCCTCCTCGCGGAGCGCCTTGGCCACGTTGTAGCCCACCTCGCCGGCGCCCCCGACGATGACGTACACGGTCCCGACGACCTGCGCGCTCCCGTTAAGGCAATCGGTGCCGCTCCAGGAGAGGCTGCTCCCACTCTCCCGAACCGCGGTTGGTCAGACGAACGGCGTCTTGACGACCGTGGCGGGCTGGGGTTTGCCGCGCACGACCACGTCCAACTCCTCGCCGGGCTCCGCGCCGCCACGCACGTAGCCGAGGGCGATGCCGACGTTGAGGGTGGGGCTGAGGGTGCCGCTCGTGACCTTGCCGGCGTCGGTGCCGCTGCGCTCGATGGGGTAGTCGTGGCGCGGGATGCCCCTCTCCTGCCGCAGGCCGACGAGGCGATCCATCGTGGGGTCCTCCTTCTGCGCCAGCAGCCGCGCCTTGCCGAGGAAGTCGCCGCTCCAGTCCATCGTCCACTCCAGGCCCGCCTCCAGCGGCGTGCGGCCGCCCGCGAACTCGTTGCCGGCGAGGCAGTAGCCCTTCTCCAGCCGCAGCGTGTCGCGCGCGCCCAAGCCGATTGGCTTGATGCCGAGCGGGGCGCCGGCCTGCATCAGGTGCTCCCAGACCTTGACGCTGTGCTCGACGGGGACGTAGAGCTCGACGCCCTTCTCGCCCGTGTAGCCCGTGCCGGAGACGAGGCACTGCGCGCCCGCCAGCTCCATCGTCGCGATGTGGTGGAACTTCGGCGGCGCGGACGGCGACGCGGCGGCCAGGACCTCCCTCGCCTGCGGTCCTTGGAGCGCGAGGATGCTCCACTGCTGCGTCACGTCCTCCACCGCCGCCTTGCCGTTGGCGCGCAGGCTCTCCGCGACCGCCACGTTGCGGCCCGCGTTGGGGATGACGAAGAAGCGCTCCGGCTCGGTGCGGAAATAGAACGCGTCGTCCAGGATGGTGCCGTCCTCGCGCAGCACGACCGTGTACTTGCCCTTCCCGACCGGCACCGCGTCCGGCTTCGTCGGCGTGACCCTGGCGAGCGCGGCGACGGCGCCGGGACCCGACACCCAGAGGTTGCTCATGTGCGACACGTCGAACAGCCCGACGGCGGTACGGACCGTGGCGTGCTCCTCCTTGATGCTGCCGTAGTGCACGGGCATGTCGTACCCCGCGAACTCGACGAAGGTGGCGCCGGCGGCGGCGTGCACAGGATGGAGGGCCGTGCGGAGGGGCACGGGCACGCGACCGGCCCGGCGCAGATAATCGCGACGACCGCCGCGTCTACTTCAGCGGCGAGCCCGAGACCTGCTCGCCCGGCTTCAATGGCCGCTGCATCTGCTCCACGTGGCCGCACACCGTGCACTTGCAGGAGCCCGGGTCCATGAGCACGAACTTGCGGACCTCCTTGCAGTCGGGGCACCAGGCATCCAGCGTCCCCTTGTCGGCCATGCACGCCCATTGCGCCGCGCAAGGCTAAGGGCTTGCCTGCGGGCAACGCAGGACATCGAAAAAACCGAAAGGAAGGGGGGAAGATGGGAAAGAGCGGGCCCGGAGGGATTTGAACCCTCGTCGCAGGCTCCGCAAGCCTAAAGGATATCCAAGCTACCCCACGGGCCCGTGCGGAAACGGGAAGCACGCGCTTCCCGGACTGCGGATGGGCGGCGCGACTTGGGGGCGCTACTTAAGCAAATCGACCGCCGCAACCGCCTCGAGCGCGAGGTCAAGGTGGCGCGCCGGCGTCGTGGCCGCGAGTTGCGCGTCCGTGATGCCGAAGCCGCGCAGGCGCCCGGCGTCGGCGCGGACGAGCGTGTCGTCCTCGCGCAGGCCGAGGCCGTGGACGAAGTGCCGCAGCGCGTCGAGACGCCGCTCGCCCAAGGCGACGGCGACGGCGGCGGGGCACGCCTCCGGGAGGCCCATCTTGTCGAGCGCCTTGCGGATTTGCCGCTCGCCGGCGAGGTAGCGCAGGAACTCGACCTCCAGCGTGTCGGCCTGCGCGCGGCCTTCCTTGAACGCGCGGTGGGCGTGCAGGGCGGCGCTGCGCAGGTGGTCGGGGCCCACGACGCGGTCGGCGCGCACGACCTGGAGCGGCGCGATCCGGCCGGATTTTCGCGCCTCGAACAGGATGTCCTCCAGGCGCAGCGGGCCGGGGAGGCCGGCGAAGGCGACCTGCTCGGCGGGGAAGTCCATCATGCGTACGCCCCCTCGCCGAAGCAGGGATTTCGGGGAAACTGCCTTTTCACGACCAAACCGCGGATTTCGCGGATGGCGCGGATTCCGACGTGGCCTGCG
>JAXDQP010000030.1:0-10536 GCA_034667745.1 Thermoplasmata archaeon
CCGGCTCGTTCGTGGAGCTTGACGCACTGCGCGAGCACGACAGCCACGACTTCGGGATGGAGAAGAAACACTTCCTGGGCGACGGCGTCGTCACGGGCTGGGGCACCGTCGAGGGCCGCCTCACCTACGTCTTTGCGCAGGACTTCACGGTCCTCGGCGGCAGCCTCGGCGGCGTCTACGCGGAGAAAATCTGCAAGGTGATGGACCTCGCGCTCCAGAACGGCGCCCCGCTCGTCGGCCTCAACGACTCCGGCGGCGCCCGCATCCAGGAAGGCGTCATCGCGCTCGGCGGCTACGCGGAGATTTTCTGGCGCAACACCCGCGCCTCCGGTGTGATTCCCCAAATCTCGGCCATCCTAGGCCCGTGCGCGGGGGGAGCCGTCTACTCGCCCGCCATCACGGACTTCACGTTCATGGTGGAGGGCACCAGCCACATGTTCATCACCGGCCCCGAAGTCATCAAGACCGTCACCGGCGAGACCGTCACCTTCGACGACCTGGGCGGCGCGCACACCCACGCCGCGACCTCCGGCGTCGCGCACGGCACCTTCGACGACGAGGAGTCCTGCATCCGCGGCATCCGCGAGCTGCTCGCCTACCTGCCCGCCAACAACCTCGTCGAGGCCCCCATCGTCGCGCCGCAGGACAGCCCCGACCGCATGGACGCGGAGCTGCTGAAGATTGTCCCCGACTCGCCCGACAAGCCGTACGACATGGTCCGCCTCGTGCGCGCGGTGGTGGACGACGGACGCTTCCTGGAGATCCAGCCCGAGTTCGCCAAGAACATCGTCGTCGGCTTCGCGCGCCTCAACGGCCGCCCCGTCGGCGTCGTCGGCAACCAGCCCGCCAACCTCGCGGGCGTGCTAGACATCAACGCGAGCGTCAAGGCCGCGCGCTTCGTGCGGTTCTGCGACGCCTTCAACCTCCCGCTCGTCACCTTCGTGGACGTCCCCGGCTTCCTGCCCGGCGTGCAGCAGGAGCTCCAAGGAATCATCCGCCACGGAGCGAAGCTGCTCTACGCCTACAGCGAGGCGACCGTGCCGAAGCTGACGGTCATCACGCGCAAGGCCTACGGCGGCGCCTACGACGTCATGTGCAGCAAGCACATCCGCGCCGACTACAACGTCGCGTGGCCCACGGCGGAGATTGCGGTCATGGGGCCGGAGGGCGCCGTCAACATCGTCTTCCGCAACGAGCTGAAGGGGCTCGAGGGCGCCGCGCTCGCCAAGCGCCGCGAGCAGCTGGTCGCCGAGTACCGCCAGAAGTTCGCCAGCCCCTACGTCGCCGCGCGCAAGGGCTACATCGACGACGTCATCGAGCCGCAGGAGACGCGGCCCATGCTCATCAAGGCCCTGGAAACGCTCGTCAACAAGAGGCAGGACGGCCCGAGGCGGAAGCACGGGAACATCCCTCTCTGAGCCATGGTGCACGGTCCGAACCCTTAACCGGCAAGCACACTTGATTGCGACATGGTCCCCACTCCGCCGGACGAGACACGGGACCTGCTGGCCCGCCGCAACCAGTTGGAGGTCCTGCTGCACGACCTCCAGAGCAAGCACCGCAAGCTCGGCGCCTGGGGGACGGGGCCGACCCCCGACCTGCCGCCCGAGGTGGCGCAGCGCTGGCGGGAGTACCAGGAGCAGCTCAGCGTGGTCAACGCCCGCCTCGCCCTCGTCCAGGCGCGCACCTGAGCCGCCGGAAAACGCTGTGCCGGCTCAGGCTGCGGGCCGCTCGGCCAGCGCCTTGAGGAACGCCGCCTCGTGCGGCCACGCCACGGGGGGCAGCGCGTCGAGCGGCCACCAGCGCAGCTCCAGGGAGTCGTCCATCGCGCGCGGCTCGCCGACGAGCGTGGCGGTGGCGAGGAAGTTCAGCGTCGGCGTCCCCGCGTAGTCGCCCGGCCGCGTGTCGTGGACGCGGATGGCCGCGAGGGCGCAGCCGGTCTCCTCCCACACCTCGCGCTCGATGGCCTCCTGCGGCGTCTCGCCCGCCTCGACGAAGCCGCCCACGAGGTCCCACTCGCGGACCTTGGGCTCACGCGCGCGCAGGCTCAGCAGCACCTCGCGGCCGCGCAGGCAGGCGACGCCGACGGCGGGGGCGGGGTTGACGTAGGTCACCTGCCCGCACTGCCCGCAGAGGCGGTGCGTCTGGCCGGCAAGCTCCTCCGTGGGGCCGCCGCAGTGCCGGCAATGGAAGGGCGCGTCAAGGCCAGGCTCGCTCATGTCTCCACCAGGTCCCGCCCGCCATCGTGCATCGTGGCCGAGGGGGTCAGCGGCGCTCACCAAAGTCCAATCCGGTCATCGGTTCTCCGAGGATGTGCCTGATCATCGCGCCAGGCGCGCGCAGGCTGGACCGTGAGAAAGACTAGAGGGTCCGGCGGAGGCTAGGCCGTCAGCGTGCGCGGGGGCCGCGCGGCGTAGGAAGGCGAGGGGGAAGGCACCGGCGTGGCTGGGGCGCCCTCGGCGGGGGCCGGGACCCAGAAGTAGGTCTGGCGGGTGTCGCGGAGGCTCTGGCGCTCCTGGAGGAGGCCGAGGTCGCGCAGCTTCCGCAGCGCGGTGTAGATGGTGCGGCGCGGCAGGCCGGTCGCTTCGCGCAGCTGCTTGCCCGTCATTGGGGTGTGCCCGTAGAGTTGGCACAGGATTGTCTGGACCGAGATGGGCACCGGGGGCAGGTTCTGCAGGGTCTCCTGGCAGGTCATGGGAAAAGGATGGACGTTCCTCCTCTTCAGGCTTGTGGAACCGTTTGGTTTGACTGAAACGTAGTCGCTTCCAACAGGAGGAGTGGGTGGACAGGTCAAGCAAATGAAAAAATCCATGCAGTAAACGACAATCTACGTAATTCCATGGAAGTTAGGTATAAATCCGGGCGGCCCCCACCCAAAGTTGCACCTTGTGTGCGGGCGGCCGGGGCAACCGGCGCAAGCCGGTCAACCACCGACCACCAACCCTCCAGGCAACTGGAGAGCCTCGCGCCGCCCTTCGTTCCCCTCTGGCCGTCCCCTCGGCCGACGCTTTCGCCCCGAGGTCGAAGCCGTTATCTTCCTGCGCGCGTGGCCGGGGCGACGAGCATGGTCCTTCGCCTGTTCCGCCGCAAGCCCAAGACCGAGACCGCCCCCGCGCCGGACCCGGCCGCCCCCGCGATGCCCTCGGCGCAGCCGGCCAAGGCCGCCCCGAAGAAGGCGCCCGCGAAGAAGGCGGCGAAGGCCCCCGCCAAGAAGGCTGCCGCCAAGAAGACGGCGAAGAAGGCCGCCTCCAAGAAGCGCTGAAGGGCCTGGTTTTCCCCTCTTTCCTTCCCCCTTCCCAACCCCTTTTCTCGGTTGCCGCCTCTGGAGTGAATGTGAATTTCCAAGTGGACGCCCCGTTCGCCCCGGCCGGCGACCAGGGGCCCGCCATCGACGAGATTGTCCGCTCCATCCGCGACGGCAAGCGCTTCGTCACCCTCCAGGGCGTCACCGGCGTCGGCAAGACCTACATCATGGCCAAGGTCATCGAGGAAATCGGCAAGCCGACCCTCATCATCTCGCACAACAAGACCCTCGCGGCGCAACTCTACGAGGAGATGCGGGCCTTCTTCCCCAAGAACGCGGTCGAGTACTTCGTCAGCTACTACGACTACTACCAGCCCGAGGCGTACGTGCCGCAGTCGGACACCTACATCGCCAAGGAGTCGGACATCAACAAGGAGATCGAGAAGCTGCGCCACAGCGCGACGCAGAGCCTCGTCACCCGCGAGGACGTGGTGGTCGTCGCCTCCGTGTCGTGCATCTACGGCCTCGGCTCCCCCGAGCAGTACCGCGCCACCAACCTCGTCCTCCAGGTCGGCGCCAGCCTCGACCGCAAGGCCCTCACCGGCCGCCTCGTGGACATCTACTACGAGCGCAACGACGCCGACCTCAAGCCCGGCACCTTCCGCGTCCGCGGCGACACGGTGGACATCCTGCCGCCCGGCGACGAGCACCCCATCCGCGTCGAGCTGTGGGGCGACGACATCGAGAAGGTCGGCCGCATCCACCACACGACGGGCGAGCTTTTGGTGCAGTACCAAGGCATCACCGTCTTCCCCGCCAAGCACTTCGTGATGAGCAACGAGCAGCTGGAGGCCGCCCTCGGCCGCATCCAGCAGCAGCTTAAGGACCGCCTCGGCGAGTTGCGGCAGCAGGGGAAAATCCTGGAGGCGGCGCGGCTGGAGCAGCGCACCCGCTTCGACATGGAGATGATTCGCGAGATTGGCTACTGCGCGGGCATCGAGAACTACAGCCAGCCCCTCAGCGGGCGCCCGCGCGGCGACCCCGGCGGCTGCCTCATCGATTACTTCCCCAAGGACTACCTGCTAATCGTGGACGAGTCGCACGTGTCGATGCCGCAAATCCGCGCCATGTACAACGGCGACCGGATGCGCAAGGAGACGCTCATCGAGTACGGCTTCCGCCTGCCCAGCGCCCTCGACAACCGCCCGCTCAAGTTCGCCGAATTTGAAAAGAAGTTCCAGCAGGTGGTCTTCACGAGCGCGACGCCGGGACCCTACGAGGCCGAGCATGAGCAGACGCGCGTCAAGGCCGTCGTGCGCCCCACCGGCCTCATCGACCCCGAGGTCGAGGTGCGCCCCATCGCCGGCCAGGTCGACGACCTCTACGGCGAAATCATCAAGGTCACCAAGCGCAAGGAGCGCGTCCTCGTCACCACGCTCACCAAGCGCATGGCCGAGGAGCTGACGAAGTACTACCAGCAGCTTGGCCTCAAGGTCACCTACCTGCACAGCGACATCGACACCCTGGAGCGCATCATCATCCTGGAGAAGCTCCGGAAGGGCGAGTTCGACGTCCTCGTCGGCATCAACCTCCTGCGCGAAGGCCTCGACCTGCCCGAGGTCTCCCTCGTCGCCATCTTCGACGCCGACAAGATTGGCTTCCTGCGCAGCGAGACAAGCCTGGTGCAGACCATCGGCCGTGCGGCGCGCAACCTGCACGGCCGCGTCATCATGTACGCCGACCGCATGAGCGACGCGATGAAGGCGGCCATCACGGCCACCAACGACCGCCGCACGACGCAAATTGCCTACAACAAGGAGCACGGCATCACGCCCAAGTCCACCGTGCGCAGCATGAAGGGCATCGAGATCGACGGCCGCCGCCTCGGCGAGAAGCCCGTCGTCGTCGCCAAGGAGAAGCTCGCCACGCTCGACAAGACCGGCTTCGACCGCCTCATCAAGGACCTCGAGGCGGAGATGCAGGCTGCCGCCAAGGCGTGGGACTTCGAGCGCGCCGCCCTCCTGCGCGACGAAATCATGCAGCTCAAGAGCGGCCACCTGCCCAAGGACGCGGTGCCGGAGCGCGTGCAGGAGGCGCAGAAGCACGCCGAGGAGAAGGTAGGGAGCCGCAGGCTTCCCAGCCGCGCGAAGGCGCCAGCCGACGCTGAAGTCGGCCCGCGCACGAAGCCCACGCAGGTGGCGCGGCGCATCTTCGAGAAGTCCGGCATCCTGCGCGAGAAGGAGGCCAAGGAGGCGGAGGCCGCCGCGGAGCCCAAGGAGGTCCAAGCCGGCGCCAGCGCGAGCCCGCCCCACCCGAAGGAGGACCCGGCGACCCGCAAGCGCCTGCGCCCCAAGCGGCCCGGGAAGGGGCCGGTCCTGTAGGGCGGCGAAGCCAAGTGGGGGATGCCCATGCGCGCCGCGTGAAGGCGACGGTCTGGTTCGATGGCGCCTGCTCCGGCAACCCCGGCCCGATGGGCGCCGGCGCCGTCGTCCAGGTCGGCGACGGGCGGCCGCAGAGCCTGAGCCTCTTCATGGGGCGCGGCACCAACAACGAGGCGGAGTACCACGGCCTCCTGCTCGCGCTGCGGCACGCCTTGGCGGCGGGCGCCAACGAAATCGTGGTGCGCGGCGACTCCCAACTGGTGCTGCGCCAGGTGGAGGGCAGCTACAAGGTGCGCGCGGAGAACCTGCGCTCGCTCAACGCCGAGGCCCGCAAGCTGCTCGGCCAGTTCGCCAGCCACCGCCTGGAGTGGGTGCCGCGCGCCCAGAACGCGCAGGCCGACGCCGCCTCCCGCGCCGCCATCGAGCGCCGGGGCTGACGGGCGCAAGAACCAGCGACAAAGTGACGTTGTCACCAAACAGCTTTTAAGCGCGGGACAGGGGTTTTGCCGCGATGAGGTGGTCGGCCCTCTGGGCAGCGGCAGCGGTCTTCCTAGTCCTCGGGGCGACGCCTGCGCTGGCATCCCCTGGCACGCTGGAGGGCCGCGTCACGCTGCCCATCGAGGTGCAGGGCGACCGCGAGGCCGCCGCCGGGCACGGGGCTTTCCTCCTGGCGGGCCACGACGGCGCCGTCACGCTTTCCCTCGCGCAGGCGACGGGGACGCTGTGGCGCGTGCAGCACCGCGCCTACGGCTACCTGAGCCAGGACCCGCAGCTTGGCCTGCTGTGGGGCGCCGCGACCGACCGCATCCCCGTCGACCTCGCGGGCGCCACCGTGACGCTCAAGGAGCGCCTGCCCGGCTTCCAGCTCTACGCCTCCGACGGCGACCTCCACCTCGCGGGCAGCGCCACGCAAGGCCCGCTCCTCGTGGGCGGCCTCGCGGAGGAAAAGCAGGTCGCCGAGAGCCTGCAGCGCCCCCTCACGCTCCAGCTCGTCACCGACGGCGACCGCTACGCGGCCACCATCCCCGCCGGCCAGTTCCAGGCGCGCTCCGACGCGGGCGCCGCAAGCGTCGCCGGGCCGTTCCACCTCTTCGTCAGCGAGGCCCGCCTCGGGCTCGAGCGCGGCGGCGCCTCGCAGGACCTGCTAGCGTCCTTCCGAGTCGAGCAGCGCGCGGGCCAGCTCTTCAACCCCGCCAGCAAGGAGTGGTTCGGCCCCGGCGAGCACACCGAGTACATCCAGGAGAGCCTCCAAATCGAGGCCGACGGCGCGCTCCAGGTCGCGTTCTCCGGCCTGCCGGGCACCCTCTACTCCTCCGCTCCCACCGTGCAGGTCACCGGCGCCTCCGTCCTGCCCGCGCTTGCCGGCACCGTGCAGGTGCAGGGCAAGGACGGCGCCACGACGCACACGCTCGACGGGCAGCAACTGGCCCTCGACGGCAGCTACGCGCTGCGGCTGCACGAGCTGGACGGCCGCGCCCGCACCGCCCGCCTCGACGGCAACGGCGACCTCACCACCGTCTCCTACGGCACCGTCACCGCACACTACCCCTGGGGCGCCGCGGTCGCCGCCGTCGGCCTGGGCGCCCTCGTCCTCGCCGGCGCCGCGTGGCTCCTCGCGCACGGCAAGGCCCTCCTGGGCGGCGCCGCCGGCAGCGGACTCCTGGCCGGCTACGCGCGCGTGCAGGGCGAGGAGATCCTGGAGCACCCCGGCCGCGCCGAGGTGTACGAGCGCGTCAAGGCGTTCCCCGGCGTCAACTTCGCCCAGCTCGGCGACCAGGTCAGCTTCGGCGCCTCCACCCTCACCTACCACCTGCGCGTGCTGGAGAAGAACGGCTACGTCCACAGCGTCCGCGACGGCCGCTACCTCCGCTTCTTCGACAAGCGCAGCGGCCACTACTCCGGCGAGCGCAAGACCGCCGTGTCCGCCCTCCGCAACGAGACCAGCGCCGCGATGGCCCGCCACATCCGCGCCCACCCCGGCGTCCCGCAGTGCGACCTCGCCGCCGCCTTCAGCGTCACCCCCAGCACCGTCACCTGGCACATGAACCGCCTCGGCGCCGCCGGCCTCGTGCAGAAGCAGCGCGACGGCGCGCACAGCCGCTACTACATCGCGAGCGGCTGGGCCGACCTGCCCGAGGCGGAGCAGGCACGGCAGTCCCCCCTCGCAGTGACCGCGTAGCGCCACAGAAAAGGGAGGAAGGAAAGAGGAATGGCGCAGGCCTAACAGCTCGGGGCCTGCAGGTACGCCGTCGAGGCGATGGACACCGTGCCCGTCGCGCCGCTGTAGACGCGGTTGAGGACCTGCACGTTCAGGTTGCTCGGGCACTTCGGCCCGTCGCCGCCGCCCATGATGTCGAAGCCCGGCTCGTACTCCACGCCGTTCGTGAAGACGTGGCCGAGGCCGAGGCAGTGGCCGAACTCGTGCGAGGTGACGCGCAGGAAGCTGCCGTAGGCGACGAACATCGGCGCCGTCGAGTAGCACGCCGGCGTGCCCAGCAGGCTGCTGCCGCCGTTCGGGATGACGGACATGAAGCCCTGCGGCACCACCGCGATGTCGGCGCTGAAGCCCGGCGGCGGCGCGACGCCGGAGTCCGGCCAGTACACGCGCAGGTGCAGGCTGCTGGCCAGCGACGGCGACCAATACGCGATGCCGTTCTCCCACATCGTGATGGCGCGCTGGATGGCGCCCGCGATGAGGGGATCGTGGACGTCGAGGATGAGGACGTCGAGGTTCGTCTTGCCCCAGTTGAACCACGCCGGCTGGTCGTAGTTGGTGACCGCCGACGCAGGCGACAGGAACGGGACGACGAGGGCAAGCGCAAGCGGGACGAGCAGGGAGTTCTTCATCAGGGGGACACCCGCAGCCCGATTCGCCTCCGCGTATTAATCGCCCGCGAAGGGGACGAATCTCCCCGAAGGAGGCTGCCATGCCCGCAACTCTCCTGAACGACAGCCCGCCGCAGCCGCGCCCAAGGACGGGCAAGCTTATCCGGAACCCCCCTGTCGCGCGCCTGCCACACCGGCCCACGAGAGCCGGAACACAGGAAATGGCCCGGGTAGTGTAGCCTGGTTAACATATGGGATTGTGGCTCCCTTGTGCGGGGTTCGAATCCCCGCCCGGGCCCCTTGAGCGAACGCCGGGTCCGGACGCGCCGCGATTTCCTGCGGAAGCTGGCGGCCATCGTTTTGGTGTTGTCGTCGGTGACGTGCGGCATCGTTGGTCTCGGCTTCGTGACCGGGGGGGTGCTGTGGGGGGTGGCGCTCATCGCGGTGACGCCGTTGGGCATCTGGTTGGCGACGCGGGTGACGCCGGAGGGTGGCACGACGGGGTATTTCGACAAGAACATCTGAGCGGGGCCTGCGGCGATTCCTTCGCTGAATCTGGGCGATGGCAACGGGTTCGCCGTCGCTTTGTCTTGCTTGCTCCCACCAAGTGGCCATGTTCGTTAAATAGCGCGCGCGGCGGTCGAGCCTTCATGCGAACTGCCCCAATCCTTCTCGCCATTGTCTGCTTGCTCATCCTGCCCGGCGTCTCGGCCGGCTCCGCGGCGGACCCGGAGGTCAAGGACGCGTCCGGCGACGCGGACCCCGGCAGCGCCCTCGACATCACAGCGGTCTGGGTCAACGGCACCGACCCGCAGAACGTCACGTTCCACATCCTGGTGCCCAAGCTGCCTGCGCCCCCGGCTACTGGCGGTTGCGCGGCGCCGGGCTGCGCGGCGCTCACGTTCAGCTTCAAGCTGGAGTTCCGCGTCGAGGCGCCGGACGGCGGCGCGGCGCCCACGCTCGCCGGCTACAACCGCACCTACGCCGTGTACCGGCACGGGGCGCCCGCAGGGCTGGAGACGGCCATCGGCTCCATCGACGGCAAGGACGTCCTCACCTTCAACGGCCACGGCTCGGCCAAGGTCGCCACGGGCGGCGAGATCGTCCTCAAGGTGCCGCGCAACAACACCGCCGTCAACGTCCCGGCGGGCGCGGCGCCGGGGGCCTACCGCATCGTCAACACCGTCGCCTACAGCTCGCCGCAGTTGTGCAGCCCCGACCCGCCGGCGCAGCCTCCCGTGGTCAGCTACCCGCTCGCGACCCCGTGCTCGTCCCTGTCGAAGCCGGCCCAGACGACGGGCACGCCGCCCGCCGGCACCACCAGCCGCTGGGACGTCGCGCCGGACACCGGTGTCGGCCGCGCCTTCGTCTTCGACGCCCCTGCCCTCCCGACCGAGCCGGTGGGGACTCCGACTGAGACCGCCACCAGCAGCCCGGCCCCGCCGACCCAGGGTCCGGTCGCGCCGCCTGCCTCGTCCGGGACCGCCACCCAGAGCACGACCACAACGAGCCCGCCCCCCTCCATCTCGCCGACCCCCACCACGAAGGCGACCCCTGCGCCGGAGGCCATCGTGCTGCTGGCGCTCGTCGCCGCCGGGGTCGCGGTCCGCCGGCGCCTCTAGGCGAAGGCTGGGCAGGCGTCGCCTTCTTCTGGCCCCCGCGAGTCGCCGCCGGCATGGACCCCGCGATTCCGTTCTCGCCCGGTCCCTGGTCCATCGCCTCCGCGCGCCTGCTCGCCGTGGCGACGCTGCTCTACGCCGTCGCGTGCAGCTTCCACGCCCGCCGCGCCCTGCGGCTGCGCCTCGCGGACCGCTGGTCGTCGCTGGGCACGAGCCTCTGCCTCGCCGCGCTCGCCGTCGCCCTGTGGCGCTGGGGCGCGCTGCTCCTGCCGGCCCCCTTCGGCGCGGCCCTCGTGCTGCTGCTGGTCGGCGGCCTCGTCTTCACGCTCCTGTTCACGGCCCTCAAGCTGCAGCGCGTCCTGGAGCGGCTGAAGCAGGCGCTGCCGCAGCCGCCGGTCCTGCTGCTGGGCCACGAGGCGCGCCGCAAGGTGCCGCACCTGCTGCTTGGACTGGGCCTGCTGCTCTA
>JAXDQP010000031.1:0-16347 GCA_034667745.1 Thermoplasmata archaeon
CCGAGATCACCGTCAAGAAGAAGGCCGCGCTGATGGAGGTCTTCACCGCCATCAACGAGAACTTCCAGGCCGTGTACAAGGACATCAGCCTCGGCGGCCAGGCCTACATGGAGCTGGAGAACGAGGAGGACCCCTTCCAGGGCGGCCTCATCCTCAAGGCGCAGCCGATGGGCAAGAAGGTCACCCGCCTCGACGCGCTGTCGGGCGGCGAGAAGTCGCTGACGAGCATGGCGTTCATCTTCGCCCTGCAGCGCTACGACCCCAGCCCCTTCTACTACTTCGACGAGGTCGACCAGAACCTCGACGCGGTGAACAGCGAACTCCTCGCCAAGATGATTCGCGAGAACGCACGCTACGCCCAGTTCATCGTTGTCTCGCTGCGCAAAATCACGCTCAAGGAGGCGAGCCATATCTACGGCGTCACGCAGCAGGTGCCGGGCCAGAGCGAAATCATCGCGCACTTCGACATCGACACCCTGCGCGACGAGGAGTCGGAGAAGGGCCCCGCCGGCGGCGCGAAGGCAGGCGACGCCGCCCCGCCCGCCGCCCCAACGCCCGCGCAGCGCAAGGAGAAGAAGGCGAAGGCCGAGAAGCCCAGGCCCGCGCAGGAGACCACCATCACGCAGCTCATCGAGCGCGCCGTGTCCGTGGAGGTCAAGAAATGATTCCGGCTCTCCAAACCACGAATTTCACGAATTGCACGAAACCCACGGCGCTTCGTGAAATTCGTGCAATTCGTGGTTCGGTTGTAGGCGAGGTGCGCTGATGCCGCCCAAGCAGACGCAGTTCACGGACCCCGTCGTCCGCCCCGCCCCGACGCAGGCGACGCTCCACACCGCCGAGGTCGTGCAGCACCTGCTCTGGCACAAGGCGCTCGTCGCGGACGACGACGACGGCCGCAAGGTCACCGACTACATCGAGATGGTCACCGGCAGCCAGGACGGCGAGCACGTGGCCATCAAGGACGGCTTCCACCGCGACCTCGCCATCGCCTTCGAGCTGGTCATCCAGAACCACCTCGACCCCTGGGACCTCGACCTCTCGAAGTTCGCGCAGATGTACCTCAAGGAGGCCAAGGCGCGCGGCGTCGACCTCGTCACCGCCGGCCGCATCATCCTCATGGCGTGGACGGTCCTCAAGCTCCAGTCGGACGAGGTGGCCAGCCGCGCCATCATCCGCGCCGAGGAGTCGACGGACTCCGGCTGGGAGGACATCCCGGACTTCGGCTGGTCCAACGACCAGGTCGACTACAACGAGCGCATCTTCGCCCTCCCCAAGGCGCCCATCGACGAGAAGATCCGGCACAAGGGCGACCGCCGCGTCACCCTCATGGAGCTGCTCGGCGCGTTCGAGGAGGTCCACGCCGAGACGCAGCAGCGCCTGCTGCTCAACGAGGAGCGCCTCGCCGCCCGCCTCAGCCTCAAGCGCCGGATGCGCGGCCGCGTCGGCGGCATGATGCACAAGGACGACCTGGAGGCCGAGGTCGCCGAGACCTGGCAGCGCATCCTCGACTACCCGGGGACGCCGGTGCCGTTCAGCAGCCTCTACGAGCCGACCGCCATCGACGTGGTGCAGACCTTCAACGCGCTCCTGTTCCTGGCCAAGGCGCAGCGCATCACGGTCAGCCAAGAGGAGTTCCCGTACGGCGAGGTTTGGGTCACGCCCAAGCTCGTCGAGGCCGCCACCGTCATCGCGCAGGAGGTCAAGGCGTGAGGCTCGACGGCACCGCCCCCGACGGCTCGCCCCTCGAGGTGCACCGCAACCACGGCAAGCCCACGCGGGCGCAGGAGCTGGCCCGCGCGCTGGAGGAGGCCCGCAAGGCGAAGAAGGGCAAGAAATCCGCGCCTGCCCAACCCCCCGCTTCCACGGAACCGGCGGAACCTTCCGCCGTTTCCCCCAAGGCCCGGAAGGAGCAAGCCCTTTCCGTGAAATCCGTGGCCCAAACCGCGGATGGCGCGGATTCCGCGGAGGCACCTCAATCCGCGTCATCCGCGAAATCCGCGGTCAAGCCGGCGCCGGAACCTGCCCAAACCGCGGATGGCGCGGAGACCCCACCGCAATCCGCGAAATCCGTGGTTCGGGCAAGCGGGTTGGAAGCGAAAGTCCCGAACCCGGTCCGCGCCGCCCGCAAGGCCGGTATCCAGGTCCGTTTCACCGGCATGAAGCCGATGCACGTGGTCGAGGCTGCGCTCTTCGCCGCCGGCAAGCCCATCACCGTCGAGGAGATGGCCGAGCAGACCGGCCTGCCGCCGGACAGCGTCAAGAAAGGCATCGCCGAGTTGCAGGCGGCCTACCAGGAGCGCGACACCATCCTGGAGGTCGGCAAGGCCGGCACGAAGTGGGCGATGCAGGTGCGCAGCCTCGCCGCCGAGCCCGCCGCCAAGTTCGCGCCGATGGAGATTGCGCCCAAGCTCCTGAAGACGCTGGCGCTCATCGCGTTCCACCAGCCGATGAAGCAGTCGCAGCTCGTCGAGATGATGGGCAGCAAGGTCTACGACCACATCCCAGAGCTCGTGCAGCGCGGCCTCGTGCGCGCCCGCGAGGACGGCCCGACCAAGATCCTCGTCACCACGGCGCTGTTCCCCGAGTACTTCGGCCTGGACGCGAGCGACCCAGAGGAGATTCGCGCCCTGATGGGCCGCCTGGTGGGCATCGAGGCGCCGCCCAAGCCGAAGGCGGAGACGGTCTACGAGGAGCCGCAGCCGCAAGCCCCGGAGCAGGAATCTCCACCGTCGCAGGCCCAGCATGCGACCTAGAGGTCCAGAAAACGTCTGGAGCGTGGCTTCTCAATCCGCCTGGTGGGCCGCCCTCGTCGGGGTCGTGTTCCAGGGAATCCTCATCTTTTTCGGGCCTTGGCTTGAATGCAATGGCGGACACGCCCTTGTCGGGGTTGGATATTTGTGGGGTGTATTTGCTCCCGCCGCCGGCATCGTAGCCTGGGCGGGGGACAAGCGGTCCAAGCACCCACGCAACAATCAGACGGCTTGGATGGCCCTGGCCGCATTCGGCCTGACGTGGGTGAGCGCCGCAAGCATCTTTTGGTCCACTTTCGGCGGATGCCCCGGCTCTTAGCCATCAACTCCGGGGACTAGGAATCCCTGCTTTTGGAGACCCCGGAGCCCCGGAAAGCAGGGTTTATCCCGCGTGCGCGCGTGCACGCGCGTGAGGCGACCCCCACGGGAGGCCGTGGGCAAGCACGCGGAGACCGATTTTCATGCCAGAATCCCAGAGCCAGAGCCAGACTGCGTCCTCCTACGGCGCGGACTCCATCCAGGTGCTGGAGGGCATGGAGGCGGTCCGCAAGCGGCCCGCGATGTACATCGGCTCGACCGACGCGCGCGGCCTGCACCACCTCGTCTACGAGGTCGTGGACAACTCCGTGGACGAGGCCCTCGCCGGCCACTGCGACCGCATCCTCGTCGTCCTGCAGAAGGACGGCGCCTGCCGGGTCGAGGACAACGGGCGCGGCATCCCCATCGACATCATGCCCAAGCACGGCAAGCCCGCGCTGGAGATTGTGCTGACGGTGCTGCACGCGGGCGGAAAGTTCGACGAGTCGAGCTACAAGGTCTCGGGCGGCCTGCACGGCGTCGGCGTGTCGTGCGTCAACGCGCTCTCCTCGACGCTCGTCGCCGACGTCCGCCGCGACGGCAAGCACGTGCGCCAGACCTTCCACCGCGGCATCCCCGAGCCGATGCAGGCCATCGGCCCCAGCACGCCCGCCGAGCGCGGCACCACCATCACGTTCTACCCCGACGCCACCATCTTCGAGACGACGGCGTGGGACTTCGACGTCCTGCAGAACCGCCTGCGCGAGCTGGCGTTCCTGAACGCGGGCGTCTACATCGTCTTCCGCGACGAGCGCCAACCCGCCGGCGCGGAGCCTGCGCCGCCCCGCGAGGAGAAGTACCACTACGAGGGCGGCGTCGAGGAGTTCGTCCGCTTCGTCAACCGCGGCCGCGCCCCGCTCCACCCCGAGGTCGTCCGCATCGAGGGCCGCAAGGACAAGGTCGGCATCGAGATCGCGATGCAGTGGACCGACGCCTACAACGAGACGGTCTTCACCTTCGCCAACAACATCAACACCGTCGAGGGCGGCAGCCACCTCATCGGCTTCCGCGCCGCGCTGACGCGCTGCCTCAACGACTACGGCAAGAAGAACGACCTGCTGAAGGGCCTGGAGTCGGGCCTGTCGGGCGAGGACTGCCGCGAGGGCCTCACCGCCATCGTGTCGGTCAAGATCCCGCAGCCGCAGTTCGAGGGCCAGACCAAGGCCAAGCTCGGCAACAGCGAGGTGCGCGGCATCGTGGAGACGATGCTCAACGAGAAGCTGGAGGAGTACCTCGAGGAGCACCCGCAGGTCGCCCGCATCGTCGTAGACAAGGCGGTCCTGGCGCTGAAGGCCCGCGAGGCGGCCCGCAAGGCGCGCGACCTCACCCGCCGCAAGGGCGTGCTGGAGGGCGGCGGCCTGCCCGGCAAGCTCGCGGACTGCCAATCCCGCGACCCCGCCGTCTGCGAAATCTACATTGTGGAGGGCGACTCGGCCGGCGGCTCGGCCAAGCAGGGCCGCGACCGCATGAACCAAGCGATTCTCCCGCTGCGCGGCAAGGTCCTCAACACCGAGAAGGCCCGCCTCGACAAGGTGCTCCTGAACAAGGAGATTCTCAACCTGGTGCAGGCCATCGGCACGAGCATCGGCGAGGACTTCGACGTCGAGAAGGCCCGTTACCACAAGATTGTCGTGATGACGGATGCCGACGTCGACGGCGCCCACATCCGCACGCTGCTCCTCACCTTCTTCTACCGCTACATGAAGGGCCTCATCGACCGTGGCTACGTCTACATCGCGCAGCCGCCGCTCTACCGCCTCAAGAAGGGCAGCCACGAGCGCTACGTCTACGACGACCGCGCCAAGGCGCTCGTGATGGCGGAGTGGGACCCCGAGGGCACCGGCAAGGGCGTCCAGGTGCAGCGCTACAAGGGCCTGGGCGAGATGAACCCGCAGCAGCTCTGGGAGACCACGATGGACCCCGAGGCGCGCACGCTCCTCCAGGTCACGGTCGAGGACGCCGTGCTGGCCGACCAGCTCTTCGTGACCCTGATGGGCGACGACGTCGAGCCGCGCCGCGAGTTCATCGAGACGCACGCCCTGGAAGCCCAGGTGGATGTGTAGCATGGCCGACGACTCCTCCCCCACGACCCCGACGCCCCCCGCGGCCCCCACCCCCAGCGGCGTCAGCGCCCGCCCCATCGAGTCGGAGATGCGCCAGTCGTTCCTCGACTACGCGATGTCCGTCATCGTGGCGCGCGCCCTGCCGGACGCCCGCGACGGCCTCAAGCCCGTCCACCGCCGCATCCTCTACGCCATGAGCGAGCTGGGCATGGGCCCCGGCTCGGCGTACAAGAAGAGCGCCCGCGTCGTCGGTGAGGTCCTCGGCAAGTACCACCCGCACGGCGACAGCGCCGTCTACGAGGCGATGGTCCGCATGGCGCAGGACTGGAGCCTGCGCTACCCCCTCGTCGACGGCCAAGGCAACTTCGGCAGCGTCGACGGCGACTCCGCGGCGGCCATGCGCTACACCGAGAGCCGCCTCTCCCGCATCACGCTCCAGTTGCTGGAGGACCTGGACAAGGAGACCGTCGGGTACGTCCCCAACTTCGACGCGACGCTCCAGGAGCCCGAGGTCCTGCCGGCGGCCATCCCCAACCTGCTCATCAACGGCTCCGCCGGCATCGCCGTCGGCATGGCCACCAACGTCCCGCCGCACAACCTGGGCGAGATCGTGGACGCCACCGTGCGCCTCATCGACCACCCCGACGCCGACGTCGCGTCGCTGCTGGAGATCGTCAAGGGCCCCGACTTCCCCACCGGCGGCATCATCCACGGCCGTGGCGGCATCCTCAACGCGCTCACCACGGGCCGCGGCAAGATCGTGGTGCGCGGCAAGCACGCCATCGAGTCGATGGGCGGCGACCGCGAGCGCATCATCTTCACCGAGATTCCGTACCAGGTCAACAAGAGCGACCTCATCATCAAGATGGCCGAGCTGGCCAAGGAGAAGGTCGTCGAGGGCATCAGCGACCTGCGCGACGAGTCCGACCGGCGCGGCATGCGCATCGTCATCGAGCTCAAGCGCGACGCCATCAGCGACGTCGTCCTGAACCAGCTCTTCAAGCACACCGACCTGCAGGCGACCTTCGCGGTCAACAACCTCGCCCTCGTCGACGGCCGCCCCCGCACGATGGGCCTGAAGCAGCTGCTGGAGGTCTTCCTCAAGCACCGCTTCGTCGTCGTCACCAAGCGCACCGAGTTCGAGCTCAAGAAGGCCGAGGCGCGCGCCCACCTGCTGGAGGGCCTGCTCATCGCGCTCGCCAACATCGACGCCGTGGTCGCCCTCATCCGCGCCAGCGCCGACCCCGAGACCGCGCTGGGCGGCCTCATGGCGCGCTTCGGCCTGAGCGAGATCCAGGGCAAGGCCATCCTCGACATGCGCCTGCAGCGCCTCACGAGCCTCGAGACCGAGGCCGTCCGCTCGGAGCACGCCGAGCTGGTCAAGCAGATCGCCCACCTCAAGGCCATCCTGGCGGACCCCAAGCTGGTCTACGCCATCATCCGCGAGGAGCTGCTCAAGGTGAGGGCGGACTTCGCGGACAAGCGCCGCACCCAGCTGGCCGACGGCGACATCGACATCGACGACGAGTCGCTCATCCCCGAGGAGGAGTCCGTCTTCCTGCTCACCCGCGAGCGCTACGTCAAGCGCATGCCCCTCAGCACGTGGCGCGAGCAGCGGCGCGGCGGGCGCGGACGGCGCGGCATGAAGCTCAAGGGCAGCGACACCGACGTCGAGTCGGACGCCGCCGCCGACGTGGTGGTGGAGGCCAGCCTCGGCTCGACGCACGACTGGGTCTGCTTCTTCACCAACCGCGGCCGCGTCTACCGCCTCAAGGGCTACCAGGTCCCGACCGGCAGCGCCAACGCCAAGGGCAAGCCCATCGCCAACCTGCTGGCGCTGGAGCCGGACGAGTCGGTGCAGACCATCATCCCGGTGCGCGACTTCGACGAGGCAAGCCAGTTCCTCGTCTTCGCCACCCGCCTCGGCCGCATCAAGCGCACGGCCCTCTCGGATTACAAGAACATCCGCGAGAACGGCATCTACGCCGTCATCCTGCGCGACGGCGACGAGCTGCTCGAGGTGCACCGCACCGACGGCGCCTCCGAGATCATCCTCGCCACCCGCAACGGGCAGGCGTGCCGCTTCGAGGAGGGCCAGGTGCGCGTCATGGGCCGCCAGGCGGGCGGCGTGCGCGGCATCCGCCTGCGGGGCCACGAGAGCGACGAGGACGACGAACCGGGCGCGAGCGCCGAGGACGAGGCCGACGCCGGCGACGTGAAGGACCCGGACGAGGTCGTCTCGCTCGCGGTCGTCACCTCCGGCATGCAGCTCCTGTCGGTCACGGAGCGCGGCTACGGCAAGCGCACCCCCGTCGAGGAGTACCGCAAGACGCGGCGCGGCGGCACCGGCGTGCGGACCATCGCGGTCAACGAGCGCAACGGCAAGGTCGTGAGCGTCCGCCCCGTGCACGGCCACGAGTCGCTGCTGGCCATCATGCGCAGCGGCGTCGTCATCCGCACCGGCGTTGACCAAATCCGCGAGACCGGCCGCGGCGCCCAGGGCGTGCGCGTGGTGTCGCTGGACGGCGAGGACGCGGTCATCCAGGTCGTCATCCTGCCCCCCGACGACGAGGAAGAGATTCTCGTCGCCGAGGGCGGCAGCCCGCCGGCCGCAGCCTAAACGCGCCGAATCGCTGCACGATACGACCGGCGCACCACGGTATTCAAATAGCCCAGCGGGGGCTGGTTGGCGCATGAAGCTCGCCCTCGCCCTCCTCGCCACCGCCCTCCTGGTGCCCCTCGCCCTGCCACCATCCGCCGGACAGGGCGCCGCGCCGCCAAGCGACGACGCCGTCCGGCTGCTGGAGGACAAGGCCGCCGACGTCAAGGTGGCCGGGGGCGGCAGCGACCAGGACCCCGCCGGGCGCTGGGCCGCCGCCGACCTCAAGGCGCTCGACGTGCGCGAGACGCCGGAGCAGGTCGCCTTCGTCCTCACGGTCGGCAACCTCGCCGCCAGTCCCGAGGCGCCCGTCGTGGAGAGCGTGCAGTACGGCGTCGGCTTCCGCCACCTCGACCAGGTCTACCGCGTCACCCTCAACCACCGCGTCCTCGTCGGCCCCGCCCAGAGCTACGGCTACCTCGAGGCCTACAACCCGGCCCGCAAGGCGTACGAGCAGGCCGGCCCCTACCAGGAGGTCGCGCAGGACCCCGCCGCCGGCACCCTCACCTTCACCGTGGAGCGCGACCTGCTGGTCGACCGCGAGGGCGACGCCCCCCACCCCGAGGTCCCCCTCACCGACTGGAAGGTCTTCTCGTCCGGCAGCGGCATCTTCGGCTCCTCCTCGGGCGGCCCCGGGCGCGGCCTCTGCGTCTCGCGCGCCACCTGCGTCCAGCCCGCGCCCTACGCCCACGACGCCATGCCCGACGACGGCAACGGCACCCTCGCCCTCACGCCGCGCTTCGGCATCGCGCAGGCCGGCCACGCCCGCCTGTTCAGCCAGACCCCGACGCGCGCCTCCAACGGCGAGGCCACCACCATCGTCTACCAGGTCGTGGCGCTCAACCGCGGCCCCCGCAACGAGACCTTCACGCTCTCCAGCAGCGGCGTCCCCGCCGGCTGGGCCGTGCGCCTGCCCGCCGCCCGCATCACCGTGCCCGCCAACGACTCCGTGACGCTGCCCATCGTGGCCGCCATCCCGTTCACGCACGAGCACGGCACCTACCAGAAGTTCTTCCTGGAGATGCAGAGCCAGGCCGACCCCGGCTCGGTGGGCCGCATCCAGCTCGGCGTGCGCTACAGCAACCCGCCGCAGCCCGCCGGCCACCACAACGTGCTGTGGCTGCACGCCGCGGCGCTCGACGGCCAAGCCACGGCCCCCGTGGCCGACGGCCTGCTCTACGGCTCGCCCGGCCTCTACATGAACGCCCTCGACACCGACCCGCTCGACGCCCGCACCGACATGCACGGCTACACCTGCGGCAACGACCTCGTGCCGCCGCAGGTCCACACCTGCTGGTCCATCCCCCTCCGCCCGCAGCTCGAGCTCGGCCTCGACTTCGACCTCGCGCGCCAAGGCAAGCTCAGCCTCCCCATCAAGACCACGGCGCCGCTGCAGGGAGCGGTCCTGCGCGGCCAGATTTACTACTTCTCCCCCGGCGACGGCCTGCGCGACTACCAAGCCCTCCCCGTCGCCACCGTCGTCCCGCACGCCCCCGTGGACGTCGCCCCCAACTCGCAGGGCACCCTCCTCGAGGCCGACGTCGTGGCCACCCCCGACGGCGACTACGTGCCCTACCAGAAAGGCTCGCACCTGACGCTGGAGCTGGAGCTCGTGAGCTTGGGCGCCCAGTTCCTCGGCTTCGCCAACGACGCGACCTCCCCGGCCATCCAGCCCGGCGGCATCCTCACCGACCTGCCACTCAACGAGTACCACGACGCCGTAGCGCAGGTGTTCAGCAGCAACGCCACCCTCCAGCTCGTCGCCGACGGCCCGCAGGACCGCGCCACCAACCCCGGCAAGACCCTGCTGTTCAACCTCACCCTGCAGAACGACGGCGGCGCCGGCCGCTTCAACCTCGAGCTGACCGGCACCCACGTCGCGTGGGCCCGCGTCCTCGGCGGCGACCAGGTCCGCCTCGGCGCCGGCGAGAGCGCCCCCGTCCGCATCGCCGTCCAGGTGCCCACCACCGCCGACAAGGGCGACACCGCCGACCTCGTCCTCGCGGCCACGAGCGCCTCCAACCTCAACGTGCGCAGCCTCGCCCGCCTCTTCGCCACGGTGGACACCGCCAAACAGTACCCTGACGAGGCAGGCCTGCTGGCGCAGGCGACGCCAGCCAAGAAGACGCCCGGCCTCGAGGCGCTGCTGGTCGGGCCGACGCTGGTTGCGCTGGCGGCGGTGGCGCGGCGCCGAGGGTTCTGAAGGCTTCGGCCCATCACTGGAACAGCATCACGTGAGCAACGAAAGCCTGCCGGGTGTTGCTTCAAGGATGATCAAAAAGCGGGGTGGACAGAGGGAGAAAGGGACACTTTTTGGCTAGCAGGCCTTGAGCGTCTCATTGACGCAAATGTGGATGCTGTGGCCGGGGTCAATGATGATCTGGAAGCGGCTCGTGTTGCTGCCGGGGGGGCAAATCCCGCGGGTGTCAAAACAGACACAGACCTCCGGAACAATGTCACCACCGCAGGAGGCGGATGCCGTGGGCACGATGGCCAGGAGGGCGGCGGCGGTCAGGAGTCCAATTGCAACCAGTCCAGTTTTCATCATTTTTATGTCACCGTAGGACCAGATGGCCCATCCGCAAGGAATTGCATTGCGTAGATAAGAGAAGTGGCCATAGCTGGAACAGCCATCTCCTGTCCTGCCATGGGTAAATTGTGGGTGCACAAGAGCAGGACTTTCACACTCGTTGCGCGCCGTTGCCTTTTTGGCCACAACCATTGAATGAGGCAAGCCATTGCGGCTGGTTTGCGGGACCACCTCGGTTCCGGAATCCAGAGGAAGAAAACCATGAACACCAAGTTGAGCCACGGCCTCGCGGCCCCCGCCGCGATTGCCATTTTCGCCGCGCTGGCATTGCTGCCCGCCGCGCAAGCCAACAACGGGGACTTCAGCCGCACCTTCTACCGCCAAGAGGTCCCCTTCATCGAGGCCAAAGCCCCGGGCATCGGCTTCTACGCCCCCAACGAGAGCCGCTGCGGCCCCGGCTTCGACGCTGGCCAAATCTCCCCCGTCGCGCCGTTTTCCTACTATGACAACCTCCGCATCTACCTCAACCTGAAGGCGGGCGGCACGTTCGTCCCGGCGCTGGCCCCGGCCCCCGGCATCGGCCCGGCCATCCCCTGCCCGGCCCCCCTGGTCATTGGCACCCTGGACCCCGCCGGCTACAAGCTGGTCATCTCGGCCCTGAATGTGTACGCGACCCTGGACCACATCCACCTGAACGCGGGGATTGGCTCACAAAGGCCTTCCACGGAGACGGACGTGGCCACCTCTGGGGAGTGGGACATCGGCGCCTGCCGCGTGGCCGACACCAAGTTCGGCTTCGTTGTGGACGCGAACGGCTTCGACGTTTTCGGCGTCCTGCAACCGGCCATCCTGATTGGCAGCCGCAACGCGCAGTGCGGCGCGGCGAACAACGCCTGGATCGCCGTCCGCGAGGCCGACTCCAAGATGGACACCTTCATCAGCGGCGACCTGCAGACCGACGAGGTCGTCGCGGTCGGCGCCGGCGACGTCTACGTCATCTCGTGCACCACGAATGACATCAGCTGGCTCAACACCAGCCCGCCCAGCAGCGGCACCCGCGTCGCGGAGTCCCACGACTACGCCCTGCTGCTTGACCCCACCGCCGTCGCCACCACCATCGTTGGCGACGTGGTCGCCCACCTCCTCGGCACCGGCCCGTCCGGCCAGCCTTGGCTCATCCCCGGCGTCTACGACCTCGGCGGCGACAACGGCAACATCTGCGACGCGACCGGCGCCCCCGCCGACAGCGCGCTGCTGGTCAAGGTCAAGCCGGCCTAAGGCAGACGCCGAACGTTCTCTTCCTCTCATCCCCTTGTTTCTCTGCCTCGGGTCCCCGCATGTCGCGCGCACCACAACGCCTTATTAGCCGCCGGGCGCGTCGAGCGGCGTGCGCATCCCGTTGGCCCTCCTGGTGGCCACCCTGTTCCTGCCCTTCGCGCTCCCCGCGGGCGGCCAAGCCGGGGAGCCTGCGGCCGGCACCGCGGTCCGCCTCCTGGACGACGCGGGCGGCGACGTGCAGGTCACGGCCGCCGGGCAGGCGGGCTCCCCCGCCGGGCGCTTCGAGGCGGCGGACCTGAAGGCGCTCGACGTGGCCGAGACGGCGGACGAGTTGACGTTCACGGTGACGGCGGCGAGCCTGCACGGCAGCCCCGAGGCGCCGTTCCTGGAGACCATCATCTACCGCGTCGGGTTCCAGCACAACGACCGCCAGTTCCGCGTCATCCTGGTCCGCAACGTGGTGCAGACGGCGAGCTATTCCGCGCAGCTGCAGGCCTACGACGCGGGCCGGCACGGCTTCTTCGCGCTCACCCGGATGCAGGAGGCGGCCGCCGACGAGGCGGCCAACACCCTCTCCGCCTCCTTCGCCAAGGACCTGCTGGTGGACGCCGAGGGGAACGCGCCGCAGCCGCAGATGCCGTTCACGGGCTGGCACGTGGGCGCCACCAACATCGGCACAAGCTTCTTCGGCGGCGGCCAGGGCGGGCAAGTCTGCGTCGCCACCACCTGCCAGGGCCCGCCCAACGTGCAGGCGAGCGACGCGATGCCCAACCAAGGCAACGGCACGGCGGACCTCGCCATCCGCTTCGGCGTCGTGCAGGCCGGCCACGCCCGCCTCGCGAGCCCCATCCCGACGCGCGCCTCCAACGGCGAGGCCACCACCATCGTCTACCAGGTCACCGCGCGCAACCTTGGCGCCGCGAGCGAGCTGTTCATGCTGGGCGCCTCCGGGGCCCCCGGCGGCTGGGACGTCCAGCTCCCCGCCGAGCACGTCACCATCCCGGGCAACGCCAGCATTGTCTTCCCGGTGCTGCTGTCGATGCCGTTCACGCACCAGCACGGCACCTACGAGTTCTTCGTCCTCAGCCTCACCAGCATGAGGGACTCCGGCAGCGTCGGCCGCGTCCAGCTCGGCGTCCGCTTCAGCAACCCGCCGCAGCCCGCCGGCCACCACAACGCGCTCTGGGTGCACACGGCGGACAGCCTCAACTTCCTCGACCAGGTGCCCTTCGGCGCGGAGGCGACCGACCCCGTCATCGGCACGGGCGCCACGCTCTACATGAACGCGCAGGAGGACGACCCGCTCGACTCCCACCTGCAGGTGCCGGGCCAGGGCTGCAACTTCAACACGCAGGCGGTGCCGCCGCGCGCCGGCTACTGCTGGGACGTCCCCCTCTCGCCGGGCCTGGAGATTGGCCTCGACTTCGACCTCAACAAGACCGGCAAGGTCAGCGTCCCCGTCACCACCAAGCCGCCCCTGCCGGGCGCGCAGCTGACAGGCTCGCTGCTCTACTACCCGCCCCCCAACAACACGCGGCAGCAGCGCAACGGCTTCGGGCCGAACGGCTTCCAGGACGCCTCCGTCGAGGTCGGCCGCCTCAAGCCGCAGGCCCCTGTCGACATCGGCGCCAGCACCTCGACGCCCGTGGTCCTCGCCGCCGACCTCGCGCCCACGGGGGAGGAGACCTACATCCCGTTCGCCAAGGGCGCGTCCCTGGTGCTGCGGCTCGAGGTCGACTTCACGGGCACCATCCCGACGCAGTTCCCCAACGAGGCCACGCCGCCGTTCATCCAGCCCGGCGGCCTCGTGACGGACCTGCCGCTGTTCGAGTACCACGACCGCGTCAACCAGCTCTTCGCCTCCTCGTCGTCGCTGATGCTGTCGGCCGGCTCGCCGCAGGACCGCATGGCGAACCCCGGCAAGCAGGTGCTGTTCAACCTGACCCTGATGAACCACGGCGAGGCCGCCGCGACCGTGGACCTCCAGCTCACGGGCACGCACACCGACTGGTCGCAGATGCTGGCCCCCACCGCGTCGCAGGTCACCGTCCCCGCGGGAGGCAGGCTGCCGGTGTCGGTCGCGGTGCGCATCCCCCCGACCGCCGCCCCCGACGCCAACGGCCACGGCGACATGGCGGACCTCGTGCTGTCCGTGACGGGGACGGCGGACCTCAACCAGCGCACCCTCGCCCGCCTGCACGTCATGGTGGACGACAGCCGCGACTGGCCCGGCGACGAGGCGGCCATCCAGGCGATGATGGGCATGAAGGCGAAGAAGGGCACGCCCGGCCTTGAGGCCCCGCTGCTGCTCGCCGCCGCCCTCGGGCTCGCCCTCGCGATGCGGCGCAGGCTTGGCCAGTAGGAGCAACCTTCGGGAGCGCGCCAACTGGACCGCAATCCCTAAAAGCCGCGACGGGGCCTTGAGCGCGATGAAGGCCCTCCTGCCCCTCCTGGCTGCGGCCCTGCTGCTGCCCCTCGCCCACGCCCAGCCCCCGTCGGCCCAGGGCCCCGCCGTCCCCGGCGAGGCCGGCATTCGGCTGCTGGAGGACGCCGCCGGCGACGTCAAGGCCTCCCTCTCCGGCCAGCAGCAGGACCCGAGCGGGCGCTTCGCCTCCACCGACCTCAAGGCGCTCGAAGTGCTCGAGACGCCGGATGACTTCACCTTCACGCTGCACGTCGGGAGCCTCAAGGCGTCGCCCGAGGTGCCCTTCGCGGAGAGCACCGGCTACGCCATCACCTTCCTGCACAAGGACCGCGTGTTCAGCATCTCCATCTTCCGCCAGGTCATCGAGGGCGCCACCTACGGCGCCTACCTGCAGGCCTACGACCCCGCCCTCGACCGCTACGACCAGCTCTCGCCCTACGCGCCCGTGCAGGTCAACGCGGACGCCGGCACGATGGCGGTCAGCTACGGCCGCGACCTGCTGCTCGACCACGACGGCAACACGCCCCACCCCGAGGTCCCGCTCACCAGCTGGCGCGTGGCGGCCGACTCCGGCTTCAGCTTCGGCAGCGACCGCTCCTGCCTCACGAAGGACGTCTGCACCGGCTCGCCCGGCGCCAGCGCCCACGACGCCATGCCCGACGCCGGCAACGGCACCCTCGACCTCGCCGTCCGCTACGGCATCGTGCAGAGCGGCAAGGCGCGCCTGGCGAGCGAGATCCCCACCCGCGCCTCCAACGGCGAGGCCACCACCATCGTCTACCAGGTCGAGGCCAGCAGCGGCTTGAACGGCAACCAGTCCTTCCTGCTCGCCGCCTCCGGCCTGCCGGCGGGCTGGGAGGTCAAGCTGCCCGGCGAGCGCATCACCGTCCCCGGCAACGCGTCCATCCTGTTCCCGGTCGTCGTCACGGTGCCCTTCGCGCACCAGCACGGCACCTACCAGAAGTTCCTGCTCGAGATGAAGGCGGTGCGCGACTCCGGCTCCATCGGCCGCGTCCAGCTCGGCATCCGCTACACCCAGCCGCCGCAGCCCGCCGGCCACCACAACGTGCTGTGGCTGCACAGCCAATCCATCACCTCCGGCCAGTCCATCACCGCCTTCGACACGCTCTTCGGCACCCCCGCCAGCGGCCTCTACATGAACGCGGCCTCGCCGGAGGAGGACACCTACGACGCCAAGGCCGAGGTCCCCGGCGAGCAGGCCAGCCAGGACGTCTTCCCGCCGCTCGCCACCTACCTGTGGAGCGTGCCGCTGGCGCCCGCGCTGGAGATGGGCCTCGACTTCAAGCAGACCATCGGCAACGTCAGCGTCCCCATCAAGACCACCTTGCCGATGCCGGGCGCCACACTCGGCGGCCGCCTCATCTATGTCCCGCCCGGCGCCACCGTCTCGCGCGGCTTCGACCCCAGCCTCCTCGACGCCGACGAGGCCATCCTCGCCGACCTCACCCCCGACGCGCCAATCGACGTGGGCGCCAACACCCAGGGCACCTTCCTGCACGCGACCCTCGTGCCGCGCCCCGAGACCGGCTACATCCCGTTCGAGAAGGGCGCTGGCCTCCGCCTCGACCTGATGGTGACCTTCACGCGCCTCGACGGCCTGGCCGGCGGCTTCGGCCCCCGCTCCGCGCCTTTGGTGCAGCCCGGCGGCATCCTCGACCTGCCCCTCAACGAGTACCACGACAAGGTGGCGCAGGTGTTCGCCAGCAACGCCACCCTCGCCCTGGAGGCGCAGAGCGCGCAGGACCGCGTCGCCAACCCCGGCAAGATGGTCCTCTACAACCTGACGCTCGTCAACCGCGCCAGCCAGCCCGTCACCGTCAACCTGGAGCTGACCGGCACCCACATCCTCTGGGTCAGCCTGCTGGAGCCGACGCAGCGCTCCGTCCGCCTCGCCCCCAACGAGACCCGCGAGGTCAAGGTCGCCGTCAAGGTCCCGCTGGAGGCCGACAAGGGCGACACCGCCGACATCGTCCTGGCCGCCACGAGCGCCTCCGACCTCAACGTCCGCAGCCTCGCCCGCCTCTACACGACGGTGGACACCGGGCGGGAGTACCGCGACGACAGCGCGCTCATCGCCGCCATCGAGGGCACGCACGCCAAGAAAAAGACGCCCGGCCTGGAGATGCCCCTGGCCGGACTCGGGCTCCTGGCCGTCGCGTTCGCGGCGCGCCGCAGGTTCCCGTAGAGTTCGCCGCCTCCTCGTCGCCGAAACCGCGGATGGCGCGGGATTGGTGGATACATTCGGCTGGGCCCCCCCCCCC